>JAUHWS010000023.1 GCA_030427295.1 bacterium | reverse complement strand
GCTAAATCTTCGGCCACTTCATCCTTGTATTTTTCACTATCTAAGCACTCAGAAAATTCTGCTTTGTTCGCTCCAACTTGCTCAGCCAGTTCATAAAGCTGCTCTTTTTGCATACCCTTTCCATTAGAATTAGTGGTTTCAAAAATCAGATCATGATAGGCAAAATAAGTCTCATCATCAGTTTGTTCACGAACACATTCGGCAGCCATGGCTTGCTCTGTAGCAAGTGGATCGTGGAACCCAAGTGGAAAATCACGGAAAACCAATTTGAGCTTGCCAGTATTAATGTATTTTTGAGTCAATTCCGGAAGGGTTTGAGTGGCATGCCGCTTGCAAAAAGGGCATTCATAGTCGGAAAATTCCACCATGGTCACAGGGGCATCAGGGTCACCCAGGATGGCATCGTCGTCGGTGAAATCACCTTCTACAAACTTAGGTTTATTGGCTTCAATTTGAGCCTGTCTAGCTTCCTCCTCTTGTTTTTGAATGTAGGCTTGAATGCCTTCTTCGATTTGCTGAGAAAGATCTTGTTCGCTGGCATTTGCTACCCCTGGATTATCTCGCATCTGTAGACCAAAGAAAACGAGGGCACCAGCAATGACTACTGCAGCGAAAGTAATCGCAATAGCCAAGGTATTATTATTTGTTTGATTGTTCATAGTTAACAGCTATTTATTATTAAAAAGCTCAAAAAAGAGCAACGTTGATAAAATAACTGCTTTCTAGATACGGAGCCTTATTCCCTCAGAGTGAGTCCCTGGTGGTAAATAAGAAGAGTGAGTCCCTGGTGGTAAATAAGATATGTAATTAGCCCGGTGTGACCGCTTATTATTGACTGAGAAGAAAGCCACCGACATTTCATTGATAAAATTGTTTATGGGCAACTTTGGCTCGGGTGGATCAGTTTTAAATAAGGCAAACTCTTCTTTGTTACTCGTGTCTTCAACACTACAAACCCCATCACATCCGGCCATTTCTGAATCTTGAGTCATTTGATGACCCATGGCCATTGCATTGACCGTCATCATACATTGACCAAAGAAACCAGAAATCATCAAAACCATCACTAAAAATATGCTTTTGATAGAAAACCTATTCTTTAAAGTGATTGATTTCATTGTTCTAGGCTTTGCCAATAACATGTAAAAGCTCCTTTATTAATTCTTGTTGCCGTTTTGAATTGGCTGATTTCATACCTGTCTTAAAGCACGCGTTTAGGTGATTTTCTAGGATCATTTTATTGGCTCCTTTCATCAAGCCTATGACGGCCAGGCTTTGTTGAAGCAGGTCAATGCAATATTTGTCCTCTTCAACCATTGAAACAACCTTTTTGAGCATTCCTTGCACTCTTTTGAGCTGTGTGATGGTCTTCTTTTTGAATGCTTGTTTCATAGATTGGTTTAATATCCTATCCTGGGGGGTAGGTTATATGAATTTGGGAGAGTTGTCAAAGTGTCGCCTCGTGCACAAGCTTTGTAGGCTTGTGTGCTTTGGTTGTTTAATTTGAGAAAAAAACCTAGTATTACTCTGAAAATATAATCTTAACATTTTTTCCATAAATTACTGCTTGGGACTTAAATCATTGGACTATTGTACAGATTATTTTAACAATGAGTATTCAGTCTATGGCCTTGGTGCTGCATTAGCACTTATTGCCGTAGTACTAGTTCTTCAGCAATTGCTTAAGCCCATACACCAATTACGCCTTGCTTTCAGAATCAGAACTAAGCGATTTGGAATCACTCTTTTTGTATTAAATTTAGTTGCAGTTTTAATAGCGGCACTTTTGCCCTATATACCTGGTCCATATTTACCCTTGATAAGCTATACAATTTTTTGGGAAATCATCGGAGGCTTACTATTTCTAATTTCAATTTTAATACTAATAACCATTGCCCTTAAGCCTATAAAAAGAATTGGTAAGGGTAAGAATTTAGCCAAGCTTTATAGTATTAGCTTGAGAATGCTTGCATATGAAAGTGTTGAAAACCATGAAGCTCTGGCTTCAGAATTAGGCTACTTTATAGACGACCTAACTCAGTTTCTAACCTCAAAAGATGAGTGGATTAAGCAAAGTGCAAGTAGCTTAATCCTTCTCCTTACGGAACCTAAATTCTGCAAATTTATAGCTACTAAAGAACCAATTACACTTCAAAATATAATTGTATCGTTCAGAGATTTACATGGCTTCACTTATGAAGGCAGAGAGTTTATTCAATGCTTGATCAATCAATCATTATTGAGCCATGATTCCATTCTGGTACGTGAAATGCAGCTGCATGGACTTGGGGAAACAAGGGTAATTACCTACAATTTATTTAAAAAATTCTCATTCATTGCTAATTATGAATTATTAGGTAACTCTTTTTCACATTATGTTGGCTATGGGCACTCAGAACAGTACAAGGATAATTTTATTAAATTTTGGCAAGAGGCAGTACGATCATTTTTTTCAATAACTGAAGTAAATATCGAGTATTCATATGCTCTTTATCATGGTTTGTTGAAAATTGCAGGATTAACTAAACATACTGATACTGGAGAGTTAAGCTATTTTTCACCAGCAAATTCCCTACAGTTTCCAATTCAAGAAAATGAAGAAGGAATTCTAAAGTACTATGATGAAATTCCAAAGATTCCACTTAATAAAAAGGGGGAATACAATCAATTTGAAGACAGGTGCAATTTTTTTGGTGCTTTAGCACAAGGTATTTACGCTTGTTTAGAGCCGCACTCAAAAACAGACAGGGGCTGGCTTGAACGTAATCATTATTTGACATATCACGATATTTTGAAGCAGCAATCGAAAGTTTTTAAGGGTATTAATAGTAGATTGGAAATTTTAATTAAAAATAAAATTGATGAAAACCTGCGCGGTTATTACCCGATGACAATAAGGAGTTTTTTTCATATTTTTGGCTTCAGTATTTTTACTGAAGGCTCTAAGATTACAAAGTTTCAAAAGGAAATTCTAAAAATGATCGGTGAAAGACTCCCTAAATTTATGTCAGGCATGATTTATTATTACCCAAAAAATACTAAGGATGAAACTCTTAAAAAGAATAAAAAAGAAGCTCAGCTGATCCTAAAAGATATGCTACCAGATGGAATGAGCTATGATTCAAAAACAAATACTCTTACATATATGTTTAAAAAAGAGCGAAATGGTAGCAGAATAAACCTAAACAAACTAATTAATGAAGATCTGATTGAGCTAGTAAAATTTGGATCTTGATGAACTCAAGAAAAAGTGAACAAGAAGCCATAATCATGCGCTCAAATTTCAGCGATATCTAGGTCTCGCCCCCTTAGGTAAGAACTGAGTATCTAATCGACTGGAGACAGGCAGTTCGTTGAGATTTCTAGCTTTCTTTTTTATGGTGCCTGTAGTAGAGTGTGCCCGACACCCAAAATCATCATTCTTTATTCGCAAAGGGCTATTTGCTCATCTCAACCAGAATTGGTTCAGAGGTGGGCGTCTAGCCAATTCGGCTGCTCTTTGCGAGAAAGTGATTTGGGTGTCCTAGACGCCCTCTTTTGTGCGTTTCATTAATCACTAACCTCACTAAAATGACCAATCAAACCCCACCTCCTAAACCCTCAACAATTCTTCTCATCCTCAGCTGGATCTTCGGAGCCTTGCTCGGACTAGTTGGAGTAGGAACTATTTTTTCAGAACCCATCCCGGGCATCGCCTTAATAATTATGGGGGTAGTACTTTTACCGCCTACTAAAAAATGGCTGATGAACGCTTGGAAGTTTAATTTATCAAGAGGAATCAAAGCAGGGGTGATTGTTGTGGCAGTAGTGGCCTTTGGAGCTACAGTGGGTACATCAAACCCTACTGATTTAGAAGATAAACCTGAAACGTTAGTAAATGATGACGCTCAGACCGAGACTGAAACTGAGCCTAAACCTGTGAAGGAATTCACCTATTTGGGCAAGCCTATTAGTGAAGAATGTAGTAGTTCTTGTGTAGAGGATTTCTTAAATTGGCCTGGTGAAGTCAAAAACTTCAGCTTTGAAGCTTGCTACATTCTTTGTGAGGAGGAAAGAGGTGAAATGGGCGAAGGTGCCGAGACTGAGGAGGAGAAGCCAACAGAAGAAGAACATGCTGAGGAGATTGAGCCAGTGGTGGAGGAGGTTCAAGTCCCCACTCCTACTCCAGAGCCCAAAGAAGAGGTTATACAAGCCAAAGACCTCTACAATGAATATGACAGCAATGAAATTGCAGCTGATGAAAAATACGAAGGTGAAGAAATTCTAGTTACTGGCACAATTAAAGAGATTGGCAAAGACATTCTAGATGATATGTATGTATCTCTGAAAACAGATAATATCATAGGCTCAGTTCAGTGTATGTTAGCTGATGGGGAGACTAGTAAAGCCGCCAAGCTCAGCGCCGGTCAAACTATCACTATGCGAGGTGAGAATCCAGACTTTTTGATCAATGTGATTTTGAGGGAGTGTGTGATTGAGTAAGTCTAGGATCAAAAAGGGTATCAGTCGTAAAAGGCTGATGCCCTTTTTGCTAAGTAGGCTTTCAAAACATTTCCTCTATCAACTGACTAATCTCCTCTCTTTCCTTCAAACTAGGGCTTTTTGAGTTATCAGACTTGCTGGTGACTACGGTAGCACCAATCCCATTTGGATAGAGCTTATCCACCAACTTGTTCAAAGCCCTAGCGTTACCAGCCATACACTTAGCCGCAAAGACATGCTTAGATCCATACTTTCCACTTTTAATGATCCTTTTTAGCTTGGCCTCGCTAAATTCACCATTCCAAATGGCTCTAAAAAACTCAACATCTCTTCTTTCTTGAATGGCTGTTTTTCTCCCACCACCTCGATTGCCAACAGCGTTCTGATTTCCAATATTTCCATGAGCCATGAAATTTGTGTTTAAACATAACAATTGCCTTTATTATAGCGGTTTTTGGTTTATTTTTTAAGTGTTAAAGAAACTATTTTCTTTTATAGAAACGTCCAAAAAAGGTAGAATAAGGGGTGTAAAATGTATTAATGCAAAAATGAAATTACAAAACCTGATTGACATCCAATCTGGCTTAAAGGAAAGATACGAAATGGTATTAGAGGCCATCGAAGCGGACCATATTGGTTCTACCTTGACTCGAATCTCTGAATACATAGACTACGTTAAATCCCACTCAACCCTTGAAAGTATTCTCAAAAACAACATTTTAAAAGAGCGAGATAAGCTCCTTAAAAAAGATGAAAGCGTACGTGATAGAAGAGTTATTTTTGATTACAGTGCTACTTATATATGGGGAAAATACAGTGACTTAGAACTAGTGAACCGAGTTATCAAGTACGAAAAAGAGCGTGCCAGTGGGAAAAAACCAAGAATTAAGCCAACAAGTGCCTATGATGAGCTATCAAAGCGACATAGAGCCCTTTCGCCTTTTTCAGAGCTATATAGACAGGCTAAAAGTGGGACTGCAGATAATCAAAATATATTTTTACGCACTGATTATAAGCATCTTATTTTGGAGGTGCATGAAATCTTTATGAGTGAAATGAATAATAAAATTCAAAAGAAAGAAGAAGATGAACGTAGTAAATCTTATCGCTTAAAACGTGAAGAGGGAGGAAGAGTTATTCTGAATGATAAATACATCGTTTGTGAGCCCACCTTTGCCAGTCGTCCTGATTATATGATGGAATATCTCTTTAAGCATCGTGGAAAGATGACGAAGACAACTGATCTTGAAGCATATTTAGAGAAGCAAGATTTAAGCTTAGGAAGCACCAGGGTAACTCAAATTCTAAATAGTTTGAACTTCAAGGGTGAGCTAAGAAAAATGTTCATTGATTCCTCCACATGGAATATAAAACTGAGGAATAACCTTAGTGCTGAAAATGCTGAAAAATTAAATATTGACGTCAAGAAACTAGAAAAGCTTTTGTTGGAGCTAAAAACAGTCGATTTGAACTAGTTTTTTTGTCCTAAATTGTCCGTCAGAAGCACATGGGGAAAAATAAGCTGATTTAATTGGGCTCAGAAAGCTCAAGTTTTTTTAATGAATCAATTTATTTATGAAAGATGACCAACTAAACCAAAAGCAATTTGTCACACCAGAATTTTCATTGATCTGTGCCCTATGCACCTCGGGTTTTCAGGTGAGTCAATTTAAGAAGGAGGCTCCCATCTCAAGGCGTGTCTTGGCTATTTTTGAAAATTCTTCTGAACTTCAAGCGCTAGTTTCAGACTTTTGGAATCGTGATCTAAGAATCGAGCCTATCGCTTATTCAAAGAAGGCAAGGGAGCTCACCAGCCAGATTCGTCAAGTCCTCAATCAAACAAATTTATAAGCAATAAATGAAACTCCCTCCTGAGGCCATCAAAGAATATCAAGAAGAGTACTTTGCTGAATTTAGCAAAAAAATCTCTAAAGAGCAGGCTGGAGATCAAGCTAACAGAGTTATTACCTTACTTCAACTTATTTTTAACTTAAATTAAAATGAAATATTTAAATGAAAACAGGCTTAAAATCAAAAAGCTCTTACTGACTCAGGCTATAAAGGATTATGCCGACCTTACTAATCGTTTTTTGTTAAACTTTCCAAATCACTACATTCAAACTTTTGATGATAGGCCTATTAAAGATAAAAAGCTCACAAAACACGGCTCACCTTTAAAATTTGATAGCAACAAGCTCACTGAATTGAATTTAAGAGGGGCTGGCATCTTTTTTGCTTCCAATCGCTTCACAAAGGCAAGAAAAAAAGATCTCTGCGAGGGTATAAATACCTGGTTTATGGAAATTGATGGCATTCCCAAGGAAGAACAGTGGAAGAAGATAGAAAATTCCCCATTAAAGCCATCTGCTGTTGTTGAAACAAGAAATTCTCTCCATACCTATTGGTTTGCCCAAGATGGAACCGTTGAAAATTTTGACCAAATTATAAGAGGGGTAATCCATTTTTTTGATTCTGATAAAGCCTGCAAGGATAATAGCAGACCGCTTAGAATTCCGGGTTTCTATCACAATAAAGAAGAACCCTATTTTGTAACCATCGAGCTAGAAAATTATGGAGCGAAGTATACAGAAGCTCAGATGATAAAAGCCTTTCCATATCAAGAAATAAAAAAACAGGTTAAACCTTCCACAAAAAACGTAAATAAAAAAGGGGATGGTTTTTGGGAAGCAGTCATTCAATTAGACAACAAGACTGTTCTTGAAAGACTCTCAGGAACATCTATGGTTAATGGCGAAGTCATCACTTTTCGTAAAAGATCAACAGGCGGTGAGTACATTTATGTCAATGGCAAGCCCGCTGATGCCTGGTTGGATGAGCAAGGAAAGATAGGGTCAGGAAAAAAAGGCGGTCCTACTTTTATTCAGTGGCTTGAATACTACGGTCATTCCAAAGGCACTATTGCTAAATGGACAAAGGAAAACTGCAAGGATCTATTGCCACAAAGCGTACTGGTAAATAGCAAGAAGTATTCAAAGAAAAAAGGCAATAAAGACGATGATGAAGATAAAAATGTATCAATAGCCGACTTTATGATAGAGATGATATTGGAGCAAGACACGACCCTTTTTCATGATCAGTTTAATGAAGCGTATATTCAAATTAGAGAAAATGGATCTAATATTATTCTTAAAGTACAAAGTAAACGCTTTAAGTTGTGGTTAATGAAGCTACGTTGGGAAAATGAAGGAAAAAGCACTGCTGAATGCCATTTAAAAGATGCTATTGGCTTATTGAGTGCAAGAGCTTATTTTGATGGCGAAAAATATCATCTTGAAAACAGAGTGGCTTCATATGAGAATGATGTCTGGTATGACCTCAGCAATGAAAAAGGTGAAGCAATAAAAATAACTAAAGACGGATGGGACATAAAAAGTCCTCCGATTTTGTTTCGCAGGCAAAATCATCAAAAGGAACAAGTTATTTCTGAGTCTCCCGGAAAAGTGGGATTAGTTTTAGAGTTTATAAAACTAAAGAAGGAGGAGTCTAAAGTTTTATTTCAGGTGTATCTAGTGGCTGCCCTAGTACCAAATATTCCTCATCCCATCCCCGTCTTTCATGGACCTCAAGGCTCATCAAAAACAACCGTTTCAAGGATATTAAAGCGCTTGATTGACCCTTCAGTCATCGAGGTCATGAGTTTACCAAAGAACACCACCGAGCTCATTCAACAATTGTCTCATCACTATGCTGCTTACTATGACAACATTCAAGCTATATCAAGCAGCGTCTCGGACATGCTCTGCCGTGCAGTGACTGGTGAAGGTGGCTCAAAGAGGAAGCTTTTTACAGACGATGATGACTTCATTTATTCCTACCGAAGGTGTATCGGTCTTAATGGAATCAATGTGGTGGCTCAAAAGCCTGACCTCCTAGATCGATCTATTTTATTTGAGCTAGAACGAATTGCTGAATCAGAACGAATGACCGAACGGGAATTTTGGGAAAAGTTTGAAGAAGCACGTGGATCAATCATGACCGGAATGTTTGAAGTTCTATCAAAAGCCATGAAAATCCATCCAACCGTTAAGCTAAAAAAACTTCCAAGGATGGCTGATTTTGCTCATTGGGGCTATGCCATTGCAGAAGCGCTAAATATCGGTGGAGAGAAATTTCTTGAAGCTTATAAGGCAAACATAAACGAGCAGAATCAGGAAGTCTTGGAGGGAGCACCGATTGCCACAGCGGTCATGGAATTTATGAAAGATAAAAATCAATGGTGTGGTAGCTCAAGTCAGTTATTAAAAGCCTTGGAAGAAGTCGCACTTGACCTAAGCTTGGATACAAGTGCCAAGCATTGGCCCAAGGCTCCCAACATACTCTCCAGAAGACTCAATGAAATATTACCCAACCTAAAGCAGGCAGGGATTTCAATAAAGCGCTTGAAAGATGAGCAGGGAATCAAGGACAGGGGGATAGAAATAACAAAAACAATCGTCGGTATCGTCGGATCTGAGGGGAGTGTCATAGTTAGCAGTGAATCAAAAGACGGTAAAGACGGTTATAAATAAAGTTAAAAAAATAATTGAAAGAAAAGGCTAGAGGAGTATAATTTAGTTGCAACCCACATTATCGTTTCCAATTGATCTATTTTGATATCAAAAATGGGCACTGTTCCATCAAGAGATCTTTTGGATAACTTGTGGGTTGCAACAGTGCCCACTTTGACAAAAAATATTAAAAAACTAGAGAATGAAATACTTCATTTACTGCAGACGCTCACAAGATAGAGAGGATAAACAAACGCTTTCCATTGAATCACAAAAGCGTGATCTTTTGCAGGTGGCTAAAAATAAAGGCTTAAAAATTGTTGAAGTCATTGAAGAAAGTCAATCTGCCTACAAGCGAGGTCGACCCAAGTTCAATGCCATGATGGAACGGATTGAAAATGGAGAGGCAAATGCAGTGTTGACGTGGCATTTAACCAGATTGGCCAGGAATGCAGCGGACGGTGGCTTGATTACTACTCTAATTGATGAAGAAAAAATAAAAGAACTTCGTACGCCAGAAAAAGTCTATCTGAATAACAGAGATGATAAGTTTATGATGGCTATTCACTTCGCCATGGCCAAAAAAAGCTCAGATGATACTAGTGCCTTCGTGAAGAACAATGTGAAAACCAAGTTGGAAAAAGGCGAATATCCTGGAGTAGCACCCTACGGCTACCTTAATATAGATAGAAATGGTGTTATTTCAGGAAAGCGTTTTGACCGCCAAAAACAAGGAATACTTGAGGATTTAGATAGTCCTTTAAGGCGTATTGAGCTTGACCCCATTGAAGGGCCACTCATTCGAAAGATCATTGATCTAGCCTTAACAGGGGCTTACTCTATGCCTATGCTACAAGAAGAAGCTTTTAACCTTGGAATTAAAGGAAAAATCTCTGGCAAAAAGATATGCAAACAATCGCTCATCGATTTGCTAAGTAGTACTTTCTATACAGGTAAATTCAAATACCTTGATGAGATTCATCAGGGCATTCATGAGCCCTTAATGACTGAAGAAGAGCATCAAAAGATTCAGGTAATCTTAAGGAGTAAAAGTCGCCCTAAAAAAATTAAACGAGAATATCACTTTAGTGGAATAGTTGAGTGCCCTGAGTGCGATCATCCTATGAGTGGCGAATTTCAAAAGCAAACTCACTACTATCGCTGCGCCAAAGCTAAAGGGAGAGAGGCTATTTGTGGTAATAAAAGGCACATACGCCAGGATAAATTGGAAGAAGAAATGATAGAGACCCTCAAAAGAATTCGTATTCCCGACCGCATTTTAGCCTGGGCCTTGAAATATCTAAAAGTCTCTTATCTTGAGGAGAACAAAGTGTTAACAGGCAAGCAAACTCTGATTGATAAAAATATTGCCGAAGAGAAGGGGAAACTTGAACGCCTCACAGCAAAGTGGCTCAGTGAAAGCAATATCAATGGTGATCTGATTTCTGACGAAGACTACAAGGAGAAAAAGAAGGTTCTTAAGGCCAACATTGAAGCCTGGAAAAAGCAACTGGCTGACAGTGACAATGAAAAAGACAATTGGCTGAGCAAGTGTGAAGCTTTTTTTGAAAAAGTCAGAAATCTATCCCGTGAATATAAAACAGCCGATACCCTTATTGATAAGAGAATTTTCCTCAACTCCATCGGAGCTAAATTCATCCGAACAGGTGAAAAAATGACTGTGCAACTTGAAGAACCCTTTTCATTACTTTTACAGGAGAAAATTCTGTACCAATCCATCCGAACTGCTAAAAAAGGCTTATTAGAAACGAAAGAGGGGCATTCGACCTCTGAAATGTCTATTTGGCTCCTCGGACTGGATTCGAACCAGTGACCTACCGGTTAACAGCCGGTTGCTCTACCGCTGAGCTACCGAGGACCACATGAATTTTGCCTAACGATTTTAGCGAAGGTTTAACCATTAGGCAAGTAATTTGCTCAGTTTAGTAAATTTATCTACAACACCTGATCTATAGCCTAAAAATAGATTAAAGTAAGTCATATTAAAGCAAACAGTTTTTTTGAAAATGAGCTAATTCGAAGTATCGCTTGCTTTTTCAAGCATATAAGAATAGCGTATGAGTCTATTTAATGAATTAATATCAATCGTTATGGGTAACTTTGACCGTCGTGGTGGATCGAATAGAAACAAATATGGCTCTAAAAAAGGAGGTTCAAGTAGGCCCACCCTCTACTCTGCCACCTGCTCAGACTGCGGCAATCGATGCCAAGTTCCTTTTAAACCCATGGGCAATAAACCCGTGCGCTGCAGTGATTGCTTCCAGGGAGTGAAAGGATCTAATGATTCAAGTCATTCTCACGGAAACTCAAGGCGCTTCAATGACAAACCACGTTTTCAAGAAAAACAAATGCACGCAGCCACCTGTGCCGACTGTGGAAATCAATGCCAAGTCCCCTTTCGCCCAACAGGTGACAAGCCTATTTATTGCAGCAATTGTTTTGCTGCCAACAAAGAAGTTGGATTTGAACCTAGGCGACTACCTCAATCCAAAGCATCAAACGATGGAGTCGATTCAATCAACAAAAAATTAGACCAAATCATTGTATTGCTTGAAAAAATGACCCGAAGAGAATTTTTAGTGGAAAAAGAAGATAAGGAAGATTTAGAGTTTAAATTTAGTGACCCCGAAAAAATCATCAATAAAACTAAGGAGGATGACTCAAAAATTGAAGAAATAGCTAAAGAGACTAAACCAAAGAAGGCTAAAGCAAAGAAAAAGACAGCAGCAAAAAAAACGAGCACGCCAAAAAAAGAGCTTAAAGAAGTTAAACCAAAAGCCAAAAAAACCAAAACCATGACCAAAAAAAAGACAGTGAGTAAAAAAACAACTGAAAAGAAAAAAACGAAGAAAACAATCAAAAAAGAAACCAAAAAAAGCGCTAAAAAGCTAGTTAAATCCAAAAAAGAATAGCAGTGAATTTAAAAAAGAGCGCTTTCGCCATCATCGAAAACTTTTTTAAGATTTCATAACCCACAACCTATATACATAGAGTATAAAAACTAACCCAAAACAAAATGGACATTGCAACCTTCGTCGCACGGGCCCTAACTATCATTTATTTATCCGTTGGAATCGGAATGCTCTTCAACAAAAACTACTACAAAAAGTTTTTCGACAACATGTATAACGAAATGACCGCACTATACGTCGGCGGATTCATGGCAACCATTACAGGTCTAGCCATCATCAGTTATCACAACATATGGACAGGATGGCCAATCCTAGTCACCATCGTAGGGTGGTTAGCGTTGATCAAAGGAGTAATGATCCTACTCCTACCCAATGCCTTTGAAGGCATCGTAAAAAACATCATCAAAAACATAAGCGTCTGGAGTCCTCTCATCATAGCCCTTGGACTCGTCTTTGGGTACTTCGGCTTCTTAGCTTAAAAATAGATGAAACGAAAAATGTTACCCGCCATCATTACCATCGCCGTTCTATTTTTAATCTGGATCACCTACGGGTATCTTTCAGTCAGGAACATCGAGTCCCCAAAATATGAAGTTCTTTCAGCAGACAGGTCCTTTGAAATTAGAAATTATGAAAGTTTTATCATCGCCGAAACCACGGTCGATAAAAAAAGCTATCAAAAAAGTACCAATCAAGGCTTTCGAATCGTCGCGGACTACATTTTTGGCAACAACACCAAGCAAGACAAGATCGCCATGACAGCCCCCGTTGTGACCGAATCAAGCAAAGAAAATGGAGAAAATGATTCAGTTTCAGAAAAAATTGCCATGACCACCCCTGTGGTCACAGAGACAGAAGGAGATGGAAAGATGAAGCTCTACTTCGTTATGCCCAGCGAGTTCAAGCTGGATGAACTACCCACACCCAACAATGCACAAGTATCCCTAATTCAAATTCCAGCCGAAACTAGACTTGTGCTCAATTTTTCAGGATGGGCCACCGAATCTAAAATTGATGCTAAAATAAAGGCGCTAAAAGATTACGCATCTGAAAAAAATTTGGAAATCGGACTCGTTCAAGTGGCTCAATACAACCCACCCTTCACTCCCCCTTTCATGAGACGGAATGAAATTTGGGCCACGATCAGTTCAAATGAAGAATAAATCCTAAACTAAAATCATGATCAAATCCTACCTACTCACTTACCTGGGAATGACCATTGTTTTCTTAGGAGTGGACTTGCTATGGCTGGGAGCACTCGGAAAACCATTTTACCAAAAGTACCTAGGCCACCTAATGCGCACCGACGTGAAATGGTTCGCTGCCATCATTTTCTATCTCTTTTTTATTTTAGGGATTCTCATTTTTGTCGTCATCCCTGCCCATGAAAAAGCAAGCTGGATGCACACCCTCGTTTATGGAGCCCTGTTTGGGTTTTTCACCTACATGACCTTCGAGCTCACCGCCTACGCCGTCTTAAAGGATTGGAAACTACCCATCGTTTTCATCGATATTTTATGGGGAGTCGTCCTAACCACCATCGTTTCATCCGCTGGCTTTTGGTTGCTTCAAAAAATGTAAGGTGGGTATATACTTTTGGTGAGGGTGGGTATATACTTTATTCTTAATTACTAATTACGAGTGACTAATTACGAGTTTATTTTTTGAGCGTATAGCGGTCAGCGTATAGCTTTTAGCTCTATTCTAAGCTCTATTTCAGCTAATCACTACTCGCTATTCGCTACTCGCTTGTTGAAAAAAGTACTGAGATGATGGTTGGTATTTTGATGAGGGTGAGTATATAGTTGGGGAGAGGGTGAGTATATACTTCAAAAATCCCTCGTCCAAATTTCCGCCCTATTGTATGATAAAAACAATGACCCACAAACGATTCAAAACCAGCCTGTTTCTCTTCCACCGAGACCTACGGCTTGATGATAACACAGGCCTGATCGAAGCTTTGAAACAGTCCGAAAAAGTCATGCCAGTTTTCATTTTGGAGGACACTCAAATTTCTCAAAAAAATCGGTATCGAAGCTTGCCCGCTCTTTGCTTCATGCAAGCAAGTCTGGAAGAACTGAATGCTGAGTTGAACAAAAAAAGTACTCAACTCTATCTTTTCAAAGGAAACACCGCTTCCATCTTGGATGAGTTAATCAAGCAGCAATCCATCCAGGCCATCTACTCCAATCGAGATTACACCCCCTTTGCCCGCAAACGAGATGAAAAAATCAAAACCCTCTGTCAAAAAAATGAAGTTCAGTTTTCATCGTACAACGATGCACTGTTAACCAGCCCAGAATCCATCCACAAAGACGATGGGAAACCCTACACCATCTACACTCCGTTCTTCAGAAAAGCGAGTCAGCTAAACATCCCAGAGCCTCAAAGCAATCCATACAAAAACTATGTTTCAGAAAAGATTAAAGGGGCAAGTATGAACCATCTCAATGAGCTAGAAGTCAACAGAGGATCTAATCTACTTTTGAAAGGAGGGCGAAAAGAAGGATTAAAATTAATCAAAAGCATCAAACAGCTCAAGAATTATGAGGAACTGAGAAATATTCCAGCCAAGCCCCAGGGCACCAGTCATCTATCCGCCCATCATAAATTTGGAACCGTATCCATCCGAGAAACCTATCAAGCAACCCTTCATTTTTTAGGCCCAGATTCGAGTTTCATCAGTGAATTGTTCTGGCGAGATTTTTTCAGCCACATCGCCTTTCATTTTCCTCGTGTTTTTGAAGGATGTTTTCATCAAAAGTACGATCAGATCCCGTGGGAAAATGACAAAAAAAAGTTCAAGGCCTGGTGTGAGGGAAAAACAGGCTTTCCCATCATCGATGCTGGCATGCGAGAATTGAATGAGACCGGCTACATGCACAATCGGGTCCGCATGATTGTCGCCTCTTTTTTAACCAAAGACCTACATGTCGACTGGCGCTGGGGCGAGCAATATTTTGCAAGAAAATTGATTGACTATGATCCCGCAGTAAACAACGGCAATTGGCAGTGGGCAGCCAGCACGGGCTGTGATGCCCAACCTTACTTTCGGATCTTCAACCCCATGCTCCAACACAAACACTATGATCCAGACTCGGAATATACTAAAAAATGGGTGCCAGAACTGAAGAAATTGTGTGAAAAGGAAATATTGAAGTTGTATGAGCTCAAAATAGAACCACCTTCAAGTTATCCAAAAGCCATTGCAAATCATAAGCAAGTAATCCAATGGTCAAAAGATATATATAAAATCTGAAATCCTAAAGAACCAAAGCCTCAATAAAGCGCTTCCCCTTATCACCCTTACCTGCTTTTAGACCAGCTTGAAAATTACGCTTCATCGTATCTTGTTTAGCAAACATTCCGCCAAGATAAACATCAGGCTTTAAAACAAGAACATGATCAGACTTTTGAGCAAATTGCATATTTTTTTTGTAATTAGATTCTCCATTTATCAAAGCTTTTCCCAAATGAGGCTCAGCCAAAGAAATGATCTTACCAATTACTTTTGTCAAAGTAGATGGTTCATAAGTAGGCCTTGTATTTAGAATAATCATTCTTTGATCTTGCTTTAAATCATTGATATCAGGAGTATTTCCTGCCATACCTCCATCCCAAGCCAAATGATGTGTGTTTTTAGGAAAACGCCTCAAAGACTTCCAGGCCTGTTTTGGTGGACCCAATGGAAAGGGGCCCATAACACCCGGTAAAGACATGGTTGAAAATATCAAATCGGTAATATTCTGCTTAGTAGCCTCAATATACTCTCTAACTCCATCAATTCGAACCACTCCAACCATCAAAGAAGTGCCATCATCTCTAAAATAACTAGACTTAACAATTTTCTTTGTAAGCTTTAACATTGCCTGTCGATCAACAGGAGAATGAGGCAATTTAGACCAATTCAAAAAATGACTCACTTCCACTTTCAACATCTCATTGGTCAGTATTTCCAATTTGCCTGTTTGAAGCATATAGCCCAAAGCAGCACCACTGGAAAGCCCTATTATTTCACTAAATGCATCACAAAGAGGTGTGTCAATATGGTCCTGAGAGCCAATCAAAAAGCCAGCATTATAAATATTCTTTATAGCACCGCCTTGAATAAAAAGCCTTGGTTTCTTAGATTTCATTTCACTACTTATTAAATTAGTATTAATTTATAACATAATTTTAATAAATAGTCAATACTTTATAAAAGCTGATTCAACTTGATATCCAAAGCATTTTAGAGGAAAATTAGAGTGTAATCATCACAGAACCATGCTTTACCCCACCCAACTCAACACCGAAACCGAGCGACTTTACGAAAAACTCCACCGTGTGGGGTGGTCCGAGCAAGATTGTGAATTGATTGCCCCCCTCACCCTCGAGATCAATCAGCTCAAAAAAGAGAAGAACGCCATCATTTTGGCCCACTCCTATCAAACCCCCGACATCATGTACGGCGTGGCTGATTTTCTGGGAGATTCCTACGCCCTCAGCCTAAAAGCCAAAGAAACCAACGCTGACACCATTGTGTTCAGCTCCGTCCATTTCATGGCCGAAACCGCTAAAATTTTGAATCCCACTAAAACCGTTTTAGTCCCTGCTGTCGCCGGATGCTCCCTCGCCGAAGGCATCACCGCGGAAGATGTGAGACAACTAAAAGCCGAACATCCCAAGGCAGGGGTGGTCTGCTACATCAACACCACCGCCGACGTGAAAGCCGAAGTCGATGCGGTGTGTACCTCCTCAAATGCCCTAAAAGTGATCGAAGGCATGCCTCAGGATGAAATCATCTTCATTCCCGATGAATTCATGTGCAAAAACCTCCAACCCCTCACTCAAAAAAAATTGATTGGATGGACGGCTCGGTGCATCGTCCACGAAGAATTCAGCCCCGAGACCATCAAAGAAATTCGAAAAGAATATCCCAAAGCCAAAATTTTGGCCCACAGTGAATGCAACCCCCAGGTCATCAACGAAGTGGACATGATGGGAAGCACCAGCCAAATGATCGATTATGTCAAAACCACGGACGAGGAAGAGTACATGCTGGTGACCGAATGCGGCCTGTCCGATCGCGTGCAAACTGAGAATCAGGGCAAGAAAATTGTAGGCAGTTGTGCCATGTGCCCTTACATGAAAAAAATCATGCTCAAAGACATCCTAGAGTGCCTCAAATCCCCTCGCCCGGAGCAAATAGTAAAATTGCCAGAAATAGTCATCCAAAAAGCCAGCCGCAGCTTGGAGAAGATGATTGAGTTAGCCTCTTGACAAAAGTTAAAAAATAAATAGAATTAATTTTCGTGAGTCGTGGTGCTTCCAAGCCATTAAACCATAACCGCAAATTACTTGACTTTTTTATAAAAATATTATATCATACACATGATATGATCAATTTCCTGTTTGGATGATTGATTGTGATCTTTAATACCTACATTGCGAGACGTTTTAGCTGTAGATTTCATTTTTATTTTTATGAATTTGAAATCTACAGCTAAAATCCAAAACCCCAAAAACAGAAAGACGTCATGAACGACAGCACCCCTACTCTCACCCCTTTTCAAATTGAGCTTCCACGGGCCATGACGGCTACGGACCTGCTGCAAGGAGCGCGTGCGGCTCAAAAAATGGTGTCGCACAGAGTCGACCCGCGACTCTTCGCCTTCGAGCCCCTCGCGGCTGGTCGTCACGACTTCGTGATGGTCTGCTTCGGACAGCCCGTCGAGGACGACAGCAGCAAGCCCGATCTGGTCCGGCTTTCGAGCACCTTGACCGCCTCGCAGCTTGAGATGGCCGGCATGTCGGGCCTCTCACTCGTGGCCGCCAAGCGTCCGGACCTGCAGCTCGAAGCACCCATCGTGATTCGGGCCTTCTGGACCGATCCGGGCGGCAACGTCAAGCACCCCATTCTCGACAAAGACTCACTCGGGACCTACTTCAACCTCGAGCGGGTCGCCGAGACCTTCTCGTGGCCGGCTGGCTATCGCTTCCTCGCTCAGCGGGCGCGGTAGCGGCTTTCGGGTCGATTTCTCGCAGGTAGGCAGAGTGCGGGATTCAAGGAAGCTTGGATCCCGCACCCACAACGAATTTTGGTGGATCGACTCGCGTCGATCTTTCTTAAGCTAACAACTCCCTTATCTTTTTTCCTCACTCTTTCATCGAAATTATTTGAGGTTTTTGGTATTAAAATTTTCCCAAAACTAAAGGTTGACAAAAACTAATTATTGATTAAAAATGTTTTTAAGCAACGACGTGCTTACGGATCAATTATTGAATAAAAATTTTGTTCATGTGTGAAGAGGGAGAGCTATTTGAAGGGATAAAAAGAGCGGGAGAAGAAGGGTTGGATTTGAGAAATATGCCTGGCTTTGACGACAGAGATCCACGATTTACTACTAAAGAATTGAGGGAATCGAGATTCCATCCACTACTAGCCGGCACTGGCTTTTCTGTTTTATGTTTAACCGCAATCGCTGCCTATCTTTCCACTCAGGTGAGCTGTGATACAAGAAGAGCATCAAATCAAGTGCTGGCACACTCGACATTAACCCAATAGAAAGACTAAACAATCACCGCCGACCCTAAACATAAATCCCCTCCTCCGGCTGGATCAGGCACATAAAAAACCGCAAACTGACCCGCCGCCACCCCGTGAACAGGGTTTTTAAGGATGACACGATTCCCCTCCAACTGACAGTCATGCATCGCCGCTCCATGTCGAATCTTCACCTTTAATTGAGAATTGGTCATCGGAAATTGGAAATTAGGAATTGGGAATTGGTCATTAATATGATGTATTTCTGCAATATGGAACTGAGTTTTATACACCTCATCCGGCTCATACCCATTCGCCAAATAAACTATATTCTGCTTCACCTCCTTTTTGACCACAAACCAGGGCCCACCACTCAATCCCAAACCTTGCCGCTGACCAATCGTATAAAACCAAAAACCCAAATGTTGCCCCAAAACTTTACCTGATTCAACGTCCACAAAATCCCCTGGCATTTCATCCAAATGATGCTTCAGGAATTCCCGAAACGGAATCTTCCCCAAAAAACAAATCCCCTGACTGTCTTTCCGATTTTTATTAGGGAGGTCATACTGCTCCGCCAACTGACGCACCTCTTCTTTAGTATATTTCCCAATCGGAAACATTGCCCGAGCCAATTGCTGCTGAGACATCCGAGCCAAAAAATAGGTTTGATCCTTGACGGGATCAGGAGCCATTTTTAACAAATAGCTGGGAGCAATCAGCTGGGAGCTGGAAGTGTTTTCTTGCTCCAAACTCCTAGCTCCAAGCTCCAAGCTAGCGATTTGAGCATAATGCCCCGTCGCCACCTTCTCAAAGCTCGCATCAATCCGTTCATAAAACTGACCAAATTTGATCTGCTGGTTACACAGCACATCTGGGTTCGGCGTACGACCCGCCTTCGCTTCAGCAATCGTATATTCGGCCACCTGATTCCAATATTCTTTTTGCATCGAAATCACCTCCAAAGGCACGTCAATTTCATCACAAATCTGACGAACATACTCCAAATCCTCCTCCCAAGGGCATTCCCCCAAATAACTCAACTCATCCTCGAGCCATATTTTGAGGTAAAAGGCAGTCAGGTCATGCCCTTCATCCTTCAAAAGTCGGAGTGCCACCGAACTGTCCACACCCCCTGAGGTAAGCACCGCAATTTTCATCTCAACAAAATAAAATCATAAGAACGGAATTGGATTCTATCAAAAAAATTGCTACAATCAAAGCTACCTCCAAACAAAAACAACACTCTCAATGGTTGATTTTTCAGACTTGCTTATTCTCATGGTCGTCGTGTGGACCGCCGGAAAAATATTCCGGTCCCTCAAGCTACCCATGATTTTTGGAGAACTCATTGGAGGCATCATTGTCGGACCCGCCCTCCTCAATCTGGTTCAAGCCGACAGTGAACTGATCAAAATCATTGCTGAATTTGGCATCTTCTTTTTAATGCTCCATTCAGGACTAGAAACCAAACCAAACGAACTTTTAAAAGCGGGAAAAAAATCCATCCTCATTTCAATTTTAGGGGCACTGGCACCATTGTTATTGGTTTATTTTATTGCCCTAGAATTTGGCCAAGAACCACTAACCGCCTTTTTCATTGGTCTCACCGCCTCCATCTCAGGAATTCCCATCATCGCCAGGCTGTTTAAAGATGAGAAACTACTGAATTCAGACGCCGCGCATTTGTCGATGGGAGCCGCCATCATCAATGATATTCTAGCCTTAGTTTTATTCTCAGTCGCCCTCAATATCGCAGAAACCGGCATCATTGAATGGGGAACTTTATCGATATTAGTCATTAAAATCATTGTCTTTTTTACCCTCGTCATTTATGGAGGAACCAAGCTATCCCCTTACATGGATCGGGTCATTCAATTCAACAACAAAGGATTTACGCTCACCCTCATCATTGCCTTACTGATGGGCACCATCGCCGAAGCCATCGATCTACACATGATCATAGGAGCCTTTTTAGCCGGATTATTCATTCGAGAAGAAGTACTCGATGAACGCGTTTTTCAAAAAATCGAAGATCGAATTTACGGCATGAGTTACAGCTTCTTTGCCCCCATCTTCTTCGCCAGCCTCGCCTTCCACCTCGATTTCAGAGTGATCAGCCTGATGCCCCTTTTTGTTGGACTCATCCTTATCGCATCCATGGGAGGTAAATTCATCGGAGCCTACATAGGAGGATACATCAATCGCCTATCCTCACTAAAGTCAGCAAGCATTGGAGTCGCCTTGAACAGCCGGGGGGCTGTAGAACTCATCATTGCCTCTATTGGCCTCGAAAAAGGCATCATCAACGAAGAAATATTCTCTATTCTGATTCTAATCACCTTCATCAGCACCATCGCTTCGATTGGAACCTTTAAACCCATTGCCAGAAGACTGAAAAAAATGGTATAATAAAAAGATGGATTCATACAAAAATAAAAACATTCAACAGCTTATCATCTTAATTAAAAAATCAAATTCTCTCAAAAAAGAGGAAAAAAATCAGATGATCAAAAAAATTCCACAAGCAAGTGAAGTGGAAATCAAAAAGGCTATCCAAATTTTCGAAAATGAAAAAAATCAATGGAAAGCATTAAAAAAAGAGAAGGATGAACGCTTAAAAATAGCCAAAGACTTTTCTCGTCAAAGTCAGAAAGAGCTAGAAAAAAAGGCAAAAAAGCTCATTGCGGAAAAGAAAGCCATGATCGAAAAGGACGAAGAAATGGAAGCAGAAAAACTACTTAAAACCCTTTAGCATGGCTGATTTTGAAGGACCTCATTTAACGGAAGATGTTCAAAAGCCACCTTCTCATGAATCAGAAGTCCCCCAAGGACTTGTAGATGAGCTGAATACAGAAACTGAAAAAAATAAAGCAAAGACTGACAAGATCATCCTAAGCTTGGAAGGTGTTTTGGGAGAAAATTTGGAAATTCGTCAAAGTCGAATAGAAAGCTTACTCGCGCTTGGAGTTCTTAATTTAAAAGCCAAGGAAAAATTAAAGGGAACAGGTGAAAAAATATCCGGCTCCACCCGAATAGAATTGGCAGAATTAACCTTAGGCGCAGGTATTGAAGCGAAAAAAGAATCCGGCAGTTTTGAAGTAAAAACAGACACAGCAGAAGTAAAAAAAGTCAAAGCAAATCTAGGTGTTCACAAATTAGACATTGGATATGAAAGCGAGATCGAATCAGGTCAATTTCAAGACAATCATGTGGCCAGCGTTAGCATTGAATTACTTGATAATAACACTTTGAGATTAACTTTAGCGGGAGAAGTAGAATTCGAAAATGGTGAAATATCTCCTAAAGCCCAAATAAACGCAGACCTTAAAAACATTCCAGTGAGTGCAGAAATAGCACTTTCAAAAGCAGATGGAAATTTACTCGCGGAAGGAAAAATAAATATCGACCTCAATCGAGCTGAAGAAAAGTGGAAAATATTCGCAGAAGGTAAGGCAAAAGCTGATCGTGCCTCAGGAATTATAGGTGTCGAAAGGCGCTTTTAATCTAATTTGAACTTAAAAATCTCGCGCCCCACCCACTGATCCCGGCGAGCATATTTCAGTGAAAAACACTTTCGATGAGACAAGAGAGATTGCAACTGAAAGCCCATTTTTTGAATGTCTTCAATACAGCTCAGCCCCCCTTCTTTGCCTCCCTGCAAACGAAAAAACGGAAGAGCTGCCACAATGGGCCCCTTAAATTGAGCGTTTCTGAGCTGTGAAAAAAACTGAACATAAAGCGCATTGAGTTCGCTCATCACCGGCTGAAGCTCTGATTCGGACTTCAGACGTGTCTGAGGAGGTCCAAGATAACCCTCAAAAGCAATCGCTTCTGATTTTTTTGAAGGAAACGGCTGCGTGGCATCATGCACAAAAAGCTCTGCCGTCGAAGAAAGTTGAAATTCAGATCGAATCCAATCCACATTCTTCTGAGCCCCAACAAGGGTTTTTTGATTGATGTCCGAGCCCAGCATATCATGGCCCGAAAGCAAACCCTCCATCACCAACACACCCCCACCACAAAATGGATCCCAAATGGGTCCACGCGAACCCGTCAAATTGACGAGGATTTGAGCTAGCTTCGGCGGCAACATCCCCACCTTCATACTCCGAAACGGCTTACGATAATCCCGTTTGGAATAAGCATCAATGTCTTGAGTCGCAATGACCCGACCCACATGAAATTGACCACCCGACTCCAAAACAAGAATTTCTGGACCCTTGAGCCCCTTTTTTTGAGCTACTGAAAGATTTTTGAAATTCTGATTTGCAAATCGACTCGACACCCCGGCTGCCTTCAAGTGCTTCTTCAAACTGAGCAAAAGCCGCCTAAGCAAAGCCTGATGCATCCCATAAACACTCACTCCATACTGCAGTTTTCCAGACTCATGATCTGATAGCAAGACCTCAAGAACAGTCTGTTCCAACTTTTTTTTTGAAACAAGCTCTTCAATCACAGCCAATTTGATCGATCCCCCCAAGCGATTGAACGTAGACTGATCAAGCCTTTTAGAAGCATCCATCAACACAAAATCACCAGAAAAATCGTGAAAAAGAGCCTGAGGGAAAACAGCATGAAGTTCAGACAAAGACAAATCAGGATCTTTACCCAGAATGAAGGCGTAAGTTGACATTTTTGGAAAAATAAGATAAATTACTCTCTTAAAGTAGCCCAAAAAACCTCAAACGGCAAACCTGTTTGAGCAGCTTGGGTCATTTTTCGTTACCCACCTCAAACAGCAAAACTCACTTTTCAAGGTAATCTCTTACAAAAAGGCTAAATAAAGGCAGTTGATCAGCAAAAAGAAAAAACTACATAAATAAGATCAACCAATAACCACTTAAACACTTACCAGATACACACTTAAACACTTACCAGATACACACTTAAACACTTACCAGATACACACTTAAACACTTACCAGATACACACTTAAACACT
>JAUHWS010000074.1 GCA_030427295.1 bacterium | reverse complement strand
TGGGTATATACTTTTTATCTCCCTCACATTCATCCTCAATGCTATACTGGTTTTAAATTAAGTTTAAAAATCATGTGGAATGCGATTTTACAGACGGCAGGGGTTCTCTTTGTTTATATGTTCTTATTTTATGTGATTGCTCAATTGAGGCGGAATAATGGGATGGCAGATATGGCCTGGGGCCTGGGCTTTGTGCTTGTGTCGGCCTTCACCTTGTGGCGTTTTGAGCCGTCTTCAACGCTTGCTATTGTGTTGAATGCTTTGGTTTTTATTTGGGGATGGCGTTTGTTTTTTCATATTCACAAACGGAACTGGAAGAAGCCGGAGGATTTTCGGTATCAGAATTTTAGGAAAAAATGGGGGAGGTGGTATTTGCTTCGAGGGCTGACGGATGTGTTTTTGCTTCAGGGATTTTTCCTTTTGATCATTTCAGTTCCCATCATTTATGTGAATCTGACGAATCCCGAATTTACGTTTTTGAGCTACTTTGGTTTGGTCATTTGGCTGATTGGTTTCTTTTTTGAGGTGGTAGGGGATTATCAGCTGGCTCAGTTTGTGAGTCATAAAAAACCGGGTCAGATCATGACGAAGGGTTTGTGGCGTTATACCCGTCATCCGAATTATTTTGGAGAGGTGACGATGTGGTGGGGGATCTTTTTGATGGCTCTGAATTCTCTTGATGCTTGGTATTTGGTTGCAAGCCCGCTTTTGATCACGTATTTGATTCTGTATGTGTCCGGCGTTCCGATGTTGGAGAAAAAGTACGAGGGGAATCCGGCGTATGAGCGGTATAAAAGGCAGACAAATCGGTTTTTTCCTGGGGTTTGAGCTTGACCTCAATTATGCCATCCTTTTCAACCAGGTTTTTTTATGCTAGGATTACCTCTATTTCTTGGGATGATGCTTTTTTTAAAAAGTCGTAGGTCACCTCGTTTGCAAGGCTATGACTATGGTCTGAATGGGGCTTATTTTGTGACCATTAATATTAAAGATCGCAGTCCTCATTTTGGTTCCATTAGAAATGAGATGATGGGGTTGTCTTTTTTGGGTTGTTGGGTTTGGTCCTGTTGGTATGAAATTCCGTTCCATTTTCCGTTTGTGTTTTTGGATGAATTTGTCGTGATGCCTGATCACGTTCATGGGATTATTTTTATCAATCGGCTAGGGACGCAAGATTTTGGGTCCCTAACAGGCCAATACAAAAATAAATTTGGTCCACAATCTAAAAACCTATCTTCCATTATTCGTGGTTTTAAAATTGGTGTGACCAAATATGCCCGGAGGCATGGTTTGGATTTTTGTTGGCAGGCCCGATTTCATGACCATATCATTCGGAATGGGACAGAATTGAATCGAATCCGTCAATATATTAGAGACAATCCAAAAAACTATTGAGCTTATTTTTTAATATTTAACCTTGCTTTGCAAAGTACTCTGTATTACAATTGATTTTGTCACCTTAACCACACCCTGATGAAACGCGATAAATACACCGAAAACATTCAGTCTCAAATGCGTAAGGGGTCGCTTGAGTTTGTGATTTTGCTCATCATTTCACGTAAGGCAATTTATGCGGCGGACATGCTCAAGGAACTCAAAAAATATGAACTGATTGTGGTGGAGGGGACCTTGTATCCCTTACTCAATCGACTCAAATCGTCTGGAGCGGTGGAATATCAATGGAAGGAGTCCAAGTCAGGTCCTCCTCGCAAGTACTACAAATTGACCAGCAAGGGTAAAAAATTGCTCGATGCCTTGCTTCTGAATTGGAACAATCTTAATCAATCTATTAACGCTTTAATTCAATCATATGAAAAAAACAATTCACGTTGAAATCGCTGATGTCGACTTTGTTTTAAACACCGAAGCTTACGAGCTCCTCAAAGATTACTTGGATGAACTTGGCATTCTTTTTGCTAGCTTGGATGAAAAAGATGAGATCATTGCTGACATTGAAGGTCGTGTGGCTGAAAGTTTGACGGCTATTTCTAAAAAGGAGAAGGTGGTGACCCATGAGCATATTCATGATGTACTTTCTAAAATCGGTAGTCCTGATGAGATTTTTGAAGTTTTGGGCGAATTTGACCTCGATCAAAAGCCAGTCAGTAAGCCTCGATTACATCGTGATCCAGATCATGCCATCATTGCGGGGGTTTGTAGTGGGATTGCCGCTTACTTTGGAACGGATCCGGTGATTGTCCGCCTCTTTTTCATTGCCTTTGCTCTGCTCGGTGGTTCTGGGATTTTAGTTTACGTGGTTTTATGGATTATTATTCCCAAGGCTGAAACGACGGCTCAAAAAAAGCAAATGTACGGAACCAAGAATGTGCTCAATCGCATCGATCGAGGGATTGGCCAGATTGCCAAAAAACTCCGTTTGACGGAGATGACCCAGGGCTTAGAAGATCGTGTCTCGCCTAAAAAGAAGACATCGACCAAGAAGAAACCTTCAACAAAAAAGAAGGCGTCTGCAACGAAGAAAAAGGATTAGTTTTTCATAAGTTTTCTATTACAGAATTTGTTTTTCAATGAGGTATTACGGATTATGTAGTGCGCATTATGGGTTGATTGGATTTCATTTTCCTTCATCCTAATGTCACTCCCGAGCCTTTGTGGCCCACGAGCTAGCGAGTGGTTTGCCATAAAGGCTAACTCGGGAGTCTTTTTGAATTCCGAGCTTCAAAATACAGATGACCTTGTATCAAGCCTGCCGGCAGGCAGGTCCAAGAATGACGATTAGTTTTTCGGTATGATTCTAAAAATCCGATCGTCGGTGTCACTGGGTTTGCCGCGGCCGTCTTGGTTGGAATTGGAGAAGTAGATGAAACCGTCGGGGCCTTGAATGACGTTTCGAATACGTCCAACATCAATGCCAGGTAGTTTTTCGGCTTGGAGGACTAGGTCGGGATCATCTGTATCGATTTGGATTTGCATGAGCCCTTCTCCTTTTAAGCTCCCAAAGAAGAGTTGGTTTTTAAAGGCTGGAAAAACCTCCCCTGAATAAATCATCAGTGAAGCGGGGGGTTCGGCAGGGGTGAATTGGATGATCGGTGGTATCATGCCTTCTTCGCTTTGGTCGTGTGAGACGATGGGCCATCCATAATTGGCTCCAGCGACAATGTGATTGACTTCGTCGCCTCCTGGAGGGCCATCGATGATAGAGGGGCCGTGCTCGGTTTCGTACATCTCTCCGGTTTCGGGATGCCAAGCGATGCCTTGGCTGTTGCGATGGCCGTAGCTCCAAATGCGGCTGCCTGGGAAGGGGTTGTCCGAAGGGATGCTCCCATCGGCATTGAGTCGCAAAATTTTTCCAGCGAGTGAATCGAGATTCTGAGCTTCATCCTTATTTAGCCCATCTCCGACGGTGATGTAGAGTTTTCCATCGGGTCCAAAGCGAACCCGACTACCTGCGTGAAATTTGGCAGCGGGAAGGTCTTCAATAATGGTTTTTTCGCTTTCTAGATGATCTCCTGCATCTACAAAACGGACGACTTTTACTTTGATTTCTTCTCCTTTTTGATAGGCAAGGGAGAGATAGATCCATTTGTTTTCTGCGTAGTTAGGGTCTAGGGTGATGGACATCAAACCTTCTTCAGAAATTGAACTCACTTCTCTAAAAACACGTATGGGAGTGGGATTTAAAACTCCATCCACGACTTCCCTTAAGCGACCGGGCCGCTCGGTGATAAGTATTCTATTTTCTGAGGTGAACGCCATGTCCCAGGGGACTTCGAGTCCGCTGACCACTTCTTTCACCTGATAACCCATGACCTCCTCAAGAGCAGGAATTTCCAAAGGTTCTTCTTCGATTTGTTGGGATGAATTGAATTGGCATCCGGCCAATGTGAGGAGGGCAACACTCAGGAGGTAAAATTTTCTCATGGTGTTGTTGTTTTTTCCATTATAGCGAGTGTTGAGGGGGGCTGTCTAATTTTCTGTTCGTTGGTTTCTATTCTTTAGATTATTTGCTTTGTTTGATATGCTGATTGCCTGAGTGATTTATTTTTTATGACGATTATTTTTTCTGGACATTTTTCGATTGGTGAAACGGTGAATGGCATTCAACTTAAGACGGTTGAAGCAGCTAAAAAAATAGATGGTAGATTTGGCTTGATCGTCAACGATATTGATTTGAAGCGCCGTCTTCAGTTTTATAGAATGGGTGGCCGCGAGATGGTGATCAAGCACTATGGGGGCCGGAAAAAATGTGGTACGACGGCACCACTTTGTGAGTTGCCGGATTATGAAACATTACCCGAGCTAATTGATTGGGATTTTTATGATTCAGCCTTGTCTGTTCTTCAAAATTCAAATACCGATATGACAGAGGTTTTACGCTTAAAGATTGTTCCAACTGAAATCCAAAAGCGCTTGGAGTTGTATGGTTTACCTGCTGACATGCTTGTTTATTCCGAGCGGGCCTTGAGAAATTTAGCGGGCAACCGGCTTTCTAGTGCTAAGCGAAAGATGAAACAAACGTCCTGGCTTCCTTTTTTAGAAAAAATTGATTTGCTCGATTCGGTTCAAGCTCCGATCAGTAAAATTCCCACTTGCGGAGGGATCATGCTGGCTTTGTTTGAAAAACTTTCCAAAGAGAGGTTCTCTAAAATCGTTCAATGTATTGATAAGGCCGATCAATATGCCTTTGATAATGGGCGAGAGCTTTGTGAAACCTTACATCGATACTTTCCTGAGGACCCCCGTTGGA
>JAUHWS010000022.1 GCA_030427295.1 bacterium | reverse complement strand
GAGAATTTAGCATGGCCTGGATTCTATCTCGGTCAGATTGATTGAGGTGTTTGAATTTACGTTTCATGACAACTTTCTTGGTTAGTGAGTCAGTTTATGAAAGTTGCATTTCAAAGTCGAATTTTCGCCTACACAAGAATGCCAACACAACCTCTAACAAAGAAGCCTAAAATACGACACGTAAATGGTCCTTAAAAGCGTTTTTAAGTGATTCAGGAGCACACTCCATCTCACACCTCAAACAGCCTTAAAACGCAAAATATGAGCCACAAATCAAAACAGTGTACACAACCCCTGATCCGATCGTAGGCAAGCTCATCTAAAACAGCAATTGAAGGCTGTTTTTACCGCATGCGGCTCAGCGCCACGCCACTGTATTATTTACCCCAATTTACCCTAAATTTAATTTAATTTTCTACACTTTATTATATACCTCTATTTAATATTCATTTTTATTACTTTAATTTATGTTATAGTCTAATTACTATTTATCAGGGATGTACCCCTCTAATATAATTACTGAGAGTTACATTAATATAGTTATAATGGCTTAAATAAGCTAAATAATTACCATTTATACTCATATGAGCTCATGGTAAGGGTGAGGTCCCAGGTTCAATCCCGGGTGGTGGCTCCATTTTGTCACTGCTTAAGAGATTTTGCCTTGCCGCTTTGAGAGTGTGCTGATTTTTTTGGGGATTCCGTTATAATAATTCAGTCTTTATTTAACCTTGAATTTGCTTTTAATTTAGAATCCCTTGATCCACATTCAAAATCTCGAAAAGTTTTTTGGTCACCAAACTCTTTTTGATGATGTCACCCTGACCTTGAATCCTAAGGAGAAAATTGGCTTGATCGGACGAAATGGGACAGGAAAAAGCACTTTTCTTAGGCTTCTCTTAGGTGAGGACTCGGCTCAATCAGGTGAAATCAAGATTCCGCAAGGGTTTAAAATAAA
Source organism: bacterium (assembly GCA_030427295.1). Taxonomy (GTDB): domain Bacteria; phylum Patescibacteriota; class Gracilibacteria; order UM-FILTER-43-11; family UM-FILTER-43-11; genus JAUHWS01. The sequence continues at coordinate 23,575 of JAUHWS010000022.1, read as the reverse complement.
AGCCTTGGAGCAGAATCTTGATTTTGATAAGCGTTGTATTTTAGATCAAGTTTCTGCTTCGCTTCCTCCTGGAGCTCATGATCAGCAGTGGAGGGCTGAGTCGATATTGATGGGTCTTGGCTTTAAGATTGAGGATTTTAGCCGCTCTCCTGATGAATTTTCAAGTGGTTACCAAATTCGTGTTCGCTTGGCTGAAGCGCTTGTTTCGGATTCAGATTTACTGCTTTTGGATGAGCCTACTAATTATCTTGATATTTTATCTCTTCGTTGGTTGGAGCGCTTTTTAAAAACATGGAAAGGTAGTTTTATTTTAGTGACACATGACCGACATTTTATGGAGCAAGTGGTGACTCATAGCTTGATCATTCATCGTGGAAAAATGCGAAAAATGAAGGGGGGACCGCAAAAATTAATGCAGCAAATTAGCCTCGAGGAAAAGGTTTACGAAAAGACACGTCAGAATGCTATCAAAAAGAAAGAGAGAACTCAGGAGTTCATACGTAATTTTCGGGCTGGAGCTCGATCGGCTGGCTTGGTTCAGTCTCGTATTAAGAGTCTAGCAAAACAAGAAATTGGTACTAAATTGGCTAAATTACCCCAGATTCGCTTTAATTTTCGCTCTGAACCGTTTAAAAGCAATACGATGCTTCAGGCCGAATCCCTTGAATTTGCTTATGATTCAGATGAAATGCTGATTCGTGATTTTTCTTTAAACATTCTTCCTGGTGATCGTATTGGTATTGTAGGGCCAAATGGAAAAGGAAAATCAACCCTCCTTAAATTGCTTACAGGGCGTTTGAATTTAGGTAGTGGAAAATTGGTTCATCACAACAGGCTTCGAATTGGCTATTTTGGGCCAGATAGCAAGAAAGCCTTATCCCCTGAAAAAACGATTTTAGAGGAATTAATCACCCTTCCTGCAGTGACTGAAAAGCAAGTGAGGAGTGTTTGTGGAGCCCTTTTGTTTACGGGTCAGCATGCTAAAAAAACAATTAGAAACCTTTCGGGTGGAGAAAAGAGTCGGGTCTGTTTGGCTAAGGTTCTCCTCTATAAGAATCACTTATTGGCTCTAGATGAGCCTACTAACCATTTGGACATGGAGTCTTGTCAGGCTTTGACGAATAGTCTTAAAACTTTTGCTGGTGCTGTTATTTTTGTTACGCATGACGAGGCCATGTTGAGCGAAGTGGCTAATCGTTTGATTGTTTTTGATGATGGGGAAATCACTCTTTATGAAAAAAGCTATGACGAATTTTTGAGTGTTCCCGGATGGATGAGCGAGGAAGAGCAGTCATTTAAAAAACTGGGAAAAACTTCATCTAATAAATCCAGTTATTTGGATGCGAAGCAGGAAAAAAAAGAGAAACGAAAGCGAGAAAGGCGCTTGGAGGCTTTAGAAAAAGAAATTGATTCTTTAGAGGGTCAAAAGAAGAAAAATGAGTCTAAACTACAGCAGGCTTGTTTGGACCGTGAGACAAGTCAAATTAAAAAATTGGGTCAAGAATGTAAAGACATCTATGATCAAATTGAGCGCTTGTATACAGAGATGGAAGAATTGATGGAGCTAATTTAGGAAAGTATATACCCACCCTCTTCCCAACTACATACTTATCCTCTTTAAAATGCTGACCATCATCTCAGTACTTTTTTCAGTAAGCGATTAGCGAATAGCGAGTAGCGACTGGCTAAAAACCTTATTTAAAAAGCTAAACGCTATACACTGATCGCTAAACGCTCAAAAAATAAATTCGTTATTCGTCACCTGTAGTTCGTCGCTAAGAGTAAAGTATATACCCACCTCAACCCAAAGTATATACCTACCTGTCTTTAAAAATGCTCGTCACTTTTCCCAGGACATATTTTTTATTCACCAGGCCAAAGCGATGGGAACTTTGAGATTGGTTGATTCCAATGAGCTTTAGACGTCCGTGGGAGTCGATGGATTCGATTTTTTTGACGATCACGACATCGGATTGGATGGGGTGTTTGGAAACGACGATGTCTCCGCTATTGAATCGTTTTGTTTTCTTGATCAAAATGCGGTCTCGTGATTGGAGGAGGGGAGTCATGGATTCGCCTTCCACTCGAAAACGTTGGCGTAGGCCTAAAAAGAGTAATATTTTTTCTTTTAATCCGGAGGGTTGAATGCCATTTTCCATTTTAGGAGGCGGTCATCCATGCGGCTTCTTTACCTTTGGATTTCCAAAACATGATGTGGACGTTTTTCACGGTTTTCATCAGTTCTTCGGCATGTTCCAGGCTGACTTCAACTTTGCAGCTTGAGCAAAGTTTGGCGGCTTTCCAAAAGGTATCATGTAGCTCTGGAAATTCCTCTAAATGAATGTTCTTGAAATAGTCCGTCCACAAAATAAGCAGTTCTTCTTTGCATTTTTGTGCTTGTTCTTCTTTAATTTGAGTGTAGCGGGTGAAGGTGTGCAGATAGTGAGTCATACCTTCTTTATCTCCGGCTTCGGGCATTTCGAGAGCGAGGAGCTTTTTGGTCATCGAGAGGACGGCTTCAGCGTTGATGCGCGCGGCTGCTGGGTCGTATACGCCACAAGGTCCGTCACAATGGGCGTGGGCAATTGGGTCGTTTGATGAATTCATTTGAAAGGGGATTAAGTGTCTATTTGGCTCAAGTTTATCAAATCTCTTGGATAGATTAAATCCTAATCTTTGGATTAGACTTGTCTTATGTCAAGCTTATGTCCTTGATTTATGAACACAAATTTGGTTCAATTAGGGTAGCCGTTATGGCAAAAAACAAAAATAAAAACTCGAGTCTGAGCGCTTAATTCTGTGCATTAACTCTTTCAGGTCCCGAAGGGATATGGTTTTACATCCGGCAGCCCCGGATCGGCCTCTCCCACCTAACGACCCGGATTAAATGGCACGGGATGAATGTCAGTTTGGGGTTTTTGTTTTATCTCTTTTTACTCAATTTTGCTTTGGGATTGAACTCTAAACATTTTTCGATCCAATAGCTGAGTTCTTTTTTCTGATCGATGCCTTCGGGTTCCACATAAACAAATCCTTTCAGCGGCCGTCCGGTAAAGTTCATTTCGCTGCAATGTGGTTTTTTTAGGGCATCTTCATAAAACTCAGGTCCGACTCTGGCCATGAGTTTTTCTTTCACAATCCCGCAACACATTTTGTTATTCACCATAAAGCACAAGCCTCCCATCATCTTCTTTTCTTCAAATGAGACTCCTTTTTCCTTTAGAATCTGGCTCATTCGATCGGCAAGGTTTAAATCAAACATAGTTTAGCGTTTCTCTGCTATTTTTAATCTTGCGCGAACTACTTAGACAGCTGCCTGATGACATATCCTGTTACGATCAGGGAGAAAAATAGAACGGCGTAGGTACCAAATACTTTTGCCCCAAAATCCTCATCAATCACACCCCAAATGGTTAGAATCATGAGTGTGGCAAAAATAGCCGTGAGCGTCCAAAAGATAATGGAAACTACATTGTGAGCTTTTTTCATGATAAATTATTAGTAGTAATCAGCTTTCTCTATTTTAGCATTGTATTTAGATGCCTTAAAGCTTTCTTGTTGCTTTCAAATTTTAGCAGATCTAGTGCCTCTTCTAATTCGCACCATTTATACTTGTCATGCTCATGCGAAAGTTTTGGCTCAACACCTTCTTCAACTTCCATCCCAAAAACCTCCTCTTGGCTGGGCCCATTGAAATCAGAATTGAACTCGAAGGAGTGAACCCCTTCATACAATTTTAGATAGTCTTTGATGCCTGTTTCTTCTTCCACCTCTCGCAGTGCTCCCATTGTATAATCTTCACCTTCTTCTACGCTTCCGGTGACAGGTTGCCAAAAGACACCTTTTCCACCACTGCGATGCAGCATTAAAAAAGCAGGCTCATCATTGATCTTTTTAAAGATGATTACCTGAGCTTTACGAGTGAATTTTTTATCCATGTTTATGAAGAAATTTTTAGATTGGCCTTCCCTTCTTCCTCTTCATTGGCGGCATCTCCTGTACTGAATTCCAGTTTGTAGGGGGCAAGGATGTTTCCACTGTCATCTCTAAACTCGTTCTGACCTTCTTTGTTGAGCCAAAGGACATAATTTTTGTTGGCTTCCAATTTGACGGGTAAAACATTTTTTCGCCCCTCACTTATGAAATAGGCTTCACCGTTTAGTTCTGGAAAGGTATCCCCATCTTCGGCAGACCAGGAAGATTTGTTTTGATTCATGACTTCGTTGAATTCAACGGTGACCCCTTCAAGAGAAGGATCAATTTCTTTTTCTCCATTGGCTGGTGTACTACTCACAACAACCGGGGGATTGGTATCCTCCTTGGTGCAGGCAGTTAGCAGTACAAACATTGAAAATGCTATCAATAAAACTTTTTTCATATAATGTCTAGAATGAATTAAATCTTGATGCATTTTAAACTTATTTTATATTGAAGTCAAGTATCCCTGCTGCATTTAATATCTTTGTTTATTTTACCACTAAGTTTTTAGGTTTTCGATCCGATTTTTATTGAAGTTGGAATAATGAATTTCTGAGAAGGGCCAAAATTCAGGGGGGAGGCGGATAGTCGCTGATTCAAAAACATAGTATACAAAGGGGTCCCCACAAAATGGGAAACGAGATTCGAACCCAGTGAGAAGTGAGTGAATTTTGTGGTGAAGGAGCAATAATGTGCGAATGCTGAAGCAGGAAACTCAGAATGAGAGGAATTCAAAACCCGAATTTAAGAAGGGGTCCCCAAAAAATGAGAAGTGTACTCAGAACGAAGTTGAGGAGGAACGAATTTTTTGGGGAAAGAGCAAAATGATGTGTAAGCTGAAATAGGAGACTCGGAATGAGACTCATATGCAAGCTGAAGCATCATTTTGCGATGGCGGAGAGGAAGGGATTCGAACCCTCGATACGGTTGCCCGTATACTCGCGTTCCAGGCGAGCCCATTCGACCACTCTGGCACCTCTCCAAAAAGGGGCTAATTCGTTTATGAGCTAGCCTTAGGTAATCATTTAATCACTATTTTATGCTGCTGATTTTACTTCCGCACTAGACTTCTTTTTTCGGACACGAGTTTTGCTCTGAGTGCGTTGACAACGAGTGCAGACTTTCATCTTTTGTCCATTGATATTGGTTTTGATCAAATTGGGCAAAAAGCGTCGCTTAACGCGTCTGACAGAGTGGGAAACGGTATTCCCCGCCTTTGGTCCTTTTGAACATAATTCGCAAACTTTGGACATGATGATATTCTTCAATTATATTAAAATAGCCTTTAAAAATTATCATTCCATAATCACTTTGTCAATTCTTTTATGACGGCATACCAAATTATCTTATTGCTCATTTCATTGGTCGTTTGTGTCACTTTACACGAAGCATCTCATGCTTGGGTGGCGTCTTGTTTAGGGGATCAAACAGCGAAGATGCAAGGAAGGGTTTCTCTCAATCCCGCAAGACATTTAGACCCCTTGGGCACCTTAATGATTTTTTTAGTTCATTTTGGCTGGGGTAAGCCGGTTCAGTTTGATTATCGGAATTTAAGCCATCCCAAACGTGATGCGGCGATCATTTCTTTATCTGGCCCCTTGGCTAACTTGCTCACAGCTTTGGTTCTTGGTGTGATTTTAAAGTATGCCTCTCTTCCTTTTTTTGTGGCCGATGCGTTTTGGTGGATTTATTCGCTCAGTATCGTTTTATTTCTTTTTAATCTGCTTCCTATTCCGCCTTTGGATGGTTCCAAATTAGTGGGACTGTTGATCCCTAAATCAAAGGAATCGTGGTATTGGCATTACATGTCTCAAGGACCGATATACTTGATTCTTTTTATCATTGTGGATCGTTTGACCGAACAGCTTTTCAATTTCTCTTTTTTTGAGGTTTATCTTTCTTTTATTTCAGATTACATTTCGACTCTTATTGGTTTGACCTCTTAATTAAAAAAACCCTCAATGCTTTTTCATTGAGGGTTTTTTTGGAGTGTTTTTATCGGGTTACGCTGATCGTAGCACCTTGCTCTGCATCGGGAGCAACAACCGTGATGCGTCCATTGGCTGATGAAGAAATTTCATAGCCCACACCATCAGTACTGGCTCCAATGGGGTCTGCAGGGATGGCAACAAGGTATTCTTCGTTGTCTGTTAGCACTGAAAGATCAATCAAGCCGGTACATGTGCTTGAGCTCGTTTGACAGATTTCAGTTTGAGTGGTTGTAATACTACTAGGAGTAGATCCATTATCAATCACATACTGATAAACCGCGTTCAAGATTGTATTAACATCAGCAGAACGTTGCGCATTACGCGTGTCACCGAGTTGTTTTCCTGGATTGATGGCAAGAATAACAATTCCGGCTAAAATGGCAATGGCTGCCACGACCAAAAGGATTTCAATGAGGGTAAAACCTCCCTTTTTGTTTTGATGATAAGTTGATTTCATTTTATTTTGGTTATTTGAATGATTTAAAATTTAATGATTTAACGAGTTACGCTGATGTCTTTGTCTGCGTCAGCATTTGGAGCTGAAACAGTGACACGGTTTCCATCATCTGTTTTTACTGTGTATCCCGAACTCCTTCTATCATCTGAGCTTGGGTCTTGGGGGATTGCTGTAATATAATCAGGGATGAGGGTGTCAAGGTCGGCACCACCACAATTTTTGTTTTTTAAGCAAATCTCTTGTTCTGTACTTGTGATGCTATCTGGAAAATCACCGTTCTCAATAATATATTGTGAAATGGCGCTTGAAAGGGTATTTACATCGGCTAATCTTTGTGCGTTCTCAGCACTATCCGTCTGCTTTTTTGGATTGATAGCGACAATAACAATTCCTGCCAATATGGTGATGATGGCGATCACTAGCAGCACTTCAATTAGAGTGAAGCCCTTATTTGATTTATTTTTCATTTTTTATTTAATTTCGTTTTAATGATAGCATAATCTTTCTTTTTTTTCAATATGCTAGGGGTTTTTTTCAATAATTTTTAATGTTCTTATTGAGTGAGACTAATATTTTCTCCACGTTCAGCGTGGGGGGCGCTGATGGTAATTCGCCCTGTTTTTTCTTGTTTTATAGTGTATCCGATTCCATTTGAGGTTTTATTGAGAGGGTCTTGCGGGAGTTTGAGTAGGTAGGTTTGGTTTTGGGTCAGCATTGAGAGGTTAATGAGCTGTTCACACTTGTTTTGATTAGAGCATATTTCAGTTTCAATCTCGGTGATGTTCTTTGGCACTTCCCCTCCATGATCAATGCTCCACTGATATACTCCGCTCATGAGCATTGTGATGTCATTTAATCGTTGTGCATTTCGATTTTCACTAAGTTGTTTTGAGGGGTTTAAGGCCACTAAGAACAGCGTGAATATGACTACTGTGTATAATGTTACCAATAGTAGTTCGACCATGGTGAGCCCTTGGGGTTTTTTCTTTTTCATTGCGTTGAATTAAAAATCAGCAACCTCTCTCCAGGTGTCAATTGTGATTTGTGGGTTGATGGTGCTCACTTCGACTTGTATTTTTTTGACCACCTGATTCACTGTTCCGATGGCATTGATAGTTCGGGCTTCACTCCCCATGTGGTTCACGGTGTAGTCGCAGCTTCCATCTTCGAATGATAGTGTTTCCGTCCCATTGTATTCGGTTTGCTCTCTAATTTGTTTCAGCCCCTCTTCAATGCATGCGTTAGCTAAATATAATGCCTTTGAAGATTCTTCCTTTGCTAAAGCGGTTTGAGTTGAAACGATACCTAGTAGTAGGGTGGTGGTGGTGACTGCGGTGGCAATGGCTCCCACAATCAATAGGCTAATCAATGTCATGTACCCTTTATTTTTGGGGTTTTTTTTCATCATCTTAAGCTGACACTGGTGTTAAACGATTTATTGTAGTTGTATTCTGACCGTCCACTTTCATTATTGTAATTTACATCAAAGCTAATTCGAACTAATCCTGAGGTGTCATTTCGAGATAAATTTTGTACGGTGAAGTTTGTGATGTGTATTCCCGTGTTGCTTAGGTTAATACTTGATTGACTGCCTTCGGTGATCTGAAGTGTATTTTGATTCATATTGAAATCTGTCGGATTGTTTTGAGCATCAGACATGCTTAGACTTAACGTGCTTGCACTTTCTCCCGCTAGAGGACTATTGATGCCTTCCGCATTTCGAATGCTTTGGGTTATGATTTGCATCATTTGCATGGCTTGAGCTTCAACTTCTGTGATGGTTTGTTGTTTGGCGCGGGCTGCGAGCATGGTGGTTAAAAATAGGCTGATGACGAGTAAGAGTATTGCTGAAAGGCCTACATAAAGCAGTAGCTCGACCAAAGTGAATCCTTTTTTGTTTTGCTTAATTGGTTTCATGATTGAGGTTGAACGATAATAAGTTCCTTGCTGTTATTTTCACCGGCTACAACGACAATGTCTTTTTCTTCCACATAATCAACGCCATTAAAATCTCTGGAGGCGTTGAAAATGCCAGTCATGATGGGGGATGAAGGGGTGTTCATGTCTATGATTTGCAATTCGGCGGAGTTTTCATCTGATGCTGCAAATATAATATTTGTACCGCTGGCCAAATCGAGATCTCTGATCGCTGCACCGTAGTCAATACTACCCAATTTATTGGGCGAAGTTGGTTCACTGATATCAATGGATTCAATTCGTCCATTACTTCTTCCTATGTAAATAGTGTTGTTTTCACCGGTAATTGCAAGTCCGTCTGCGCCGGTACTTAAATCAAGTTTAGCAATGCTTTGTGGTGACGTTTTATTTGAAATGTCAATGACTTCAAGTTCATCTCCATCTGTTCCGCAGTAGGCATAATTTCCGATTACGATCACCTCGTTTCCGCCACTATTCAAATCTATTGAACCGATTATGCTTGGGTTTGTTGGGTTGGAGATGTCGATGATGTAGAACTCCTCTTGACTGCTGGAATCTCTAACAAGATAAGCTGTAGTACCTTCAATAAAAACGCCCCTGGCGTTCTGATTTCCGGGCAGATTTAGAGCGCTAGCTTTTTGTAGGCTGTTGGGATTGCTAACGTCAATGACGACAAATTCTTCACCGTTGTCGCTTGTGGCAACATATGCATAATTTCCTTCGACATCAATATTATAGGGTGTTCCTGGAACACTAAAGGATCCGATATTTAGTGGGTTTGTGTGGGTGCTGATATTGATGACCTCTAGATCACTGTCTCCACCCTGTCGTATCAAATATGCATAATCACCTTCGACGCTTACTTTTAGCCCATTTTGTCCCCCATCAGAATCAAGGGCGGCACTTTCAATTGCATTACTCCAGTCACCCATATTTGTTATGGTGGTCACCACTTCTTCCCAGTAGCTCAGCATAGTATTTAGGCTAATTAAACCATTTCGTTGAAGGTTTTGTTGCCAGGTGATATTGGCAGTGATATTTTTGCGATCGCTTCCTGCCGAGCTGATGATGATTTCTCGGGTAAAAATATCTGTATTGTCGCTGCTTTCGCTCAATTCCCATTGATCTCCAGAGATTTGTAAACCATAGGTTCCATCGCTTAAATTATCCCAATCTTCATCTTTGATATTTTTTACAGCCTCTAATCCTTCTTCAGCTAACAATAGGGCTCTCATTCGATTTCCTGAAAGAACGGTTGATTCTTGTCCATACAAATAGGCTCCTACTAATACAGTGACGAGTAATGCAAAAACGGATGTGGATAACATCACTTCTACAAGCGAAAAGCCACTATTTTTTTTCTCCAGTGATTTTTTTTGATTTTGTATCAATGGATGATTTTTTTTAGTATTCTATCATTCCCTTTTGGTTGATTTGGAGCGTTTTAGTTTCATTATTTAAAGAGTTTAAGACAATGTTTTTGTTTGAGTTGAGCGTTCCAAAATGCTTTGAAAAGATGATTTCTGTATCACCAGTGATGCTGACTGATTGACCTATATTTGATCGCTCATCGTAATCTGTATCTCTTGAGTCGTAGTCGGACCCCTTAAATAGGGTGATTAAACCTGTTTCCAAGTGAACGCCCCAATCTGAATCCCCTTCGGAGGCTTGAGATAAGACTTGAGCACGTCTTAAGTTTTGGGTGCTCAGTAGCGCCGCAATGTACAGATCATTTCGATTTTGGAAGGCTTGGTAGAGTGGGGCTCCCATAGCTCCAATCATGGCAATGATGGCCACTGATAGAAGGAGTTCTATTAGGCTGAAGCCCGCTTTTTTTTGGGTTCTAGTTTTCATAGATTATAGGCCTCCAATCAAGTTATAAAGGGGTAGAATCACAGCTAAGGCGATTAAGACGACCCCAATCCAAACTACAACGAGTAAGAAGGGTTCTAGGATGACGGATAGGTTTTTAGAGGTGATTTCTGTTTTTTCCTCATAATTTTGGCTGATTTTTAGAAAGGTTTCTGCTAAATTACCCGATTGTTCGGCGGCAATGATGAGGTGCTGTACGGGTGGTGTGAGTAATTTTTTGGATTTTGGGTACAGCGAGAATGTTTTTTTGAATGAGTTTCCTTCATTGATGCTATCCATGAAGCTGGCATATAGTTTTTTGTATTGTGGAAAATTGGTTGCTTCGTGCACTGAGCCAATGGCACGTGGCACAGGAATTCCTGCTTTGAGTAGAATGCCTAACAGGTAACCAAAGCGGGCTAATTCCACTTGCATGATGAGTTTTTTGATGCCTGGAATGAGAAACAAGAGCGTCTGCCCGATCACTTTAGTTTTAGGAAAAAAGAAGATGAAATAAAGGATGGCAATACATCCCACCAAGGTGATCGGAATGGCAATTGCCCCGTGTTCTCCAAGGTATTTTCCAAGGGCTATCAAGGCTTCGGTGATGGCCGGCAGCTCGAGTTGAAGTTGATCAAAAACGTTGGCTAGTTTTGGTAGAATGAACCAGGCGACCCCTATTCCAATAAAGAAAGCTAGCCCCAGAACGAAAAGGGGATACATCATGGCACTTTTAATTTTGGCCTTAAAAACGCGGTCTTTAATTTGTTGTTCTGCAATGACTTTTAAGTTTTTGGCGAGCTGCCCTGACTCTTCTCCGATTCGAATGAGGGACAAGGTGTTGGGTGAGAATAAGGCTGTTTTTTCCAATGCGTTGGACAGTGAATAGCCTGAATTGATATCCACTTCAATGGTTCCAATGATGTCCTTCATTCGTTTTGAAATTTTCTCTTCCTGCATGGCTTCCAAGGCAGCATTGATGGTGATTCCTGAGGCAACCAACATGGCGAAATTTTCAATAAACACATCACGCTCTCGTCCCAATCCAAAATTGGACAGTTTGGATCGTCTTTCTATTTTGTTTTTAACCTCTTTTTTGAGCGGTTTTGGCATTGAGGCGTGAATTTAGATTATTTTGCAGGTGGTTCTGCTACTCGAAGCAATTCCTCTATCGTTGTTAACCCGTTTTTTACTTTTTCGACTCCATCTTCAAATAAGGATCTGGACCCTTGCGCTCTTGCAAGTTGCCAAATTTCTTGGCTAGATGGATTTTTTAATATCAAGTCCTTCATTTCAGGGCTACCTTTAATGAATTCATAAACAGCTGTTCGCCCATGGTATCCACTTTGATTGCAGGTTTCACATCCTTTCCCTAGATATAGATTGATTTCATCTTTTCCGAAAAAGCGTTTTAGGTCTGTGAATGTACGTGGTAGATCTGCCTGGGTGACGGTGACACTGTGCCGGCAGCGGCCACATATTTTTCGGACAAGACGTTGCGCAACGATGACTTCAAGTGTAGAAGCTAGAAGGAAGGGTTGGATGCCCATGTCTAGTAGTCTTGGAATGGCTGTGGCAGCATCGTTGGCATGGAAGGTGGATAAAAGCAAGTGCCCCGTTAATGCTGCATTAACGGCAATTTCAGCAGTTTCTTGATCTCTTATTTCTCCCACTAGAATGATGTCTGGGTCTTGTCTGACGATCGATCGAAGTCCTTTGGAAAAGGTAAGATCGGCTTCGCTATTGACTTGAATTTGATTAATGCCAACCATTTTGTATTCCACAGGGTCTTCGATGGTGGTGATGTTGACTTTGGGGTTGTTTAGATTTCTTAGGGCCGCGTAAAGTGTGGTGGTTTTACCAGACCCTGTTGGTCCTGTGACTAAGATCATTCCAAATGGTTTTTCGCTGGCTTCTTCAAGCGCCATTCGATCTCTGGAGGCAAGTCCTAAATCACTCATGGTGATGCTTTTGACGTAACTAGCAAGCACTCTGAGTACTATTTTTTCCCCATTGACGGTGGGGACGATTGAGGTTCTAAAATCAACGGCGGCTTTTTCCGTTTCATGGTGTATGGAGCCATCCTGAGCAGTGTAGTGTTCATCGATCCTGAGTTGGCTTTGTATTTTGACTCGATTGAGGATGTTTTCATAATTTTCCAAGGGTATCCTGCCGGCTTCACGGAGCACTCCATCAACTCTGAATCGGAGCACGACGTCATTGATTTGCGGTTCGAAGTGGATGTCTGAGGCGTTGAAGACGAGGGCGTCGTTAAAGATTTCGTCTAGGATCTCGGGGGCGATTTGCGTTTGTTCTTCAATGATTTTTGAGAAGCGGGTGGCGAGAGGTTTCTGGTAATGTATGAAGTTGTCTTCAATGGCTTCGGTTAGGCCGAAGGCAAATTGAATTTCCTTTCCAGGAAACAAAGGGGCTAGCTCATTTTTAAGGCTATTGTTTTCGGGATTGTCTGTGGCAATGGTGATTTGATTGTTTTCCTCTCCAAAAAAAATGGCATGATGCTGTTTGGCGACTTCTTCGGGTATTTTTAGGATGTCATTTTTGGAGGGGGCTTTCGATTCTAGATCGGCAAAAGGGATTTGATAATATTCGGCAATGGCTTGTCCTAATAATTTCTTATTTAACAAGTTGGATTGAATCAGGTAATCCACGAGTGTGGTGGATGGATTCTTTTCTAGATGGTTTTCGGCGTTTTGAGCATCTTCTTCAGTGATGTAGCTTTCATCTAAAAGAAGTTGAGAGAGTTTTTTATCCTCAGGTGTCATGTTTAGATTTGCTGATTGATGTAATCGATGATTTTAGCGATGGGGGTATTGGATTTTACAAAAAAGTCTTTTGCTCCCAGAGTTTTTGCTTTTTCTTCGTCTTCTTGTTGGCTTAAGTTGGTCAAAATAATGACGGGAGTGCCTATTTTTTCTGATTTCATGTGCTCTAAAACTCCAAACCCGTCCACTTTGGGCATCATTAGGTCTAATAAGATGATGTCGAATGAGCTTTTCTTGAGTGCTTCAACGGCTTCTTCTCCATTGGCTGCACAAGTGACTTTAAAACCCTCATGAGTTAGTTTGAGCTCAAGAGCTCGAGCCATCGGCCGTTCATCTTCGGCAATAAGAACTGTTTTTCCAGTTGAGCTCATTTTGTTTTTTTGTTTATTATTCCTTTTAATTATACCTTAATATTCATTTAATGAAAAGGTTTTTCTGTAGCATAAGGAGCCTTAACAGATAACAGAAAAGGATGTTTAAATTGAGAACTTTTGGAGTGGTAAGGGTCAAGTGCGGGATAAACTTCTCGTCCCCGAAAACAGCAACTCACAAGAGGAAGTTTGAATTGAGAAAATTCTGGAGCGGGTAAGGGGACTCGAACCCCTCTCACCGGCTTGGAAGGCCGGGATAATAGCCAACTATACGATACCCGCATCAGTTTGAGCCAGGTCATTTTAGAGGATGTTTTGAAGAACATCAAGCCTTTTGAAAAGAAAAAATTGACAACGTTCTAAAAAATATGTTAAAAGTCAATTGACGTTAACCTCCAAAATATGTCTTCATCAGGCTCAGAATTGTCTGCCCAGGATCCAGATTACTTGAGAAACTTGCGTCATGTGGAAGTTGCTGTAAGTTTTTTGCTTGCTGATTTTGCATCAAATTTTAAGGATTCCGGTAAGCCATTGGATACTTTTTTGACTGAGTATGTCAATCAATTAGTTGAATCATTAAATGCCTCTCAGTTTCAAGGTTCGCCTTCTGGTTTTCTTTCTCGTGGCTTCAACAACCCTGAAAGAGTTGCCGCTATAAATGATTTTATTCGCTACGCTTCTAATCCAATGGCGGTCGCAAGCTATTTGTCTGATGATGACGAAGTGGTTTTACCGACGACAAGTCATCCGGCTCTTTCTGTGGTTTTTAAAGTGAGTACAGGAAAATTTGAAGTTAGCCATTCCTCAGTTTCACCTGAGAATTATGTTGTTGGTGTCAGAGATTCAAGAATAGCTGTAACTGATTTAACGCGTAGGCAGAATAAGGTTGCTGAACTGGCTGCCATTTACGAAGGATTTGGTATTACCCATTCGACATTAAAAGCATAATTTACCTTTCAAATTTTTTTGATTTAACGTAGAATCCACGAGAAATTAATTCTCTCATTTTTTAATTATGGCAAAGCAAAATCAAATCGAAAATTTATTGCAAGAGCTCATGAAGCTCAAGGAGAAGATGGAGGATGCGAAGGCAATTTTGAAGCATTATAAAATCAAGTCAGAGCGTCTCGATGATCTTAAAAAAGCAAAAAAGGAGCTCAACGAGCAGATTTCAGAAGAGAAAGATCGCATTGAGGCGGAGTATTATGAAGATGCCGATTTTGAAAAGGCCAATAATGATGCGTTGACCTTTAAAAATCAAATTAAGGAAAAATCAGCAGAACTCAAAAAAGTCATGTCTGAAGTCGACACGGATGAGATTGTTTCGACTTACAAATACAACATTCACGGCGAGGAGCTCAAAATGCAGGTGGAACGTAGTGTGAAGGTTTACATCAATGGTAAAGAAGAAAAATAAGTCTAGCTATCGGGTGGAATGTTGTAGTGATCGATCAGGAATTCGGTGATCATTCGAAACGTGGGCACAGCGGTGGTGGACCCCCAGGTTTGATCGTAACCAATCCGTGGTCGATCGAATTTCACCAGCATCACAAATTCGGGGTGGCTGGCCGGAAAGTAGCCTGCAAATGACGTGATGGTTGATCCATCGCCCTCTTCGTAGCCTCCTCGGCCTGCAATTTGGGCGGTTCCTGTTTTACCTGCAATCGAATAATTGGGCATGTAGGTGTCTTTCCCATGACCTCGTTTAACCACGCTGGTCAGCATTGAGGTGATTAAAACGGAGCTTTCTTGAGAAATGACCCGCTGAATGATTTCGGGTTTGGTTTCAATAATTTCATCTCCTTTCATCACTGAGTCAACGACATATGGTCGGACCAAATTCCCCCCATTAGCTAGTGCTGCCCAAGCTGAGATCATTTGGAGTGGGGTTACTACAATCCCTTGTCCATAAGAAATGGTGAGGAGTTTTGTATCATTATCCCAGGTATTGTAGTGGGGGAAGCTGGCCTGAGTTTCCCCCTCTAGTTGAATGTTGGTGTATTCGCCAACGCCAAAATCTTTCAAATATTCATAGGCGAGTTTTTCACCCAATTGGCGGATGACAAAAATCATCCCTGTGTTCAAAGATTTTTCAAGTACTTGAGTCATGGTTGTGATACCATGGGCGCTTTTGTCGGAATTTTGAATGGTGAATTCTCCACTTTTAACCTTCCCAGTATCATTGTAGGTTGTGTTTGGCGTGACTTCACCGGCATCTAGGCCGATGGCCATGACAATCGGCTTAAACGCTGATCCGGGTTCATAAAAATCAGAAATGACCTTGTTTTTAAAGACTCCTGGCCCCAAGCGGTTAGCATAAGCGTATTTGTCCACCTCTTCATCCTCTCGGTCACCTGGTTCAATTTCTACATATTTATTCCGTTCATCTTTTTTAAATAATAGCGTTGTTTTAAAAGCTTCTTCAGCCTCCTTTTGGGTTAATTTGGTAAGCTCCAAGCTCTTAGTGTAGACATTAGGATCAAAGCTGGGGTAGTTGGCCATGGCGATGATGGCACCGGTGTAAGGATTCATGATGATGACTTGCCCGCTGTCTGCATTGAAGTTTTCGACTTGTTCTGCTAGAATTTCTTCCACCTTTTTTTGCACCACTCGATCGATGGTCAGTACGATGGAATCTCCATCCACCGCATTGATGATTTCTGTGTTCCCAACCGTCACCTGCCGCCCTGTGGGGTCGCTTTCGGCGGTGATGGAACCCTTTTTCCCTTCGAGCTCGACATTGAAGTACCCTTCAATCCCATATTGACCGACATTTTCTCGGCTCACAAATCCAACAATTTGAGAGGCTAAATTTCCTTCAGGATAAAAGCGCCAATGCTCTGGAATTAGCACCACTCCCGGTAAATCAAGGGCTCTGATTTCATCAGAAATTTCGGGTCGCAGTCGATTCTTTAGGAAGACATAGCGTGTGTCTCTTAAGCTTAAATTATACTCAATGTCATTGACCGAGTCATCTAAGTAATTGGCTAAAATACTAGCCGTCCTAGAAAGTTCCCCGGGTGGGATTAGGGTGGGGTCTGCGTAGATTAAAAAATTGTCCTCATTAATAAAGACCCCCGTTAAGTCTTCAGATTTAATGCCTTCAATGATTTCGTCACTTGCATCACGCTTTAATACTACAAAATCGATTTTGGTTTTAGAAATGTCTTCGAGAGTTTTTGAAGAGATTTCGTTTAGCATTTGCGAATAAGACTTAAACTCAAGGTCTGCGGTGTCTTCATCTGGCTCAGTGGGCTCATCCGATCGGGATTCATTGATAATCGTTTCATTTTCGCTATCATTTTTAACAATGCTGTAGAAGCAAGATTTAGGGTTTTCTTTACACCCTTCATATTCCTCTTCAGGAAAAATAAGCGGGGTTAGTTTTTCGGTAATTTCTATCTTGTCTTCGGCGACTTTTGGATCGATATACACTAAATCGAGGGTGGTGTTGGTGGCTAGCTTGATCAGTTCACCGGAGTTTGAATCTTTGACATAAATGTCTCCTCGTTTTGCGGGGAGTTCGACGGTGTTGTAATGCTGATTTCTGGCTAAATCTGCATACAAAGAGTGTCGGAGCACTTGCAACTGAAATAATCTAACAATGATGATGGCAAAAACCACTGAGGCAATGATTCGAAGCACTTTGATTCGTCGTTCGCTCGTGTCAGCTTTATTGTTTCGTTTGTGGGTTCGGTACCGTGATTGGCGCATGAGGGTGTGTTTTGTTATTTTTGGAGACTTTTTTCTTTCCTCATTTATCATATTCAAAACAGAGTTGTAAAACCAGTCTTTTTTTGCTATAATGTAATGATAACTTTAAATCTGACAAATGAAATATCGCATTGGCGTGATGGGCTCTGCTTCGGGTCCAGCCATTAAAAATCAGTTGGCTGTTAAAAAATCCATTGAGACAGGTATCTACATTGCTCAAAATAATTGCATCTTGGTGAATGGGGCTTGCCCGGGTTTGCCCGATGAGGCTGCTTTTGGGGCTAAGCACGCGGGGGGTTTGACAATGGGTATTTCACCCGCCTTTAGCGAAAAGGAACATACTGAGTTATACAAATCACCCCGAGAAAATTACGACATTATCATCTATACTGGGATGGGCTTGATGGAGCGCGATATTATTAATATTCGCAGTTCGGATGCCATCATTTTGTTAGGAGGTGGTGTCGGAACTTTGAATGAATTTACTGTGGCTTATGATGAGGGTAAATTGATCGGTGTTTTGACCGATACTGGTGGTGTGGCCGATGGAATTCCTGAAATTTTGGAAATATGTGATCGTGCCCTGACTGATTTTATTGTCTTTGATTCTGATCCTCGATCTTTGGTTGAAAAGATTTTAGCCCTTATGAGTAGCCGTGAAGGTCCTTTTACGGAGGATGAACGTGTCACTTCTTCAGTGGATACAAAGCCATCTGTGGTTGCAGCATAAAATTTACTTGTTTTCTTAAGTAAGAAACTTAAAAAAGCTTGCTTACTTTGCGCAGTTCTGCTAATGTTGGCCTGCCCGCTTTTTAAGATTGTTTACGAATCCTATGAAAAAATACTTCCAAGACACTTTTGCAGAACTCCACAACGTCACGTGGCCCACTAAAAAACGCGGGACAAAAATCACGATTATTGTTTTTATTTTCATGATTCTTTCTGCTGCAGTGTTGGGCTTGATTGATTTTTTATTCTCACTAGGGATTGAGTCTCTGGTTTCCTTATCTAGTTAAAATTAATGGCTAAACAGGCAAAAAATACAGGTCGAAATTGGTACGTTCTTCATACTTATTCAGGTTATGAAGATGCTGTTGAGAAGGCGTTGAGACAGCGTATCGAGGCCTTAAATATGCAAGATTATATCTTTGATATCAAGGTGCCAAAAGAAACCCAGGTGGTGATCAAGCGAGGCGATCCTGTACAGGAAAAAAAACGCATTTTTCCAGGTTATGTTTTAGTAGATATGATCGTGACCGATGATTCATGGTACGTGGTCCGTAACACCCCTAATGTGACTGGATTCGTTGGGGCAGGAAATATTCCTGTACCTGTGACACCTGAAGAATTTGGAATCATTCAAAAGCGCGTTGGTGGAGATGATGTGACCTTTAAAATTGATTTTGTTAAAGGAGATCATGTTACCATTAACACTGGTCCGTTTGCTAATTATGATGGAATTATCGATAATATCGATCCTGAAAAAGGTAAGGTTAAGGTATTGGTTTCCATCTTTGATCGGGAAACTCCTGTTGAACTTGATTTTACCCAAGTTAAAAAGAAATGATGATGAAAAAAATCCATCTCATGCTCGTTTTGTTTGTGACGATGGCTTTGTTGACAACCGTTGACTATTTCATTACTTCTCCCGCTGGCTTTCAGACCCGAGCTCATGATTCGTCTGAGCTTCCCCTTGAAGCCTTCACCTCTGATCTTTCTCACTTTGAACTTCCTTCTGAATCTATGCCGGCAGATCCTGGCTTAACCCAACTGGTCTTGCGCTCTAGCTCAATGTTGTCGGCTTACCAAGAATCTCAGCGTTTTCGTAGCCAAGATTTGTTTGAGCGCTTCGACCTCACTTCGTTTCAGAACCTGATCATCTACAAGTCCGTCCTTCAGCAATCTGTTGGATCTTCGGCCATTCAGGTTTACGAGCTTTACTCTCCGCATGGACAAACCAATTCAAATTATTTGAGCTTGACCCTTCAGCTTGAGGCTCAGTTGAATGCTGACGAATCTCTAAATAAAACTAATGACTACGGCCAATCAAGCTTCTTCTTTAACTCCACTAGTGATCAAAATTCAGGCTTTCTCGTCACTCAGGTGGGCAATATGGTCTTTGGCTTCCGTTATAACAAGACTTCTAGTATCGATTTTGAAGCGGTAAAAAATTACATCAGTACTTATCAATCACTCATTAATTCCTAAATATATTTATTGTGGCAAAAGCAGTTTCAACTATAATTAAACTACAAATTCCTGCGGGTCAGGCTAATCCTGCGCCTCCAGTGGGCTCCGCCTTGGGGCAGCACGGAGTAAATATCCAGGATTTTTGCAGTCAATTCAATGAAAAGACTAAGGATCAGATGGGAAACCTTATTCCTGTGGTCATTACGGTTTATGAGGATCGTTCATTCACCTTTATTACTAAAAAGCCACCTGCCTCAACCTTGATCAAAAAAGCGCTTAATTTGAAGAAGGGGAGTGGCATTTCTCATAAAGAGAAGGTGGGTAATTTAAGCAAGGCTCAACTCAAAGAAATTGCTGAGCAAAAAATGGAGGATTTGAATGCCAATGATGTAGAGCATGCTATGAATATCATTGCTGGGACCGCTCGAAGTATGGGGGTGACAGTTGACGAGTAATCATTTGATTAATTTATTTTGTGGGACTCTAGCTTTTACTAGAGGTTTGAACCACGTAACCATATCATTATGAAACGAGGAAAAAATTACAAGGCAGCACTTAAAAGACTGTCTGACAAGGAAAATTATTCACTGAGTGAAGCGATTGTCTTGTTAAAAGAAACAGCTTCTACTAAATTTGATTCTACCGCTGAGCTCCACTTGCGCCTAAATATTGATCCTACCAAAGCAGATCAAGCCATTCGTGGCACCATTAGCTTGCCTCATGGGACTGGTAAGTCTGTCAAAGTGGCTGCAATTGTTAATGATGATCGAGTGAAAGAGGCTAAAGAAGCCGGTGCTGATGAGGCAGGTTTGGAAGATTTACTGGCTGATTTTTCTAAGGGAAAGATTGACTATGATGTGATTGTGGCAACTCCTGATGTGATGAAGAATTTGGGTAAAGTGGCTAAAACATTGGGTCAGAAGGGTCTCATGCCTAACCCTAAAGCTGGTACTGTGGCGGATAATATTTCCCAAGCGATTAAGGAGATCAAGTTAGGTCGCTTAGAATACCGCAACGATAAGCAAGCCAATATCCATACTATTTTTGGAAAGGTTTCTTTTAAAGAATCTGATTTGTTGGATAATTTAAAGGCTTTTTTTACGATGATGCGAGATGCGAAGCCAGCAGCTGTGAAAGGTGTTTTTATTAAATCAGCCACGGTGACTTCTACAATGGGGCCTGGTATTCGCTTGGACGTCAATCAAGTGATGTCAGAATTGTAAAAACAGTCTAATGAATGTTCGTATTAAACGTATTGATTCAAACTTGCCCCTTCCTGCTTACGAGACAGCTGGTTCGGTAGGGTTTGATTTACTCGCTCGTTTGGAGACCACGGTTCACCCGGGCAGTATTGAGCTGATCCCTGCCAATGTAATCATTGAAGTGCCTCAGGGGTACAGTTTGCTTTTAGTTTCGCGGAGTTCAACTCCTCGAAAACATGGCCTGACCAAGCCACATGGTATCGGTGTTATTGACCAAGACTATTGCGGCCCTGAAGATGAAATCAAGATTCAAGTTTACAATTTTACGGATGCATCTGTAACCATTGAGCGAGGTCAGAAAATTGCTCAGGGTCTTTTTGTAAAAACAGATCGCCTTGGTTTTGAGGAGGTTGATGAAGTTAAAAGGGAAAGTCGTGGTGGCTTTGGCAGTACAGACTAAAGATTCCATTCCTTTCGGATGAGCCAAATCCCCATCCAAACCACTATGGACGCGATTAGTGTGATGATGGCTCCGAGGGTATAAGTCCTTTGGTGGGTGCTGGTTTGGTAATCAAAATTAGTTAAGATAAACTCCGTTTGGCTGACTTCGTTGTAATCATCAATTTTTATTTGAACCATGTCTTTTAGCCCCACTAACATTGTCTTTTCAATAGGCTCAGGCCCTTCGAGCTTTAGAATAATGTTTTGTCTCTCTTGTAGAGCTGCACTAGCATAGGTGCCTTCGGGTAGCTCTAAAGCTTCATTGAGGTCTTTCATGAAGTTCGGGAATTTCATCCAACCGATGATGGTTTGCCCAAAATAGTGGGCTGCCTCATTGAGTTTGTGGAGGTCTTCTTGTTTGTGCTTCACGCCGGTGGTGGCAAATACTTCACCTGAATAACTGGGTGTTGTGAATGACGGGCTTAGAACTAAAAAGAGAAGTTGTCCTAGGATGATTAAAATCGCTAGCAAACTAATGTTTTGCTTGGTTTTAGTTTTCATTTGATGAAGGCGTTAAAGTGTCTTGTAAAAGCTGGTTGTAGCGCGTTGCTGCTAGATTTCCAATGGATCCACCGACATCAAATTGATAGGCTTTTTGGTAGTATTCTAGGGCCTGATCCGTGTCACCAATTTCTTGATAGAGAAGGCCTAAATTTTGGTGGGCAGCAGCCAGTTCGGGGTCAATTTTAAGGGCTTTCTTAAGATTGATTTCGGCATTTTTGTAGTCCTCTAAAGCAATGTAGCTCCACCCCATCAGATTATAACTCATGGCGGATTCGGGGAATAAAGTTAGGGCTGACTGGGCAATGTTTAGGGCTTTTTCAGGATCTTCTAGATATTCAATTTGAATCCAGACCGGCCGAACAAAGGCTTCTACATCTTGTTGATTGATTTTTAACACTTCTTCATAGGCAATGGCTGCTTTTTCGTAGTCCATGCTGTCAAAATATAGCTCAGCCAGATAATTTTGAATCACTACTTCGGGTTCAAAGTTGTTTGAAAGGGCTGATGAAAAATAAGTGATGGCATCGTTCGTATTTCCGAGTTCTTTGTGCACTACCCCTAAAAAGTATTGAGTAGTGGGCCAGGTACTATCCAAAGAGTAGGCTTTATCAAGAGCGGTTAAGGCAAATTGATATTGCTCAAGGTTTAGGTAGGCAAAGCCCAACAAAATCCAACCATCTCGGAGTTCAGGGCGTGATTTAAGACCTTCTTTAAGGAGTTCAATAGCCATTTCATACTCTTGATTTTCATTGAAGCTTCGGGCTAGTAATTGATCTAAAAATAACTCCTCAGCCGCCTGATTGACTTCAAAATCTTGGTAGCTGTCTAGCACATGATTGATTTTTTCTGTAAGATCTCCGGAGGCTCCGTTGAGCGCTTGATTTAGGTTTGATTTAGCTTGGTCGTGATTGCTGAAAAGGGCATTTAAAATACCTTTGTAGTATAGGGCTTCAGGATTAGTGCTGGTGCTTTCAGGAAACTGATCTAGTAATTGTTTGGCTTCTTCAAATTGACTGAGTTTGACTTTGATTAGAATGAGGTTAAATTGAGTATCAAGATCTCCGGGCTTTAGTTCGAGTACTTTTTCGGCATTGGCTAGTGCTTTGTTGTAATTTCTTAGTTCGAAATGGGATTGTAGAAGGCCTAAATAAGGCTCAACTCGCTGTGGTTCCAGGTTTGAGGCTTTGACGTATTGGCTGACAGCTGAGCTATACATGCCTTGCTCGAGTAATTTATTTCCGTTTTTAAGATGCTCAGAGTAGCTGAGGTTGGGTAGATCATCTAATTCAACATTTTCTTCGTTGATAGGCAGTTCAGGAGGGAGTTGTGATTGTTCTTCACCTCCAAACAAATCTGACAGATTTTTACCTTGAAAGTAGAGGGTTAGCCCAGTAATGACTAGGGCGAGCACAATGGCCGATAGAATGGCAAAAAATTTACGCATAGACTTTATTCTGATTGATTTTACCTCTGAAAGACCCGTGCTGTCAATATGGCTATGGCAAGGGCGTCGGCTGCATCATGTGGCTTAGGCACTTCGTTTAAATGGAGTAACCTTTTGACCATCAATTGAATTTGTTCTTTATCTGCATGTCCACTACCACTGATGTTTGATTTGACTTCGTTGGGGGTGAATTCAAAGAAAGGAATGTTTTTGTGACTGATCGATTCGATGATGACCCCCCTGGCATGAGCCACTTTGATTCCGTTGGTAATATTCTTAACAAAAAAAAGTTCTTCTACGCCTACAGCGGCAATGGAATGGCTATTTAGAATTTCTCGTAGGTCATTTTTGATGATGTTTAGTCGTTCACCAAAGGCTTCCTTGGGTGTTGTTTTGATGATACCGCAATCCACAAAATGGGGTTCTCGGTCTTTGA
The DNA here is from genome assembly GCA_030427295.1 of bacterium. Classification (GTDB taxonomy): domain Bacteria; phylum Patescibacteriota; class Gracilibacteria; order UM-FILTER-43-11; family UM-FILTER-43-11; genus JAUHWS01. The sequence continues at coordinate 215 of JAUHWS010000022.1, read as the reverse complement.
GTTTGATGATGCCAAACCCAACTTCACTGAGTCCAGGGTCGATGCCGAGGAAATGCATTGTAGTTACGAGTTACGAATTACTAGTTACGAATTACTAGTTACGAATTACTAGTTACGAGTTGCGAATGGGTTGCGAATTGTTAGATGCTTAGTCCTTAGTCCATAATCCTTAGTCCTTCAATAAGCTACTCATCAATCATTTGGATGGCGGTTTT
>JAUHWS010000073.1 GCA_030427295.1 bacterium | reverse complement strand
TGATGAACCACAAATGATTCAACAAAAGCTAGTTGTCTTTGTAGCTGAACCCTCTCGTCCTGAGGCAAAGGGCCATCAAGCTGACGTCTTATTGCAGCAATATCATCAAGGCGTTCAGCATTTAAAGTAGCTCTAGCAGCTTCTAATTGAGCCCGTAAATTATTCAGATGTTGTAATGCTCCTATTCTAGATTCTCCAGGTCGAAGACCTCCAAGCGCCCCAGCAATCCTCAATTTCGTGGTGCTAACTTGGGCAGCCTTAGCTGCAGCCTCAGCGGCAGCAGGAACAATTTCTGTTTCTTCTAAAAGCACTGCCGCCCCCTCAATCAAGGCTCCTCTTAGAGTAGGCAGTTGATTATCACCTCTTTGTGTAATTTCTCCGGACATCAAAAAAGTTTAAACTTCAAATTAACCCAATTTTAACCTTTTTTAATACATTTGACAAGAGAATATTTTAGTTACTAATTACTAGTGACGAGTGACGAGTGAATCTCGAGTGTACACACACTTTTTTTCTCCCAAAAAACTTAAAAAATCAGTCTCAGCACTTGCATTAAATAGCCCTTTGTCCTACAATTCATCCCAGAAATAAAAAACAAAAATCATGAGCAAAAAACTCCTCATCGGAATCGGTGCCGTCATCGTCGTGATCGCCCTTTTGATGGTCTTTGCCTTCGAACCCAGATGCCCTGACCCCACCGAAAACATTCCCGGCACCTCGACCTATCGCCCCGAATGTGATTTTGTGGACACCGCAGCCACTGCCTCGGACAACATCCTCGATCTTTGGGTGGTTTATGATAATACTGAAGCCTTTCAAGAACAAATTCAAGCCTTTCAAAGCAACAATCCTGGTATTCAAGTCAACGTCAAAAAATTCGTCAACCTTGATGAATATGAAGACCTCATCGTCAACGAAATCGCCGAAGGCGAAGGGCCTGATATTTTCATGATTCACAACTCCTGGCTGCCCAAACACCTAAAAAAACTTTTGCCCATGCCAGCCGATCAGCCCATCGTGATGACCCCGGACATCTTCCGCCAAACCTTCTTCCAAGCGGCCGCCGATGAGCTCATCGTTGATGAGCAAATTTATGGCATCCCGCTCTCCCTGGATAATCTCGCCATCTTTTACAACAAGCAACACTTCCAAGATCTCATCGCCACCAGTGACAGCCCTGCCGACCTGTGGGAAGGCATCCAAGAGCAAGTCATTGCCCTCACCAAACCCGACAACAGTCCCGAACGTTTTGCTCTGGCAGGTATTGCCATGGGCCGATCAGACAACATCACCAGTGCCGTGGACATTCTCTACGCCCTCATGCTCCAATATGGCGTTGAATTTTATGACGACCAAGAACAGCAAGCCACCTTTGCCAACACTGTTTCGGGCATTCCCGGCGTTGATAATCCCGGTGTCGAAGCCCTGGAGCTCTACACCAGTTTTGGCTTGAGCAGCTACCGTAACTACAGTTGGAACGAGTCCATCACCGGCCTCTCTCCCACTGAAAAAGAACTCAGCCCCTTCGTGCGTGGCAAGGTCAGCATGATCATTGGCTATCCCTACATCTACGAAACCCTCAACGCCGCCATCCAAGGTCAACAACGCTCTGGTGGAGAACACATCGACCTCGAAGACATCGGCATTGCCCCGTTTCCACAACTCGTCAGTCCTGATGAAGCCACGAGCCGTGACACCTACGCCAGCTACTTTCCTCTTGTTGTGGCCCGCACCACTGACATGCCACAGGAAGCCTGGTCGCTCGTTCAATTCTTAAGCAGTGCGGATGGCCAACAGACTTACCATAAGCTCACCAACCGGCCCACCAGCCGCAAAGACATGGTCACCGAACAACAAACCGAACCCGTCTTTGGCACCTTTGCCTTCCAAGCTCCCTTTGCCAAGAGCTTCAAAATCTACGATGATGATGCTTATCGAAGGGTCTTTGCCCAAGCCATCGATGACGTGGTCAAAAACACCAAAACCGCCCAACAAGCCCTGACGGATGCGCAACAAAAAATCACCTGCATCGTCCAAAAAGAAAAAGGACTTCTCGATATTGAAACCGATTGTGAAATATAAATTTAGCGATTAGCGATTAGCGACTAGCGAGTAGCTAACCATCGTTTGTTGAAAATCTCTCCTTATCCATGCAAAAATTCATTCAAATCCTCTGGAAACTCTTTCTTGTCACCTTTCCCTTTTCCCTGCATTGGGTCCTCTACGAAAAAAGCAGTTATCGATTTGGACACTTCAACCCTTGGGTCACCGGCATCCTCTACCTCCCCGAAATTCTCCTCATCCTCACTTTTTTATTGTGGGGGCTCCAGCAAATTTTCCACCAAAAAATTCATTTTCGTTGGCCCACGAAAGGGGAGTGGCTCCTCAAATTCCTCTTCCTCAACCTTGCCATCATCAGTTTGATTTGGGGAGATATTCTCTTCTTCCTCTTCTTCGCCTTACGCATGGTGGAAGCTTACATGCTCTACATCCTGATTAAAAATCAAATCGTCCCCACGCTCAGTACCGTGCGCTGGTTGCTAGGAGGTGCCATTTTTCAAGTCATCCTAGCCATCACTCAAGTGCAACTCAACCACTCCCTGGGCTTGTCTTTTTTGGGAGAGTCCTACCTTCATCCCGAACTGGGGGATGTGGCTAAAATTGATCTTCCCAACGGAGACAAGCAAGTTCGTGGCTACGGCACCTTCTTACACCCCAATATTTTGGCCGTTTATCTGATGACAGTTTTGTTCATTGCCCTGCCCCACCTCAAAAAAGCCGCCCGACTCCTTTGGCCAGCTATCTTACTCGCAGGGATTTATTTTGCCGATTCACAAGCCGCCGAGCTCACCACCCTCACCCTCATTGTGATTTTGATTTTGTTCAATCTTTTCAAATCCCCTCGTTTTCAAAAAATCACCATTTTTGGCTTGTTCAGTGCTTTGCTTGTGGTCAATACCTGGTTCTTTTTCAACAGTGATCAGGTTCATCCAAAAGTTCTTTCTCTGGTCGAGCGGATGGAGCAAAATCAAATCAGCGCGGACATGATTGCCGCGCATCCATGGGGCGTGGGGGTCGGCCAATTCACTTTGGCGATGGAGGATTTTTCTCTCAAAAAACTCATGCCTTGGGAGTTTCAACCGGTCCACAATGCCTATTTTCTAGGTCTCAACGAGTGGGGGATTCAAGGGCTCATTCTCTTGCTAATCCTGGTGTTCTACGGACTAAATCACTATTTTAAGAACCAAACCGATTATCGTCTCAAAGGCAGCCCCAACGTCCTTCCCTTTTTTGGTCTGCTCGTCATTGCTTCCTTTGACCATTTGCTCCTGACCAGCTATCTTGGACTTCTGCTGATCGCCCTCGCGATCAGTCCACTCTACGAAAAGTAGTTTGTATTATGCTAAACTAAAGTCAATTAACACTAACTATTTTTATATGAAAAAATATTTCTTTTTAGTGGCTGCTATCTCTCTCCTGATTGGAGCAGGAAGCACGTATGCGTTGGTTGAAGTTAAGCAATTTGCAGATGTGGTTGAAGGAAGCTATTACGAAAGTGCCGTAACCAGAATGACGGCAATGGGAGTGATTCAAGGAAAGGAAGATGGCCTTTTTCATCCAAATGATGCCGTTTCTCGGGCAGAGGCTGTCACGATGATCGATCGTTACAACAATGAAACTCTCGAAAGAGATAATGATATGGCAACCATGATTTGCTTAGTATTCGACGAAAGTAGTAGTGATCACCCAGACTACCCAGCTCTATACGAGAAATGGTGTGGTCAAGCACCCCTTTAAAAATCAACAAAAAAAGCGAGCGGTCGTTTCAAAGCCCTCGCTTTTTTGCTAAGCTTCATTCATGATCGCATCCGTCTACCACACCACCAGCCCAGAACAAACCATGGAGTTGGGCATGCAACTGGCAAGCCGCCTCAAACCTGGCATGCCAGTGCTCCTATTCGGCGATCTCGGCTCCGGAAAAACCCATTTTACCAAAGGAATTGCCAAAGGATTGGGCATCAACGAGATCATCAAAAGTCCCACCTTTGCCTATGTGAATACCTACAAGTGCGAGGTGCGAGGTGCGATGTACGATGTCACCCTCCATCACTACGACTTGTATCGTCTTCAGTCTGGCGAAGCGACAGATTCCATTGGCTTAGAGGATAGCCTCAATCACCCGCATGCGCTCAATGTCATCGAATGGGCGGATCGATTGGCTCATCTCCCCAAAGATCACATTCGGGTCAATTTTAAAGCCAAGGAGAATCACCACGAAATCACCATTCGTTTTCACGATTCTCAAGCCGTTGCCAAAGACGCTGTCCAGCGCTACTGGGACCAGTGGACCACCCCCATGCACGTGCGTGCTCATTGCGAAAAAGTCGCCGAGGTAGCCCTTCAAATTGGGCGCGCCTTGGTAGGCCAGCAGATTCTCCTCGATCTCAACCTGATCTACACCGCCGCCTTGCTCCACGACCTCTGCCGCGTTTGTGATTTTAATGAGATGGATCGAGCTTATTTCAGCGAGCCCATCACGGAGGAAAAATGGGACACCTGGCTGCAGCAACGAGAGCAATTCAAGGGCATGCATCACGCTGACATTGCTTGCGGGGCTCTGCTGGAGGATGGCTACAATAAAAGCGCTGAAGTCATCCGCCTGCACAACTCGCTCCGCATCCTGGAGGAGCCCGAAAAATACAGTATCCTCGAAGTCGCTCTAGTCTACTACGCCGACAAGCGGGTCAAGCACGATCAAGT
>JAUHWS010000072.1 GCA_030427295.1 bacterium | reverse complement strand
GCCAAACAACTCCTAAGAGAACTTGGAGCCAGCTATGAAGAAATCGACATCACGCGGACTCCAGAAGTGATGGAAGCACTCGTCAAAAAATCAGGCATGATGACCGTGCCTCAAATTTTTGTGGAAGATGAGAGTGGAGAGAAGTGCCTAGGAGGCTATGACGACATTCACAAACTACACGAAGAAGGCAAACTGGTTCCAGCCCTTGGCATGTAAAATCAATTCATCATGGAAAGCTTACCCTACATCATACTGTTCACAAGTGGTGTCTTTTCAGGGCTTTACGGATCAACGGTGGGCAGCGCTGGACTGATCAATTTACCCATCTTACTTTTTTTAGGACTCCCGTCATCCATCGCCATCGCCACCAACCGATTAGCTGTAGTTTTGTTGGGTCTGGGGAGCAGTGCTCGCTACTATCGGGAGAAAAAGTTAGATTTGAAAACCGGTTTGATTTTTGGCATATCAGCGGCCGCAGGATCATTAGTCGGTTCAAATCTGCTCTTGAAAATCAGTGACAAACAACTGAATATAATGGTCGCCATTTTTCTAGTCGTCGTTGCCACCGTGCTCATTTTTAAAAATCAACTGGGAATCAAAGAAAAACATTTCGGCCGAAAAAATTGGGCCATTGCGCTACCTAGCACTTTTTTATTGGGGATTTATGGAGGAGTCTTTGGCATCGGCTTCGGCACCTTCATGACCTTTATTTTCGTCGCCGCCGGATTCAGCTTCATCAAAAGCGCTGCCATCGCCCGTGTCGTCGGACTCCTCATGTCCAGCATGGCGGCTGCCGTCTTCATTTTCAATGACATGATCCATTATCCCTATGCACTGACTTTGGGGGCAGGCTTAGCCCTGGGAGGATGGGTCGGCGCAGGCATTGGAGTGAAACAAGGAAACAACTACATTCGAGTCCTCTACTTCATCATTTTGCTGGCCACATTGGTCAAATTGATTGGCGTGTTTTAAAGTTGTCCTTTATCAATCACCGTGAAAAAACTATAATGGAACCAAACTAATCCTTCCTTTAAAATGAAAAAAAACGATCTCCTCAACCTCATTCAAAGCGATGAATTTATCGATTACCATCAGCTAAAATCAGATGATGCACTAAAACAATCCCCCGAACTTCTGGATGAACTTTTAACAGAGGCGGAAACAAAATTCGATCAACTCTTAGAAATGCCAGATGAAACCCTGAGTTTTGAATCCTTCATGGATCCTTTTTTTGAAAATGATGAAGATCTGAATAATCTTTTCAAAGCCGTGGACAGTTTCAATTCAACCGACTCTAGTGAGCTCACCCGTAGCATCATCGCCGATTTTCAACCCAGATTAGTCGCCTACTACAACAAAGTCAATTTGAATCCTGCACTTTACCAAAAATTAACCAGCATTGAAAAACAAGAGCTAACCGAAGATCAGAAGCGATCGATTGAATTGGTGATCCGAGACATGAAAGTAGCCGGGGTTCATCTTTCAGAAGAAAAACGAGAGGAGCTCAAAACCATCAACCAAGAATTGAGTGAGTTGTCCGAAAAATTTTCCAATAATGTCATCGATTCGAAAGCTGAGTTTTTTTATGAGATCCAAGATGAAAATATTCTCAGCGAAATGCCTGCCGAAGATATGGAAGCTGCCAAACAAGAGGCTCAAAAAAGAGACTCCAAAGCACCCTTTGTCTTCACCCTCAGCCCCCCCAGCTACACCGCCATCATGCGCTACTGCACGGATGAGAAAGTCAGAGAGATTTTCTTTAAGGCCAACAATCAAGTGGCTCGTTCTGGAGACAAAGACAACCGGCCCATCGCCTTGAAAATTTTGGAACTCCGACAAAAAAAGGCAGAATTGATGAGCTTCGAGAATTTTGCAGAATACATCTTGCAAGAACGCATGGCCCCCAACACCGAAAAAGTCTTGGAGACCCTAAAAACAGTGGCCGAAAAAGCTGGCCAGGCTGCCCAAGAAAACATCCAGGAATTGAAACAATTTGCTCAAAAAGAAACGTTCGGAGAATGGGACTTGGCCTACTATTCAGAAAAGCTAAAAAAAGAGCAATTTGAAGTGGATGATAAAACCTTGAAACCCTATTTTTCATTCGAAAAAGTGTTGGAGGGACTTTTTGGGCTCGTTAAAAAATTATTTGAAATCGACATGAGACCAGCGGATGTGACCCCTTATGCCGAAGGGGCACGGGCCTACGAGGTTTTCCATCAGGGAAGATTGATCGCCTATTATTTTCTGGATCCCTTTGCCCGTCCTTCCAAAAGACCCGGAGCCTGGGCCAACGACATTCGATCCGGCTATAGAAACTCAAACGGAACTCACCGTCTTCCGATCGTCATCAATGAATGCAACTTTCCCTCCCCCACCCCAGACAAACCCTCGCTGTTGACCCACCGAGATGTCGAAACGATCTTTCATGAATTTGGACACGCCATCCATGTCATGCTCAGCAGTCACAATTTAGCCAACTTAAATGGATTTCATACCGAGTGGGATTTTGTCGAAGCGCCCTCTCAGATTCTCGAAAACTGGTGCTGGGAATATGACGTCCTCAGTTTGTTTGCCAAACATTACGAAACCGGTGAATTGATTCCAAAGGAAACCGTCGAAAAACTCAAAGCCAGCAAGAATTTCATGAGTGGCCTCTTTTTAACCCGTCAAAATGAATTTGGATTTTTGGATTACCTTCTCCACACAGAGCCCCTCCCAAAAACCATTGAGGAATTGGATGAACGTTGTTATCAAATCACCGATCAGTACAGCACCCTGAAAAAATTTGAAGGCTACAGCATGTACACAGCCTTTTCTCATATATTTGCGGGAGGCTACAGCGCCGGATACTACAGTTATGTCTGGGCTGAAATTTTGGAAGCTGACCTTTTTGAAAAAGCCAAAGAACTGGGCGTCCTGAATCCTGAATTTGGAAAAAATTATGTGAACAAAATCCTTGCTCCCGGCGCCAAAAAACCCCCCATCGAATTATTCAGAGCCTTCACCGGCCGAGAACCCAACATCAACTCCCTCTTTAAAAAACATGGGATTGAAATCTAAAGAACCCCTTGGATTATGGAGTATGGAGTAAGGATTAAGCTGCGTAATCCATAATGCCTAATCCATAATCCCTCCAAAATAGACAAAAAATGCGACACCAAATCATTTAATAGAATCTAATCGCTATTCGCTACTCGCTAATCGCTTTTCAAAAGCAAGAATAATCGCAGAAAGTTAAAGCTATGCCAAAGTAAAAAACTAAGCTTTCGATTGCTTCAAAAACGGATTCGCATAAAACTTAAACTCCCGAATCCGACCATAGGACATCCCCGACATCACCGACTGCTTCGCCTCCGCCAAAATCAACTGAGGATTCGTTTGAATTTCAGTAAAAAGTTTAGTCGTGTAAGACGCCCCCTTCTGCACCGATTGAGCCACCCCTGAAAATTTTCCAGAAACATAGCTAAATTCCGACGCAAAGGATTCCGTGACCGCCGTGGACGCCGAGGCAGAACCGGCCACCACCCCTTCCGCCACCATCGCCACCGAAGCCGCCACAATAAAGGCCTGTAAAGCCGAGGCCACCATCATTCCCATTCCAAAGGAACCATGCGTGAAGGACCAAGTCCAGGTGCCAAAAATCTGGCGGAGCATTTTGAGTGGATGTGTAAAAAACACTTTCACAAATGTCGTGATAATGTCAAAAATATGAAGCGGGTCCAAAACAATGAAAGAGAGATCCTTGAGTCGCCAAAAAAAACTACTCACAAATCCTGCTACAAATCGATCGAAGAATTTGCCTTTGTCGATGTAATAGTCAGGATCTTCTTTGAGACCCAAATGAAGAAAGACGGCTTTTTGCAAAGCTAAGAGTTTTTCCTCCACAGAATGCTCTTCCGATTCCCATTGATGCAAGGCCTTTTCTAAGGCAACGGCTTTCATCCGAGCATTGAATCGTTATCGGGTAAAGCAGACACAAAATCCTGGGCCTGCTGTGGAGTCAAACCCTCGTAACCAGCCAAGGCTGTCACCATTCGTTTTTCCACATCGGCATCATCAAGGATAGCCTCTCGAACCGCTTCAGGGAGTTGTTGTTTGAGCCATTCAGCAGCCAAAGCCAATTTCTGAGATTCCAATGGTGCTTTTGGAGTCGATGATAAATCCGATGCGTCCTCCAAAGCCCCCAATTTTTGATCAATCTCGTTTTGAACCTGCTGAATTTTTCCCGACAAATCAGAAGTCAGTTTATCCTCGGGCCGGAGCTGTTCGAAGGATGGCGTCATTTATAAATCATTTAATAAGTCATCCGCCGCCTGACTATCCTCTTCATGCTGAAATTCACTGGCTACATGCTTTTTTTGAACCACCTGTTGATGATACAAACGATCCACCTCCAAGTGCCAGGCCTTCAAAGCCTGAAGATAATTTTGATCCAAATGATGTCCAGCTTGCCTCACAAAATCGACTTCTTTTTGGAGGAGCTTTAAAATCCCTTCAATTTGCTCATTTGTCAGACGGCCTTTTTTAATCTGACGCACAATCAGCCACTTCTCTCGGGTGTCGAGAAGTTCGGACGCAAAAATCGGATCTAAAATAGCGGCTTTCATGAGGTAAAATTAATCTCTATATTTTAGCATTTTTAGAGAGGAAAATCAATGGATAAGCCAGCTAGCAATCCACACAAAGATTCTAAGCTGCCGGTGAGTCGTAAAACTCTAACAGTCGAATGAAAAATAAATAACCGTTTGTCACTCTAGGGCTTGACCCTAGAGTTGTCTGAATTTAGATGTTCAATATTCAAAAAGACTCCCGAGTTAACCTTTCTGGTAAACCACTCGTAAACTCGTGGACCATAAAGGCTCAGGAGTGACATTGAGGTTTGGGGTGAGTATATACTTTGGGTTGACTTTAGTATATACTTTTTTTCAATGACCAATTTCCAATGTCGCAATTTCCAAATAA
>JAUHWS010000021.1 GCA_030427295.1 bacterium | reverse complement strand
AAACCCCGCCTTCATTGAGAGATAGAAAAAATGGTTGTCACTCCAAGGCTTGACCTTGGAGTCTTTGAATATTGATGCTCAGAATTCAAAAAGACTCCCAAGTTCACCTTTTTGGTAAACCACTCGCCAAGCTCGTGGACCATAAAGGCTCGGGAGTGACATGAAGGTGTAGGGTGGGTATATACTTTTGGTGAGGGTGGGTATATACTTTATTCTTAGTTACAAATTACGAGTGACTAATTACGAATTGATTTTTTGAGCGTGTAGCGATTAGCGTATAGCGATTAGCGTATAGCGATTAGCGTATAGCGATTAGCGTGTAGCGTTTAGCTCTGTTCTAAGATCTATTTTAGCTAATCGCTACTCGCTATTCGCTAGTCGCTTGTTGAAAAATGTACTGAGATGACCCCCAACATTCTGCAGAGGATAGGTATATAGTTGGGCAGAGGGTGAGTATATACTTAATGTATAAAATATTTGTTCAATATACACCATTTCCCCTCTCTACATTCTGTAAGGATAATAAAAAATATCGATTTGACTTTTTGGGGCAAGTTGCTTACTATTGGTGGGCTTTTTTGTCACCAACCAGAAAAGAGTTTCACGCGAAATGACAACACGGGTCAGTAGCTCAGTTGGTAGAGCAGAGGCCTTTTAAGCCTTTGGTCCTGGGTTCGAGTCCCAGCTGACCCACCACAATACTTAACACTGAATTCCTGAAAGGGTTTTTTAAGGATGGGTTCTGGGACGAGAAGTTTATCCCGCACGAAGCAGAGTGGAGATGCGGGAAGTCCCAGCTGACCCACCACCCAAAAGTGCACTCCTGCTTTCGAATGATGCTCTACCGAGACATCCTTCTTCAGCATATGCGTACTTTTGGGTCTCATCCTCAAAAAATCCGCTGCGCTTCACATTTTTTGAGGACTCCTTTGGCTTGCATATGAATCTCTTTCGAGCTTCCTATTTCAGTCTACGCACATTTTTGGGTCCCCCTCTTATTTAAAGCTTAAAATGATCTTCGGGGTAACAATTCACTTCTGTTCTATCGCCTTTTTCTCTTGCTTCATAAATCAGGCAATACAAACCACTAGCATCTTTAACCGCTGAGCTGTCGATGGCTGAGGCCGTATTCACATCCAACCCTAAACCGATCAACGGATCATCGTTTTTATACAGATATCTGTTATCTTTTGCTAAATCATTATCCATCAACATGAAGGTATTTGCATCAGCTCCTTTAATGATTGAATCTTTGTAATAAACTTTATCTTTGTCTTTCGTGTAGAGAGAATTTAAAACTTCAAAACTAGGCGCATCAAACGAGGTGATGTCTGCATAATGATAGACATTTCCTTTGTCTTTAGCGTAACCATTATTCAATGTTTCGAATGTTGATGGGTCAGCTCCTTGAATTTTATTGTATCCGTAATAAATGCTTTCACCATCTGTTGCATAATTAATATATTCGTCGTATTTTTGATCGTCCAGGGTCACAAATTTATCTGGATGAAAGCCATCTAAGGGCACATCCATAAAGTAGACCGTTTTTCCATCGGTGGCGTAGTAACCTTTAAGGTGTTTAAAATCATTTGGATCCACATCCATGACTACATCTTCTCGGAAGTAAGCATGATTTTTATCCTTGGCAAATTCCCCTCCTAAAAATTCAAACGTTTCAGGATCGGCCTGCATTGGTTCCTCTAAATAATAAGCATCATTTTTATCTTTGAGATATTCGTTTGATAAAACGACCAGTGTTTCTGGATCCAATCCCTCAAGTACCTCACAATAAGAGTAGACGCTGTTTTTATCTTTAGCATAGGACATGCTTTCTCCCTCGTAGAAATCAGTTGTTTTGAGCACTTCAATTGTTTTAACATCTATGGTGTTGCTTTTATTGTAGCGACAGAAAACGGATCGATTGTCTTTTGAATAAGGAAAACCTAATGAGACAAAGGTGGCCGGGTCAGCGTCTTTAATGTCATCATCGGAGGTATAGACTTTATTTTTATCCTTAGCGTAGGAGCAATCGAGCAGCTCTAAACTGTCGGGGTCCGAGATGGGGTCAAAAAGGGAGTGTCCAAGGATACTGAAGGAAAATTCAAACGGACTACAGGCGTGCACTTGTTCATCCACCACCTTTTCTTGAGAATCAATATGGAGCATGTGAAGTGAAAACTCATCATTTTTCCCCGGGAACAAACTAAATATAATCTTCCAACTTCCGTCTTGAAGGGCACACACATTGCTGAGATAAACAGATGGCTGATTGGTTATTTTCTGGTCGTAAAGTGAGTCATTAACATAAATTTTTCTGGAGCTGTGCTCGCTATATTTTTCAGCGATGTACTGATCAAAAAAGTCAAACTCGAGCCCTCGATTGAACCGATAACATTTTGACTCATTGCTGATTAAGGATTGATTGTTTGATTTTTTAAGATATTCATCTCTCAAATATGAGTCATAAGACCCCCATCCTTGTTCGTTAGTAAGCTTTGTCTTGAATAAAAATTCGGCCACTTCGGATCGAGAAACGTGATTCTCGGCGTTGAAAAACCCCAATTTTTTCTGTCTAGCAAACGTGTAATAGGGGGCGTACCAATCGTTTAAGTCTGTCGTACGGCCTTTTAAATTTTTTATGATTTCTTCCAGTGTTTGAGCCTCAATCTCTGCCTTAAAAAAAGGATTTAGGATGATTTTGTAGGCCTCGGACCCCAACACTTCATTGCTTGGGCGGAAATAACCATCGGGATAGCCACTGATCCAGCCCTTTTGTTTTGCATAACAAACATAGGGAGCAAACCACTCTTGAACTACATCCACAAAACAGCTGTGATAGACTTCGGAATCCACCGGCCCCACCAAAGATCTGACCATCAAGGTCATTAGCTCCGCCCGATTGATAGTCAAATCACCTCCAAAGTGTCCTTCGGGATAGCCTTTTATGACTTCATGTTGAGTCAGATATTCGATGGCAACAAAATGTTCGTCACCTGGGCTCACATCGCTAAATTGAGATTCTAGCGCCTTGGCAAAAGGCGTGCTCAAAAAAATAAAATTGAGGGTAAAAAGGGTAAAAATTATTCGTTTTAATTTCATGTCATTTGGAAGTTATGGCCATATATTAGCAAAAACATTGTTATTCACCAACAAAAAACTTGCATAAAACAGTACCTTGCAATACAATGAAATAAATCATCCTCTAACCTCGTTCAAATGAAAGTCATTAAAGAAACCAAACATCAAAAAGAGCTTCGTGAAAGACGAAGTGTCGTGGTCGTTATCGGACACTTTTTTAAGAAGCTATTCAGTCTGATTGGGCAAATATTTTTATACCTCTTTGAATTCATCAAAAGCCTGTTCATTCTTTTAGAAAAAGCTCTGAAGGTCGTCGCCCTCTTCATTGTGACCATTGCCGGGGCGGTTTTATTTTTGTCCGCCAGTTTTTACTTGGTTTACAACACGATTGGATTGAAGGAAAGCCCGAGTTTTCAGGAACTGCGTGAAACAGTGATCATGAGTCAAAAAGATGAAGTAGAGCAGGCTATTTTGGAGCATGAGCTTCGGTGGTATGAGAATCTTGAAAATGAAAATCTTGAAAATGAACCCAGTGTGGATTTGGGCGTTGATATTTAGATGCATGATTCGGGTCTAAATGGTATGATGAGCCTGTGTAAATTTATCAAACGATGTCCACTTTGTATCAAACTGAACAAGCCTTGCTGACTGTGGCCAAACCCTTCAATTGGCACAATTTAGCCTTGGGTGCTACCGGGGGGATGGGGTGTAATTTATATATTGAAAAAGAGGGGCTTTATCTGATTCATCGAGGGGGCACAGTCCAGCAACGCTTCTGGTTGATGATGGGGGGATTGATGTGGCGTCGTAAACGACTTCGTAAAATTGAGGAAGCTGAGATGGCTGAAGCTCAGCATTTTCAAGGAAAGTCGCCTAAAGAACTTTTGATGCGACGTCCGGACAATGTGTTTGTGAATTTTGCTGAAATTCAGAAGGCTAAGTTTAATAAATGGGGATCCATCCGGCACTATTTACATCCCAAATTAAAATTGAACGCCTTGACCTTAACCACGATGGACCGTAGAATGGTTATCTGGTTTCCGAAGGAAGATACTGAAACCATCAAACAAATCATGATGGGGCGATGCCCTACCAGCTAAAATTAGTTCTATAAATTTAATATCATGCAAAAAATTCTTCTCCTGGGTAGCACTGGTTTTATTGGCTCTCAGCTGAAAGAGGCTTTATTGGAAAAGGGATATGAGGTGGCCGACCCTCGGATTGAAGTACGCAATTTAGATGAGGTTCGACAAGCGATCGAAACGCATCAACCGGATTACGTGGTCAATGCCACAGGAATCACTGGAAAGCCGAATGTGGACTGGTGTGAAGATCAACCGGGAGAAACTTATAGCGTGAATCTGTCTGGCGCGGTGAATGTGGCGACAGCTGCGCTTGAAAAAAATCTTAAAGTCGCCCACATGAGTAGTGGTTGTATTTATGATGGGGACAACGAGGGTAAAGGCTACTCGGAAGAGGATGAGCCGAATTTCTTTGGCTCCCTTTACAGCCGGACTCGGGTGCTTTCGGATAAGGCTTTGCGAGAATTTCCCAACGTGCTTCAGCTGCGAATTCGTATCCCGATCATGGGGAGCTCACATCGAAAGAATTTGATCGATAAGCTTTGTCAATATCCTCAAATGATCAACATGACCAATTCGTGTACCGTGATGGAAGATTTCATCCCTGCGACCATCAAGTTGATGGAGATGGGAGAAACCGGGGTGATGAACATGACCAATATGGGGGCCATGAACCATGTGGGCATCATGAGCGTCTACAAAGAAATCGTGGATCCGAATTACGAGATCAACGTCATGTCGGATGAAGATCAAGCCAAACTGAATGCGCGCCGCTCGAACACAGTCTTGAATACCGACAAACGAGAAGCCTTGGGAGTGCACATGCCACCACTGGAAGAGAGTTTAAGACGGGTGCTTCAAAATTACAAAAAAGAGGTGAATGGAGCGGGATAGGTATATACTTTTGGTTGAGGTAGGTATATACTTTTTTCTCAAGCACTAGCGACTATGAACTAAGGACTAAGTCTTACCTCAGAGCGTTTAGCGGTCAGCGTATAGCGTTTAGCTCTATTCTAAGATCTATTTTAGCTAATCGCTATTCGCTACTCGCTAATCGCTAGCAGAAAAAAAGTATCAAGATGAACCCCAGTGTTTAGTGGAGGGTGGGTATATAGTTGGGTAGAGGGTTAGTATATACTTTAATCTAGAGCAATGAGTAATTTAAGAGCCTGGCTGTGGACCCTATTTATATTATTTTCCCTTGGTACGCTGGTCGTCGTTCTTGATAATGGTGGGACTCCAAATAAGGAGGGCACCCCTTGGTACAATCTGGATTCTATTCATGAACACATCGAGAGTCACATCGATGATCACGGAAAGTTGGATCAAGATTTTGTTGAACTTCCTGACACGCAAAGAAAATATGAAGGAGATCAAATTGGTTGGGCTCCAGGTGCCTTTGATGGTGTTTTTGGCTATCATTTGAGCCAAGAAGAGGCTGCGGAAGAAGTCGAAAAAATGGCTGATTTAATTGATTCCATTGCCCAGACAAATAACCTGGACGATAAGGTCAAACTTTACGAGACCCTAAAGAAAGATGAACTCATCAACGTGATCGATCTGGTTCTTGATGAAATTGCAGATCGAAAAATGCCGGTCAATCCTTATTTACATGACTATGCTCGATGGCTGGCCTTCAAGGGGCCAGATCGAGGCCCGGTTAAATTCGGCATTTCTTTACTTGGTGTCATCGGTAATAAAGAAGACCTAGAGGCTGTCATCACCTTGGGAAAACATGAGGAGTTCACTCTGTATTCTATCGTGGCTGCAAATAACATCCTCAACGACAAAGAACAATATGAAGCTGTATTGCGAAGGTTAGGACCGCTTGTGGAGGGCTGGGGAAGGATCCATATTATTGATCGATTGGCCGAGACCACCGATCCAGAAATTAAGCAGTGGATGTTAGAAGAGGGTTATAAAAATTCCATCATGTATGAATACACGGCCTACACAGTGGCTGAGACAGGGGGCCTGAAAGAATGGCTGTCGAATGAATCGCTGACTCGTGAGCAACTGACTTCGGCGGGTGATATCCTTCAAGCCTTAATCATTGGAGGACCGGCAGAAAATATTGATGCCTATGCAGGTGGAGCTGAAGCCACGCGACTGTATGTTGAAAAAATTGAAGCCATGGAGCAGCATTTTGGAGATTATTTGGTGCTGAATTCAGTAAAACGTTTCATTGAAAATGATGAAGCAGATTGGCCTTCGAGAGCAGAAAAAGGTTGGACTGATTCGCTTAAAAGCGAATTAATCCTTGAAATTAATCAAATTTTGGACGACCCGAAATGGCCAGAGTTCATTGAAGTGCAAAAAGATCTTGTGGAGGACGATGAATTTTATCAACTGAACCAGGTGGCTAGCTTGCTTGATATCGATCTGTGGGAGAGTTATTGGAAGCGATTGAATAAAGACTCATCCAAAACCTACCTGTGGTACCTTGCGACTTCAAAGGCAGATTCAGAACAGATGGACCGCCTCGTTGAATTTGCCCTAGGTGACCTACCTGTGAATGAGATGGCCATAGGGCCCCAAGATAGAAGTGAAATAGAGGATTTTACCCATCACAATAAGCTCGATTCCATGCTTCAAGCATTGCGGAATTTTCCAGGAAAAGGATTCGAGCTGGTTGAACTTGGCTTGCAGAATCCAGTGACTCGCAATCGCAATTTGTCCATTCGGCTCTTGTCGGAGTGGGGTGAGGAAAATTGGCCAGACGGAACACGTGACTTGATTATGAACGCTGAAAAAATGGAAACCAATGAAGATACGAAAGTGGATCTGAATAAGTTGTTGAATGGTGAACCCCTTGATGATTAAAAAAAGCCGACCGGCGTTTGGAATCCGGTCGGCTTTGTACAACAGATAGACTATTTTAGGAGTGCTTTGAGGGTACTGCGGTCGTTTGGTGGAGTACTTTGATCCTCTAACAGTTCAGCCATGGCGTCTCGGCGTTCTGATGGAGAATCAACAACTGCTTTTACGCGATCAAGTTCACCAGACAAAAGAGTTTCTGGATGGGGGGTATCTCCAAGGGCTTGATCCCCTGCTTTGCCTTCACTCAAGGCTCGCTCGTGCAATACCTCACGTACATCTCCCACGGCGCGCTCGGGAATTGGAGCTCCAGACACAGCGACTACTGCTATTAAACTTGCGAGTGCATTTGGATTTCGTGGTGGCATAAGCGGAACCTTAACAAATTAAAACAGGATAATTAATATATCATATATTTTAATATTGTCAATACCTGAGCGTTTCATTTTTATATTTATTTAACTTTAACCGTAGAGGCGCGATTAATCGCGCCTCTACGGTTAAGACACAGTAAAACCATCCCCAACCCCACGTAATACCCCACCATCATCCACAGCTTCATTCCTGGAATATCGACGGAGGCGTAGGGAATCAAAGCGGTCCACTCGATGATTTTGATGATGTAGGTCAAAATCCCCCAAGTAAGGTAGGCAAAGACCATGCCCAAAGGTTGAAAAATAAAGGAGATCAGGACGGCGACAAAACCAAAAAGCATTGCTGGAGGCAGGGCGAAAGCAACGAGCAAGTTGGAGATAGGGGCGATCATGGAGAGACGTTCAAAATTGTAGATGATGATGGGCAAGGCCATCACTTGAGCGGCCAAGGTCATAACGATCGCCTCTCGAATTCCAAAGGCTTCGGGGAGTTTTTGGGAATATCGTTCAAAGTGCGGAGCCACATAAATCAGCCCCATCACTGCGGCAAAGGAAAGTTGGAAGCCGACGTCATAGACCAAAATGCGGGGATTCCAGAGCACCATTAAAGCCGCCGACCAGAGAATGGTGAGGTGAATATTGTTTTGGCGTCCGTAATTGAGGGCAATCAAGCCTAAAATCCCCATGATGCTGGCCCGCACGACGGCTGGACTGGCTCCCACGAATAAGGTGAAGAGGACAATGGATCCAATGGCGACCAGAAAACCCATTTTTCGAGGCAGGCCTTTGAGTATCCACATCACAAAAACGATGATGATGGTGATGTTGTAACCACTAATCGCGATGATGTGAGTTAGGCCGGTGATGTTGAACTTTTCCATGAGTTCGTCGGGAATCCCCTTTCTAGCTCCTACCAACAGCCCAGCCTCGAAACTGGCATGGGGCTCGGGAAAAAGGATGTTGATTTGTTGCATGAACTTATTTTGAAGCCAGGTCATTCCTTGCCAGAAGATATTTCCATGGCCCGATTCGACGAGTTTAACGTCGGGGTGATACATCACCGAAAAAATGTCGAAGCGACTGAGATAGTCGTTGTAGTTGAAACCGTTGAATTCCCCTGGTGCTTGAAGTTCTCCGGACACAAGCACGAAGTCCCCGTAATTGAATTGAGGGTATTTGGGCAGAGTGACCAGCACTTGCCCCGAGACGAGATCTTCTTGAATTTCAAGGGTATATTTGACTGAATCTTGACGAATGTCGACAAGTTTGACAAGGCCCTCAAACTCGACCTCTTGGCCATTATAAAAATCGATGTCGTTTTTGCTAGGCTCATGGATGGACACAAACCATCGCCCAAAACCCAGCAAAAAACCAAAGCCAGCCAACAAAATGTATTTAAAAAATCTTCCCATCACGCAAAAAAATAAGATGCCGGGAAGGTCAGCCATGATCTCATTTTTGACGCCAAAAGTCAAGCATTACTCAAATAGGACTTGCGTTTGCCGATAACTTTGATTGTTAGACATGTCGAGTTCGATGGCCTCAGAATAGACAAAGGCGGTGTTAGCAATGACCTCGGGCGGGCCACTGATGGTCTTTACCGCATCGGTCGTCACGGTCAAAAGAATGAGATCACCTGGTTCCAGGTCGCCCAGTTCACATTCGTAGCGCCCCAGCTCTGTCGTCGAAATCTGGCAGCTGCCGTGGGTCGGAATGACGGTTAGCGGGGGTAGTATAGTGGATGGGTCTGAATAGAGCAAATCACCAACGAGGCGAATATTTTTAGAGAGGCCGATGTCCGACTTGATGGCCATCTGATATTGAATGACCTCGCCCACCTGAATGGCAGAGGGCTTGACGGGTTGAGTGATGATCAAATCCGCTTCAATGGCCCGATTGGCATGCACGACAACAAATAAAGCTGAGGTTGCCAAAATCGTGGCAATGAGCGATGAAAAAATGAGTTGAGTTTTGGAGAGCGCCCGTTTAAAGAAAAGAGGATTCAAGGTCATTTGAGCTAATCAAGATCGATTAAATTATCTTGCCATTATACCATTTTTTGGCTTTAAATACAAATTGATTCCCATCAAAAAAGCGCCTGACCGATGAATCAGACGCTTTGATGATTATCTTGTTCGAAGATAAAATGTCAGGACTAGTTAACGGTTAATTCCCAACCATTAGAAAGTCCATCTTCATCAGTGTCTGTTAGAGACGCTTCGTTTGAGATGGTGTCTCCAGACTGAGCAGTAGCTGCAACTTGTACTTCGACAGAGATTTCAGCGGTGGCTCCAGGAGCCAGTCCAGTGATACTACAATTGGCGCCGGTTGAACCAGAGGCAGAACAATCAACGGCACTGTCTGCTGATCGAGCCGCTACAAACGTGAGGTTTGGATCGTTGATCGGATCAGTGATGGTTGCATCTTGCGCGGTAGCGCTGATATTACCTGCACGTACGGTGTAAGTGTAGGTTGAACCAGCGGTTGCCGTCGCAGGACCGGTTTTTTCAAGGGTGAATAGGCTTGATGTTTCCCCTATTACGGTCATCTCAATAGTGTCGGAGTTATTTGAACGATCAGGATCAGCCACTCCAGCAGAACCTGAAATGTTGGCTGTATTGGTAATCGTTGTACCAGGAGCCAAACCAGCATCCAATTCTACTTCGTAGGTAATTGAAGCCGAATCTCCTTCTTCCATGATACCCATGTTACAAGTGAATCCAGATGAAGCTACATTTTCTTCACAGCTTCCTTGTGATGGTGTGATTGACACAAGATTGGTGAAGGCAGGATCATTGAGTTCATCGGTAACGGTAACGCTAGTTGGGGTAGACCCCGTGGCTAGTGCAGGAAGAATCAAAGCAAATTCAACGGTTGCACCAGCTGTAGCATCGTTAGGACCTGATTTTTGAATTGCAAGGTCAGCTTCGCTGGTTGCATCTACAATCACCAATTCGTGATTGGCAGTGTTATTTGAAAGATCAGGATCAGTGATGGTTCCATTCACTGTAGCTGTAGCAGTCGTAGGCACACGAGTTCCTGAAGAAAGTCTTTCTAGTGTGCTACTAACCGTTTGGGTAGCCGTTTCACCAGCAAGCAACTCAAGTTCACAAATGACACCCGTAGTAGGACCACTGGCTGAACAATCGGCTGATGGGTGGTCTGAGTTGACACACTCAACACTTCCGGCACCTCCATCACCACAAATACCGAAATTAAGCGTATCGGTTAAAGTGATTGAAGCGGTTGAAGGACCATCATTGGTCACAACAATAGTATAAGATACCTCTCCTTCTGAAACAGCGGTATCTGGACCACGTTTAACGACTGAAACATCAGCCGTTGCATCATTGGTTGCCACAACACGCCATGTATAAGTGTTATCAGCTGGATTAGGGTCAGTCAGATTACTGGTGATGGTAGCAGTTTGGTCAATAGTTGTACCAGCTCCTACATTACCAAGGTCGTACCAGATACCAGCTGTAGCAGAGGCACCAGGAGCCATGCTGGTGTAAACACAGTTTACTTGACTTGGAATGGCTGAATCTTCGTCACAGACAAAGTTAGGGTCTGAACTTCGAGTGACTTGATTAAAGGTTAGGTCTGCATTAGCAGGAATAGTAACTTCTACATCAGCTGTAGAAGGACCTGCATTAAACGCACCAATTTCGTATTCAATGAGTCCAATAGCTGTAGCGGTTGGGGGACCAGTCAGTTCAACTGAGAGGTCCGCCTGAGCACCTGTATCACCATCATCTTCAATGGTAATTTGGACCTTCGCCTTATTATTGGCGTTTTTTTGGTCTTTGTTTTCAATGGTAAAGAAGTTGTTCATGGTGCTGGCTTGAACCGCTTCTGTCACTAGTGTCACCTCAACAGAACCTCCGACAGGGATATCGCCTAGATCACAGGCAATTCGCTCTACCCCTTCACCAGTTGATGATTCCGGTACACAACTCCCTTGAGTGGAGCTCACACGTAGGAAATTTTCATTGGGTGACGTTTTGATTTCACCAAGAATGTCCTCGGCCAACTCTGGCCCATCGTTTGCCACTTCGTAAGTATAGGTGATTTCGTCACCAACATTTACTGTTGCTGATGCAGCTTGTGACTTAGCCATATAAGCATCGTATCCTTTTTTTGCAGCCGACGTTGGGCTGACGACAAATAGAGTGACAAGCATCAAAACGAATACGGCAACGATCAGTGCCAAAAATATTCGGTTCGGCTTGTGAGAAGGGTGGTTTTCCATTTTTGTTTTTGTTTAAGAAGTAAATGAACCTTCAACTTATTATAAAATATTTTTTTGTATTATGCAAATGTTAAGCATTAATTAACTTTAAAAAATCTTTAATGACCAAACTACTTTTTCGTTTCTAGGAAAATAATTTTAAAGCTACCAGCGCTAAGACGACTACGATTATTCCCAGCCACTGTTTTACATTGAGTTTCTCATCATGTAAAAAGTGGGCCATGAGCGTGGATACCACAACTGAAGCCATGATGATACTAGCCGCTAAACCGATGGGCCCGAGTGTGACGGCAAGGGTGTATCCCCCAGTCCCCAATAGGGTTGGCCAAGCAGCCAGTGCTATCTTTCCAGCTTTTTTGAATCCCAACCACTTGAAAGATTTTTTGGTGATGAGATATCGGATTATAATTGTAGTCGCTGCTGCAATGGCAATGGAGGCCTCCCAAAAATAACCGGCTACAAAAGGGTTGACCCGACGTGCTAAATCCCCTGCCATATAAACGGTCAAACCTGAAGGAATCGCAGACACAAAAATCAAAGCAAAACCTTTCATTACTCGAGCATCGAGATGCTCCATGTGATTCTTTTGAAAGCCAAGGAATACAATGGCCAAAATGATCACCGAGATCAGAAGCCATTCTGCAAGTGTGAGGATCTCTCCCCAAACCAATAAGCTGGCCACAATCACAAACAGGGTATTGAAGGCTTTTTTGAGGGCACTCGAAACGCCCACCGGCAAATAACGGAAGGATGCAAAAGTTCCCCATAGAGCAATCACGGCGGCGAACCCCATGATGATTAACTGTGGCCAGAATTTGAAAACCGCCAGAATTTCTTGAGGTGAGGCAAGTAGTAGCAGTGGCGATAAGGTGACGAGAAAGGAGAAATTGCGATAAAAACTCATGTCTAGGGCGTCGACCTTTCTGGAAATATGAGCCAGTAGGGCCAATTGGACGCCGTAACCCAGCAAGGAAATGATGGCAACAAAATAGAACATCAGGGATTGAGGATTTTAAATAAGCGTCTCCAATCGTCTATTTCTAGGGCCTCTGCGCGAACATTGGGATCGAGGCCAGCTTTTTCCAACAAGATTCGGACCTCGGCGGGTTTTTGATGGAGGCCAGCCCCCAGGGAGTTTGACAATTTTTTCCGCTTTTGACTGAAGCCAAACTTCACCATTCGCAAAAAATCTTTGCGTTGAGCTTCGGGAATGAGTGGGTCATCATAAACGCGAATCCTTAAAATGGTGGAATCTACTTTGGGAACTGGGTAAAAGGAATTGGCTGGCACGGTGGCAATGTATTCTGCTTTTCCAAACATAGCGGTTTGGACTGTGATCAAACTCTTTCCATCCAGAGCACAAATCTTTTCAGCCACTTCTTTTTGAACCAGTAAAACCATGAGGCTTGGACGAGCTTCGGTTTCCAAAAAATGTCGAATGAGCGGGGAGGTTATATAATAAGGTATATTCGCCACCACTTTATAGGCGTTAGTCCTTAGTCCATAATCCTTAATCCTCATTTTTAAGATATCCCCTTCCACCATGGTCAAATTCTTGGTCAGCGAAAATTGCTTTTTGAGGAGTTGAACCATGTCTGAATCCAATTCGATACTGGTCACGTGGCCGGCCTCGCGAATCAGTCGTTCGGTTAAAAAACCGGTTCCCGGACCCACTTCGACCACCTGATCGTTTTGAGACAGTTCGGCGGCTTGGATGATTTGATCCAGTGCCATTTCATCCACCAAAAAATTTTGCCCCAGACTTTTTTTAGCCCACAATCCTTGAGCGTGGAGCAGTGTTTTGAGTTGTTTGAGTTTGGACATGGCTTTGATATGAGACATCTTTTAGTTTAGCCTAAAATTGACAGAGAGTCATGCGTTGTGATAGAATGGAGTTAGTGAAAAAATCTTTCGACCGTAGTTTATATACTACACGGGGTGGAGAGATTTTTTTATTTGTAGGGAAAAATGGAGATTAAGAATCGTCTTCCAGATCGTTTATTCTCTTTTATTTGTACAGCAAATTTATTTCCACACTTAGTCACTCCGTAAAAACGGTGTTGTATTTCGGATCGTTTATTCGGGTTTTCTTTAGATTGCGGATTTAATTTTGTATTCCTTAGCAAATCTATACCTGCCATAAAAAGCCTAAGTCGCCTTGCACGATCTCTCCAATCTTTCTGATCAAGATGCCTCCAAAACAAATTCAAAAAGACCTTTTGTTTGCCAAAGTACTTGGAACGGACGTAGGGTTGACGCTTGGTTCGTTTTTTGATTTTTGAATAATAAGCAAATGCCTTGTCATAGACTTCTTTGTAACGCGTTCCGGGCAGACGTTCGAATTTGGATTGATAAATTTCCATTCATTGCGGGAAGGCAATGAGAGAATAAGGGGCTATTCTAACTCAATCTCTAGGATGGATCAACGCTCTGCCTGAGATGAAGTATATACCCACCCTCTGCCCAACTATATACCTAATCCTCTTTAAAATGCTGACCATCATCTCAGTACTTTTTTCAGCAAGCGATTAGCGAATAGCGAGTAGCGATTAGCTAAAAACCCTATTTTAAAAAGCTAAACGCTGTGCGCTGACTGCTAAACGCTCAAAAAATAAATTCGTAATTAGTCACTCGTAATTTGTAACTAAGAATAAAGTATATACCCATCCTCATTCAAAGTATATACCTAAGTATTCCAAATTAAAAAGGAAGATCCTCATCCTCTGAACCTTTTTCGACCTTCTGAATCGGCGCGATGTTGGCGGCGAATTTTTTGAGGCCATAAAGCTTGTCATCGAAGGCGACTGTGACAAGATCGCCTCGGCGCTCTACAACAAGCCCTTCCCCATAGCTGGGATGAACCACGCGATCGCCATCGGCAAATTTGTCTTCGCCCAACTCTTGCTTTGCTTGAAGGCGAGGTTCCGGAACCTCGCCTTCAGAAGGTGAATATGAGACTGTTCGAGATCGGCTCATGCCAGTGGATTGAATGAGCTGACTCGGGATATCTTCGATAAAACGAGAGAGCCTGTTGGACTGAAAATCGCCATAGAGCATGCGACGCTTGGCCGCCAGGAGGTAGAGTTTTTTCATGGCACGAGTCACTCCCACATACATCAAGCGGCGTTCCTCTTCCATCTCCTGCTGGTCCATCAGCGAGCGTGAATGCGGGAAGATCGATTCTTCGCATCCAGCAATGAACACATAAGGATACTCAAGGCCTTTGACGGAGTGGAGGGTCATGAGGGTGACAAGATTTTCGCTGTCATTCAGGTTGTCGACATCGGCCACCAGCGCCACCTCTTCGAGAAAGGAAATGAGGGCGATTTCGGCATCGAGCCCATCGTATTTGGAGGCAACGGAAATGAGCTCCAAGATATTTTCGTAGCGCATCTCCCCTTCTTCCGTACCGTCTTTTAAGTAGCCTTCATAATTGATATCTTTGACGATTTGTCGCATCAACTCCGAGACGGATTTAGACTGGCGGTCCAACTCCCATTTGCGAAAAAGTTGCCAAAAGTGTTTGATTTGAGTTTGCGTGCGGGAACTGATCGCTTCGACCATTTCGATGTGATTGAGGACTTCTGATAAGTTGAGAGAGCGAGACAACGCGAAGGCTTGGAGTTTTTGAACGGTGGTTTGGCCGATGCGGCGCGAGGGCACATTGATAATGCGGAGCAAACTGTCGGTGTCGCTGGGGTTGACGAGCACGCGGAGGTAAGCAAGTAAGTCTTTGATTTCTTTACGGGCGTAGAACTTGACCCCGCCAATCACTTTGTAGGGGAAACCGAATCGCAGCATGGCTTCTTCGAGCAAGCGAGATTGGGCGTTGGTGCGATACAAAATAACAATGTCTAAGAGTTGGGCTTCACTTTTTTCTCGTAGCCGTTCGATTTCTTGGGTGATGGTCCGCGCTTCTTCTTGCTCAGATTCGGCATGGATGACTTCGATCAAATCCCCGCCTTCTTGCTCGGTCCACATTTTTTTAGCTTTGCGCTGCTGGTTTTTTTCGATGATGGCATCTGCGGCATCTAAAATAGTCTGAGTACTACGGTAATTTTGTTCCAGCTTGATGATTTTGGCATCGGGGTAATCCTTTTCAAAGTCGAGGATGTTGTTGATGTCTGCCCCTCGAAACGCGTATATGGATTGATCGGAGTCGCCGATGACACACAAATTGCGGTATTTGCTAGCCAGGAGCTTAGTGAGCGTGTACTGGGCGTGATTGGTGTCTTGATACTCATCAACATTCAGATAACGCCAACGCTCTTGATATTCCTCAAGGACCTCGGGGTGGTTTTCAAAAAGGCGAACGGTCAGCATGATGAGGTCATCAAAGTCAACCGCGTTGTTTTCGGCGAGGCGTTTTTCGTAAGCAGTATAGAGCTCGGCGATGGAGCGTTCGAAGTAATTCCCCGCTCGGCCCGCAAACTGACTGGCGGACTGGAGGCGGTTTTTGGCTTTGGAGATCATCCCTAAAACGAGCTGGGGTTTGATTTTTTCATCGTCGATTCTAGCCTCTTTAATGAGCCGCTTCATGATGCCCTTGGTGTCGGTGGTGTCGTAGATGACGAAGGATTTTTGGCGACCCACTTTTTCATAATGCTTCCACAAGATTTTCAGGCAAATGGAATGAAAAGTCCCAATCATGGGCTGAGTGGACTCTTCCCCAAATTCCGACTGGATGAGTCGCTTCACCCGTTGTTTCATCTCGTTGGCGGCTTTGTTGGTGAAGGTCACGGCTAAAATTTGCCAGAGCAGAGCTTTTTTTTGCTGGATGAGATTGGCAATCCGATAGGTCAAGGTCCGCGTCTTTCCACTCCCCGCCCCTGCGACAATGAGGAGGGGGCCCGTGAGGGTTTCTGCGGCTTCCCGCTGCCGATCGTTGAGTTGGTTTAAAAAAGTCATGGTGATATGATAGCATTTTTTGATTTAGGCAATAACTTGACATTCTATTAAAAATATTATAAATTAAATATAATATTGGATTCTTAATTCACTAATGGCCGAAAAAATAGAATATTTCCACGGGAGCACATCGGCTAGCTTTGAAGGAGTGCTTGGCTTTGAAGGTGAAGCTGTCCAAGGAGAGTTTGGCCTAAAATCATTGCAAACCTTAATAAATGATAATCGTGTACCATTTGCTGGAGAGGCAAACTATGGACAAATAGATCCTGATTTATTAGAACTGGGATTAATCAGCGTAGTTGAGGACAATGGCATTGATCAAGCCGTAAAACATAGCAAACGCCTTTCATTGTGGAACCCAAATGAGGCTAAAAATGAGTTAGAACTTCTTAGGGGTGCTCATAAGAGAGCATTGGAAAGTGAATCACCTGATCTTGCTGATATATTTAAATGTGGATCTAAATTTAAATCCATGCAAATTGAACGATGGAGCAAGATCTCAAAAACCCTTTCTGATGAACAGAGGGAGCTTATATTAAGGCCCTTTTCAGTCATATATAGATTTGAAACTGATGAGGAGGGTTTAATCATTCCAAGTCAGTTTTGTCGAGAATTTGGAGTGCCAGGACCCATAAAAACCAATGACTTAACAATTTATACTCCAAGCTCAAAGCTAGTTGCTGTTGAAAGATTATGTAATAAAGGAGGCCACACACCGGATGTTAAAAGTTTTAATACGCTATACGCTGAATTAATGGATAGGCGGGATTGTGATTTATACCGCAATAGAGTAGGTAGTATATTGGAATTAACACAACACTCCAGACAGTAGAGTCACAGTAGTTTTTTAAACTGCCTTCTGTTAAAATCAAAATTGCCTTAATATTATTAGTTAGATCACAAAAATGCCTCGACTCTGCAACACCCTCAGCAAAGAAGAATGTTTAAAGCTGCTTGAGAAAGAAGATTTTAAACGCAAAACCGTTTCGTTTTATCGCTACGTCAAAATCGAAAATCCTCAAAAACTACGCGACGAGTTGTATGTAGAATGGGATGCTTTGGGGGTTTTGGGGCGAACCTACCTCGCTAGCGAAGGGATCAATGCTCAGATTTCAGTGCCCGAACCAAATTGGGAGGCGTTTGTCGAAAAACTTTATGCTCGACCTGAATTCAAAGATGTTCCGTTTAAAGTGGGGCTCGAACAAAAAGAATCGTTTTGGAAGTTGATTGTCCGCCTCAAAAAACAAATCGTGGCGGACGGATTGAATGAGAATGAGTATGATTGGAGTAATATCGGAAAACACTTGGATGCCGAGAGCTTCAATCAGGGCATTGAGGATGGGGCCATTGTTGTGGACATGCGCAATGCCTACGAAAGCCGCATCGGTCACTTTGAAAACGCCATCTGCCCGGATGTGGACACTTTTGAAGAAGAACTCCCGATGGTGAAGGAAATGTTGGAAGATAAGAAAGATGAAAAGATTTTGCTCTACTGCACTGGTGGCATCCGCTGCGAAAAAACCAGTGCCTATCTTAAGTCTCATGGGTTTAAAGATGTGAACCAACTCCATGGGGGCATCATTCAATATGCTCACGAAGTCCAACAAAAAGGACTCCCCAATCGTTTTAAAGGGGCCAATTATGTATTTGATGAGCGTATTAGTGAGCGCGTGAGCGACGATGTGCTATCCGAATGTGATCAATGTGATGAAAAATGTGACAGTTTCACCAACTGTGCTAACGCCATGTGCAACCTCCTTTTCATTCAATGCGAGACGTGCAAATCTAAAATGGAAAACTGCTGCACGGCGGAGTGCCAAAGCGTCATTCATATGTCGGAGGAAGAACAAAAGGCTTTACGGAAACGACAAAAATCTTCCACTCCAACAATGTACCGCAAACGCGTCCGCCCCCAATTAAAGGGTTTGAGCAAAGTGGAACCGGTGTTTGAATTAAAGTAAAATCTTGGTATTTTTAGCTAGTGCTTGATTTAAAGTTAGTCTCATATAATTTTGTTTTGATCTTTGCATAGGAGTCATGTTATAGGATTGCCTAATTTTTCAGTTTTACCAAAAAAATTGCCAATTTATTATGAAAATGTTATAATTAGTGGATAAAACAAATATCCTATATAAAAAATGAAACGAAAAGGGTTTACCCTCATCGAAATTCTATTGGTGGTCGCTGGCATCGCCATCTTGGCGGGGATTGTTATCCTGGCTATTAATCCAGGCAAGCAATTGGGCCAAGCCAGAGATAGCCAACGTGCTGCAGATGTGAGAACCATTTTGGATGCGGTTTATCAATATAGCATTGACCATAGTGGAGCACTGCCCGTCGAACTTCCCACTGACGCGACCGAGATTTGCAATATTTTAGATGCGGTGCAAGCACCGGTAGTTTTTAGTCCAAAATTGATGAGTGCCCAAGTGCTCACAAGTAATAAACAGAGTATTCTAAATGTTCGAACTAGTTGTCAGCCTGACGAAGTACTGGCCAGCTCTGGCGACGTTCAACCCGTGCGAAATGAATTGTGCGCTCAAACAGGCACATGGAATATCATGGAATTGGATGGGGGCAAAAAGCTGTCAGGAAGTGGTTATGGCTGTCGTGTAGAAAATCAAAATCTAAATGAAGGTTTTGGTCATCAGGTGTGTAAAGCAGCTGTCGAAGTACCTGAGCCCGAAGCCCCCGAACCCACTCTTCAATCGGAAGCCCTAACAGTTGACTGCGTTGATCTTTCTTTTTTAGCTGAAGATGGAGTCTATCTGACTGACTTGCCTGAAGACCCTTTGAATGAAAGTGAAACAGGGATTGGCTACACCATTCATCAGACTGAAAGTGGACGCATTGCAGTCGCTGCACCAAACACTGAAAGTGGTGATGACATTCAAGTCAAACGATAAACGTCCGCAAAGGTTCCCATTTGAAAGGGGTAAATTTCAAGCAACTTTTGAGCTGAAGTAAAAAATTTCCAATACTTTTAACTTTTTTGAATCGAATAATTTTAGTATAAACTACCTAAATTAAGACGATCAATATCCTCCCGAAGTTCTTTTGTTCTTGTTATCAGATGCCATATCGGAAAGCCGACAAGTGCCGTTTGCTGTTGGCATTGTAGACAAAAACGGCTCGGCAGTCCCTCGCAAGCTATGAACACCGTAGTTCGCTAAAATGGTCAACAAAGTTGGTACTAAAAACGGGAATCAATTCTGCCACTACTACAGATTCACGCGTTTTTTCAGCTAACTTATTGTAGATACTCAGCAAAACGACGGCTGACAGTGTGCTATAGGCACATTGTTTTAGCCCTGCAGTTAAAACAGCTTGAGATCCATACTCAATATTTGCAATACCTGAGGCGGCACCCACTCCTAAAATAATCAAGATTTTTCCGTAGTTCTTGCGAAAAAAAATCCACCGTAGAAGCAACCTCTCTTTTGAGAATTTTGAAACTCGTCTATTGTTCTAATTTCTGGAATTTCTTGCATAAAAAGTGATTTTGGAAGGCGTTCTAACACCAAAATCCCTTGCAATCAATTCAAATTCGTGTAGAATTACCACACATCTTTGGTCCGAAGATTTCCATCGGGCCCGCATTTAGTCCATAAAGATAACATCATGGCGACCAAAAAAGAAGCTGCTCGCGTGCTCGAGGCAGTGGATCGCAAGTATGAACTTGCCCTTATTTTACAACCCGAACTCCTCAGTTCTGCTGTGGAGAAGAAGCTCAAAGAATTTGAGGCTTATTTGAGTGAGAATGGAGCTTCGGTGGACATGAAAGACATTTGGGGAAAGCAAGAACTAGCCTATCCCATTGCCAAACACGATCAAGGGATTTATGTGATTTACAATGTCACGCTTCCTAGTACTTTTAATAAAGAGTTGGATGAGCATCTTCGCATCGATAAAGATGTGATTCGTTTTTTACTCATCACCGTTGCGGATGACTATGAGTATCAAGAATACGAAGAGGAAGTGACTCCTGCAGAAACTGAAAAAGTGGATGACAAAGCGAGTAAGTCAACTAGCCATAAAGCGGACGATAGTCCTAAGAAAGCTGAGGTGAAAGACAAAGGAAAGAAAGCCGACGCCAAATCACTGGATAAAAAGCTTGACAGTATCCTGGAAGGTGATGACTTAAAGGTCTAAACGGAAGCCTTCATTATTTGTAACTCTTAAACCTGAACATTTCCATGAGTAAAGTTATTTTCTCCACCAAGCAAAAACACCCTGTTGGAAAGCGCCGTTGCACCTTCTGCACCAACCAAATGCGTGACATCGACTATAAAGATGTCCCTACTTTGAAACATTTTATGAATGGGTTTCAAAAGATCAAAGGGCGTTACTATACTGGAGCTTGTCTTTCTCACCAAAAGAAACTCTCTAAGGCAATCAAACGAGCAAGACATCTCGCCCTTGTTCCGTTCACCAACTAAATTCAGTTGAGGTTCTGTTGATACTCTTTAGAGGGTCTATTGTGGATTTTTGATCAAACGCTTAATTCCTTTTTCCACCATAGAACAACAACAGACCTTCAACAGACTAACAATAGAGATTATGAGTGGTCACAGTAAATGGCATTCTATTAAACATAAAAAGGGAATTGCAGACGCCAAACGAGGAAAAATTTTTACGCGTCATGCCAACCTCATCACCATTGCCGCGCGCAGTGGTGGAGATCCAGAAATGAATCCGGGCTTAAGATTGGCCATCGACAATGCCAAAAAAGACAATGTTCCCAATGCGAATATCGACAAAGCTATCAAAAGGGGTACGGGTGAACTGAAGGATGGATCTGAAATCAGTGAAGTCAGCTATGAGGGCTATGGGCCAGGGGGTGCCGCGGTGATCGTGGAGTGTTTGACGGACAATAAAAATCGGACGTTTACGAATGTGCGCACCATCTTTAATAAACGTGGAGGGAGTTTGGGGAACTCTGGTTCGGTGGCTTGGATGTTTGACCGAAAAGGAGTCATTGATTTAAAAACGGAGGGGGTGGATTTGGATGAACTAGAATTGGCTGCAATCGATGCGGGGGCTCAAGATGTGGAACGCGAGATGGGCAGTCTTCAGATTTATACGGAGGCAACGGAATTGAGTGAAGTAGCCGAAAAAATCAAATCGGTTGGCTTTGAGATTGAAAAAGCGGAGCTTCAACTCATTCCGAATCAGACGGTTGAAATTGAGGACGAAAAAACGGCCCAATCAATCATGGATTTTATGGATGCTCTGGATGATGACATGGATGTGAACAATGTTTCATCCAACTTTGACATTCCCGACGCGATCATGGAAAGGTTGTCCGCTTAGTCGGCAAATCGGTTGTAAAGCCAAGCAATGACAAAGCCTCCGATGAAGAAGTCGACAAAAGCCCATGGCAAAGCAATGAAAGCTCCGAGCAAGGTAGCTTCGACGCCAAGATAGACGGTGCCGATCATTTCGACGAAGGCTGTTCCATAGCTGGCATAAGTCGCTAGGAGGACGATGATGAAGCTGAAAAGGGCAAATGAAATCCCTGTCGCGAGGCCAAAAGCAGTGGCATTGATGCGTGACATATTGGTTTTGGTTATTGATATTGCTTCGATTATACAAGAAGGGGTTTTAAAATTCAAAAAACCTCCATATAATAACGGAGCTGAACGAGCCCCGGTAGCTCAGCTGGATAGAGCAACACCCTTCTAAGGTGGAGGTCACAGGTTCGAATCCTGTCCGGGGTACCATCGCAAAATGATGCTTCAGCTTGCATATGAGTCTCATTCTGAGCCTCCTATTTCAGCTTACGCATCATTTTGCTCTTTCCCCAAAAAATTCGTTCCTCCTCAACTTCGTTCGGAGTACACTTCTCATTTTTTGGGGACCCCTTCTTAAATTCGGGTTTTGAATTCCTCTCATTCTGAATTTCCTGCTTCAGCATGTGTGCACTTTTGAGTCCTATCCTCAAAAAATACCTTGCCCTTCACGTTTTTTGAGGGCTCCTTCTCCCTTTGTACTCAGAATTACAGATAATTTCTTTCGAATCTACTATTTCAGCTTACGCATCATTTTGCGAAGACCCCTTTTACTGCAAAGGTGTGAGTGTGAGTTTCTGCATACTGGCTACTGCGTTTTTTCAGTATACTCAAACAGGTACAGAAACTTGCACGGTTATATTCCTCTCCATAAAACCTTTGTGCTTCATTTAGAGAGACTTTTGAAGTGAAGCTTGGTTGTAATTTATCTTAGCTTGCTACCTGTTTACTTAAATTGTCGTTGGCGGCTATTGGCTGGAATAAGATAGCTGGTCCATTCTTTTTCTTAAAAACAATGACATTACTATTATCTCGTAACCTTTTCCACACCACTCCATTTACCAACCCGGCATATGCAATGACACACTCTGAATCACGTTTCTTCATGTCAAACAATGTTAGTATGGCAATCCTTCCAGGTTCGTATTCGAGATGTATTGGCCCGACCTCAGCTTCGACAAAGCTTAGCAAATCGTCAATACCTGCCGGTAAATCACCAGCTTGGATGATTTTTGGCCTTTCAGATTGGCCTTCTCTGCTCACAGATACCTCTTCCGAAGGTGTCACACTATGAACTTCGGCACCATTATCATCTTGAATTTTTCTCAAGATCACTGCAGGACCCCTTCTTTTTTTAAAAATAATGATGCTTCCATTTTTACGAAAAAGATTTGGTAGGCTACCTGAAGTCAAAACACCTGCTCCCACAGCTACTTCAGACTTTCTATGTTTCATATCAAATATTTCAACATCCACGAATAAACCTGGCTCGAGTTCATATCTCATTGGATGAGAGGGGCTATTGACTGTGACTAGTAATTCATCGATGCTCTTTGGCAATTCACCCAAAGATGGATTGTTTTCTTCCCTTGCACCTACTTCCACATTCGGCTGCTCAGATGCTTCTTCGGCCGTTAATACTTCAGACTGAACTTCTGGTGGTTTAGCATCATCTTCATTTTCCTGAGCTGGACCCCTGGACTCTTCAGGTGGCTCAATGATGGCAATTTCATCTTCTAATTCAACGGGTGGTTGTACAACCTCCTCTTCCTGTCTGATTACTGGGGGTGTGTAGTTTGGATTTGGCTCAACGATCACTTTTATTATGTTCACTCCTTTATTATCCTTTATCGTAAATCGGCCTGTCTTCTCGGGCAGCGCCTGAATAAACCGTCTAAGTGAGGACTTACTTTTGAATACACCTACTTCAATGGCATGCCTAACATCTGCAATTTGCTCTACCTTTGTAAAGTACTCTAGTCTGACCAGCGTTCTGCCTCCAAAACAAGTGATATAAACTCTCTCTCTTAAGCGAAAAACCTCTCCTAATAGGCTTTCGGGTGACTGGTTTAGTGACTTTAAATCATGCTCTCTTGTCAGCCCCTCTATTGTGGTAGGATCAACTAATTTTACCTCTTCAAAGGCTAACGGGTAGCTGGTTGGAACTTGTCTTGTAAATGTGGTGAATGATCTTTCTGCCATTGAATTAGAGGGTCAACTTTGTCTTATTATAATAATTAATTAATTTTTGTCAAATTTTTTATGCCTGATTCGAGTCGGGTAAACCGGGACTTGTTTTGAAAAAAATCAAAAAAAGCGTACAATGAAGTCTGTTTTAAAAGTGAAATACTATGAGTACGTCTAAAAATGGATACAATTGGTTGCCGGATTTTGTTTATGGTGGAATTGATGGGTCGGTGACAACTTTTGCCGTGGTGGCTGGGGTCGAAGGAGCGTCGTTGCCGGTGGCGGTGATTTTGATTTTGGGTTTCGCCAATTTGATTGCAGATGGCTTCAGCATGGCTTCGGGTAAATACTTGAGCGACAAGACACACCAGGAACAGTATCAAAAACTCAGGAACATTGAAATGAGGCATGTGAAGGAGGATTTTAGGAAAAAGGACGCGGAGCTGGATCGCATTATTTCCAGCTATGGCTTTAAAGGCAAAGATCTGGATTCGGCTAAAAAAGTGTTTCAAGCCAATCCGGAAGCCCTTGTGGATTTAATCATGCGGAATGAGCACAATATGATTGAAGAGGGTGTGAATCCCATTAAAGGATCCATTGCCACCTTTGTCTCCTTTGTGGTTGTAGGTCTGACGCCATTGATGGTTTATTTGCTCAATCCCCTGTTGCAGTTAAATACGAATCAGTTGTTTGTGGCTACCGCCATCGCCACCTTGACGGCTATGTTTTTTGTGGGAGCCATTAAATCTAAGTTCACTGATTTGCACTGGAGTGTCTCAGGCTTGCAAACCGCTCTATTGGGTGGATTTGCAGCAGGTATTTCTTATTTAGTCGGCTTCTTGCTTCGGAACATTGCTAATGGATTTTAAAGGAAGTATATACTCACCTTCTTCCCAACTATATACCCACCCTCCACTAAACACTGGGGTTCATCTTGATACTTTTTTTCTGCTAGCGATTAGCGAGTAGCGAATAGCGATTAGCTAAAATAGATCTTAGAATAGAGCTAAACGCTATACGCTAAACGCTGCACGCTCAAAAAACAAACTCGTAATTAGTCACTCATAATTCGTAATTAAGACGAAAATATATACCCACCCTCACCAAAAGTATATACCTACCATACCTCAAAGAGGACGAGCGCTTGCAAAAATAAAACTCATCCCGTAAAATGCAGGCCTAACGATGTGATCATGAAAAAACTCAAAAATCCCTCTTCTTCGATTGGTGTGGGCAAGGTCATTGGGATGATCTTAAAGCTAATTTTCTTTGTCCTGCTGGTGGGAGTGTTTGTTATTGTATACAATATTTATTCAGAATTCACCGATGACGGGGGGGATGATTATGATTCTCTCAAACAGGCCATCGTTCAATTTGGGAATGACTTGAATGAGATGCAGGATTATCTTTATCTTCCACAAACAGAATACAACTTTTTTCAAACGGATGCCGAGGTGGATCCTGAAAAATTCAGTGAGATACCTGAGGATAAAAAGCATATTGAAGGTGTAGAAAAGTTTATTGAAACCTTGACGACTCAGCAATCCCTTGAGGAGAATCAAGCCAGGGCCCGTGAAAATTTGGAAGGATTGATCAGCGATGAAACTTTTGTTGAAGGCCTTGCTGAACTCGAGTTAACAGCTGGGAGCGAGATGACCGTGGATGAGGAATATGGCCGCTCTAAAATCAACAATGCTGAAGGGCCACTTGTTCAACTCCTTTTAGACATTGAAAGTGGCAAGTTGAGTGTGCAGAGCGTTTTAGGTATTGATGTTTTGACTAGTCAAGAGGATGATTTGATTGAGCCCATCGTCGAGTATTTGAAAG
>JAUHWS010000020.1 GCA_030427295.1 bacterium | reverse complement strand
AGCGAGTAGCGAATAGCGACTAGCTAAAATAGATCTTAGAATAGAGCTAAACGCTATACGCTGACCGCTAAACGCTCAAAAAATAAACTCGTAATTCGTCACTCGCAATTCGTAATTGAGACGAAAGTATATACTAACCCTCACCCAAAGTATATACTCACCTCATTCAAAATACATACATAAGTATACAAGTTGTCATTCCCCCGCCTGAGCGGGAGAATCGTCTCGATACTTTTTTTCTGGATACGGACGGCTCTAGGAACAGGCATTTACCCCTCTTCATTTCAGATCCTTTCTTGAGAATTATGAGAGGAAAACATAAATTGAATTGACTCACCGCCCTCTTTTTATGTATCGTATTCGACGCTTGTTTAGACAAGGGCGTATAGCTCAGCTGGTTAGAGCGCTACACTGATAATGTAGAGGTCCCAAGTTCAAGTCTTGGTACGCCCACCATCTCAAAAGTATGCTTCAGCTTACGAATGAATTTCTTTTGAGTTCTTTCTTAGGCATTTGCTCATTTTTTTGGCCCCCACCTCCAGTTTGATTATTTTAGTCATCGCTTCTTGCCTTGATCCGGTTTTTGGTTTGTTGTATTTTTGCTATAATTTTCTTGTAATGAAAATAGGATGACCAAAACAAAAAAAATCTTAGGTTTGAGTGAAAAAGAGGCGGCAGGGCGCCTGAGGCAATATGGTTTTAATGAGCTGGAAAAAAAGCGTCAGTGGACGGTGCTTCGGGTTTTTTTGCGTCAGTTTTCGAATGTGATTGTTTGGATCCTGCTGGCTGCCAGTGTGATTTCTTATTTGGCGGGGGAACAACTAAATTTTTGGGTTGTGAATTTCATCATTGCCTTTGTGATCGTAATGGGTTTTTTGCAAGAATTTAAAGCTGAGCGGGTGATGGAGGCTCTAAAAGGTATCATCAAGCCCATGACCAATGTGATTCGGGGAGGGGATTTGATGCAGGTTGAGGCTCGTGAGGTGGTGCCTGGGGATGTGGTTTCCCTCGAGATGGGTGATCAAGTGCCAGCGGATTCAAGAATCATTGAAGTTAATAATTTGGAGCTCGATGAATCTCAGCTCACGGGGGAGTCGGTTTCGGTTCATAAAGCTTTGAAAGATCCCATTTATGCGGGTACTCAAGTGGTTTATGGTCGTTGTTTGGCTCAGGTTATTCAAACGGGTATGAAGACCAAATTAGGAGGGATTGCGTCTATGGTTCAAGAGACTGAAGAAGTTACTCCATTGCAGGCTAAGTTGGATCATTTGGGGAAGTTGCTGGCGATCATTGCCCTGATTGTGACCGGTTTGATTTTGCTGATTGGTTCCATCAAAGGAGTGATGTTTACTGAAATCTTGATCGTGGCTTTGGCTTTGGCAGTGGCGGCGGTTCCGGAGGGACTTCCTCTGACCATGACCTTAGCGCTTTCGTTTGGGATGCGCAGAATGGCCAAACAAAATGCCGTGGTGCGTCGGATGATGGCGGTGGAAACTTTGGGAAGCACTACGGTCATCTGCACGGATAAAACGGGCACGCTCACGCAAAATGAGATGACGGTTGAAAAACTGTTTATCGATCAATCCGTGATTGAGGTGACGGGGAAGGGATATGATCCTACTGGAGATTTTAGACAGAAGGGCAAGGTGATTCAGTCCATCAAGGCATGGCACACTTTTTTTGAGGCCTTGATGCTTTGTAATAATGCCAATTTACGCCGTGCCGAAGGTCGCTTTCAGCCTGTGGGGGATCCGACAGAAGTGGCCTTGATCACTTTGGGGGAAAAGGCAGGTCTTCAAAAGGAGCTGCTTGATGAACGTCATGAGCGCTTGGAAGAAATCTTTTTTACCAGTGAGCGGAAGATGATGTCCACGATTCATCAGAGTGAGGCGGGATATCGGGTGTTTTCAAAAGGGGCTCCTGAGGAGATCTTAAAACATTGTCAGCACCAGTGGGTGGATGGGAAAAAGAAGCGTCTTACGGCAGCGGACAAGAAAACGATTCTGGCTCAAAATGCTCAGTTTGCCGAGCAGGCCTTGCGGGTGTTGGCGGTGGCGATGAAATCCTCCAAACAGAAAAAACCCATTGAGTCCACCCCAGAAGAAGATCTTGTCTTCATGGGGCTGGTGGCGATGAAAGACCCTGCTCGCACAGAGGTAAAGCAAGCCATTCAAACGGCTCAATTGGCGGGTTTACGGGTGATGATGATCACGGGGGACAATCCTCAAACCGCTTTGTCGATTGCTCAGCAAATTGGTCTCGCTGAGGAAGGGGCGACGGTGATGACGGGGGATGACATCGATCAACTTTCTGATGCTGAGTTTAAAAAACAATTGAAGACGGTTTCGGTCTTGGCGCGTACGCAACCTGAGCACAAACTGAGGGCGGTTCAATTGCTTAAATCGATGAATGAAGTGGTGGCGATGACGGGGGATGGCGTGAATGACGCTCCGGCGCTTAAAAAGGCAGACATTGGGATTGCGATGGGGATCAAGGGGACCGATGTAACCAAGCAGGCCGCGGACATGATTTTGCAGGATGATAATTTTGCCACGATTGTGATGGCGATTGAGGAGGGGAGACGTATTTACCAAAATGTTGAAAAATTTACAGGCTATCTCATTTCTCGTAATTTCACCGAGGTGATTTTGATTTTGCTGGGGATCTTCTTTTTTGATTTTGAGCTTTTGCCGCTTTTGGCCATCCAAATTTTATTTATCAATGCCTTCGATGAAGAGATGCCTGCGATTGGCTTGGGCTTGGATCAGGCCCATTCAAACGTCATGTCCCAGCCCCCCCGTAGTACGCGCGAATCGCTTTTGAATCGATGGAATGCTTTGATTGTCTTTAGTTTGGCTGTTTTTATGGCTTTGATTTCTTTTGTGATTTATATCATGAGTGATCCACTGGTGGACATCGACAAGGCCCGTACCATGGTTTTTGCGACGATTGTGACCATGGTGGTGGTGGATACCTATAATTTTAGATCCCTTCGAGAATCGATTCGGGTGACGGGCATACTCAATAATCGTTTCCTTTTGATTTCGGTGGGAGTGATCATGGCGATCACGATTCTAATTATGTATTATGAACCTACGCGTCTCGTCTTTTCTTTGGTTCCTTTGGGTTTGACGGACTGGTTGATTTGCATCGGAGCCTCACTGGTGAGTTTGATTTACATGGAGGTGCTTAAATTTTTCCGACGAAAGTTAGAACCTAGTCATTGAAAACTATTTTAAAAAAACTCATGAAAATTTTAGTCATTTATGCTCATCCTTCTCAAGATAGCTTTAATCATGCGACCAAAGAAGCCTTTATTAAAGGTTTAAAAAAAGCAGGCCACGAGGTGGATTTGATTGATTTGTATGCGGATGGTTTTGATCCTCTGCTTCGCAACACTCATTCTCGCGCCCCCATTTCTGAAGAAGTTCAAGCGTATCAATCTCGGATCAAGCAGTCAGATTGCTTGGCCTTTATTTATCCCACCTTTTGGTATCGAACCCCTGCTATTTTGGCGGGATTTATTGATCGGGTGTTTAGATCGAACTTTGCTTACAAATATGTTAAAACCATTATTCCTGGTTTTAAGCGGCCGGTTGGTTTACTTCCCGTAAAGAAGGCTGTGGTTATCGAAAGTTATGGAGGTCCGAGCTGGTACTACAATTTTATATTCCGCCAAATTCCTTGGCGTCGTTTTAAGGCGGTGCTCAAGTTTTGTGGGATTCGAAAATTCATTCACCAGCCGAATTACTATGTGCCGTTTGGTTCAAATGAACGGCGAAAAAAATATTTAAAGCGAGTTGAACGTTTGGGGGAGCGGCTGACCTGATGATTTTATTTTTTGTTTGACTGGTTTTTGAACTCACGATAAAATCTCTCTGCTAACTTGATGCGTGGGGTCTTAGCTCAGTTGGCTAGAGCGCCTGCTTTGCACGCAGGAGGTCAGGAGTTCGACTCTCCTAGACTCCACCAAAAGAATCTCACTTTTGTGAGGTTTTTTTGATTCCAAATGAACTTGCATTTTTAAATAATTTTAATTATAATGTTATGATAATAAAAATATAATTTTAGCCCTCTAATCAATTGCCTTCCCAGCCAGAACTTTCTTGTGGTCCAGATACCATTGAAAGAAAAAATCATCCCGAAAAAATCTTTAAAACTTCTGCTGTTCCCCTTCAATCAGCTGTCGCTGCGTTGTCCGATGGACACATGACCTATAGCGCAAACTTTTTGCCTGGTTATTCTGCTTGTCTGCCCCCTGAATCATCAGAGCTTTACGGTCGTCGTCTTCAAGCGATTGAGTGTGATTCCGATCATTTGCCTGGCTTTCTTTATGGGCAGTTGGGTGACTATTTGAATTTGATCACGAAGACCGGCTTAATTTTGCCTCTTGTTGTTGAGGATCATGTGGTTTATTTGATGCCGGTGAATCAACATGCAGTTGAATTTCTGAGAAAGGAGCCGAATCGCAAATTGTTGATGGATTTAAATTCTTCCAGCGCAGTGCATGATTTTCAAGAGAGGGTATTTTATTCCCATCCTTCTGCTCGTGGCCTTTTGCATGATGGAGCATTAAAGGCCATCTTAATCAAACCCTATGAAGATAGATTGATTCGTGAGTGCGAGCGTCAAGAGGAACGATCTGACTTTAAAGTCTTGTATACTGCCTTTTGGAATTTATAAAGTTAATTTCTCCTTTTGTCTGATAAAATGGGCTTATGAATTTTAATTTGCAGCCCATTTTAAACGAGCTCCAAAAGGCTCCGCATCCGGTCAAATTGGTGGCGGTGACCAAGTCTTTTGAGGTGGAGACCACGAAGGCTTTGATCAAAGCTGGGGCCTCCGCCATTGCGGAAAATCGAGTGGAGCGGGCGGTGGAAAAATTACCTCAGCTTCCCTCGGTCGAAACCCATTTTATTGGTCAGATTCAATCCAAAAAAATCAAATCCATTGTTCAATTGTTTGATGTGATTGAGTCAGTGGGGTCGAATCAACATCTCCTTAAAATTGATGGGCTGGCTCAGGCTTTGAATAAAAAGGTGGATGTTTTCTTGCAGTTTAATATTTCTGAAGAATCTCAAAAGTCAGGTTACTCAATCCAGGATCTTGAAGCGGTAGAGAAGGGGATGAGCCAACTTCAGTTCATTCGAGTAGTGGGCTTGATGGGGATGGCGTCCAATACCTCGGATGCGTCTGTGATTCGATCTCAGTTTGCTAGCCTTCGCCACCTGCGAGATGAGCTTCAAAAAAGGCACTCCACTATTCGTGAATTATCGATGGGGATGTCTTCGGATTACCGCATGGCGATTGAAGAGGGGGCGACGGTGGTTCGGATTGGGCGGGCTTTAGTGAACGCTTGATTTTTCAAACGCTAAGTTTTTTGCTATAATGCAGGCTAGAACTTATGCAAAAATCTGATTTAAATCTTAGTAAGAATTATCGTTTGCGCCAGAGCCCACTGTTTCTGATTTTTCGAGTGATTGGCCTAGAACTTCTTTTTGCCGGCGTCTTCTTTCTTTTGGGTTATTTGTTCTTGGAGGAAGGGGTGGCAGCATATCCTCTTTTATTTTTTGTATTTTGGGCTGCCAATATCATTCTTTTGTTGTCGATTTTTATTCACTGGTATTTTGTTTATTACATCATTTCGACGGATGCTCTTTCGAAGCACAAAGGCTTTCTTTTTAAGCGCTTAAAAACCTATGACCTTCAGTCAATTCGGTCGGTTCGGGTGTATCAAGGGGTGATGGGTCGCTTGTTTGGTTTTGGGGACATTGTGATGGAAAGTCCGCTTTTACACGAAATGATTCATTTGAAGAAGGTTCAAAATCCTCTCAAGCACGCTAAAATCATTGATCGTCAGCGATTGAGGATACTTGAAGATAAAGATCTTTCAAACATCACCCCTGTCATTTAGGCAAGGTAGATCAAATAACTCAACCATCCACCAATGAGACAGGCAAGCAAGCCAGCAAGTCGGAGTACGATGGTGCTTGAGGCGCCTTTGATGAGGGTGTTCGTGGTGACATTTGGCAAGAGTAAGTTAGCTGCCCCTTTTAAAAAGGCTCCCCAGCCGGTGATGGTCACGATCGCATAGGGGCTCCATTCCCAGACGTTGTGTTTGGCGATGATGGCTAATCCAAAGAGTATGTTGAACACCATGATCAATTTGATGGGGAGCTGATCACCTGTCCAATTTTTGGCCATTTGTAGCCACGATTTGGTTTGGATTAAAAAGGATAAGCCAATGATGAGGTACATGGGCCCAATGAGGGCGGCCAGGAACATTTGGTCGGTCATTTTTGTTTTGGTTATTTATTCTCTGCTTTGATTATACGCTCACCCGTTTTCAATACAAGTGGGTTCTTCCTTCATTGATTTGAAGTTTTTTGGTAAAGGTAGGCTTGAACCAAGCGTTTAATAATTTCTCTTCTTTCTTCTACTCGCTTTGTGCGGCTATCGATATTAAGGTCGAGTTTGCTTTGGTCTGGTGCATCACATAGGTGAATGAGTTGGATAATTCGATTGGATTCATCTCGAATGACCTCACATACTCCTGCCATTTCACCCCTCTTTTTTACTCCTTTTTCAGCGGGTTTTGCTTGGTAAGCTTGGTATTCACGTCCATCCACTCCAATAAACTTTGATCGTTTGAAAAAATTGACCCCTTTTGGGACGTCTATTCGAACAATGTTTCCTTTTTCGTGATTTTGATGCATGAAATAAAATTTTTTTGGGCACGTTTTTTATCATTCTTAGACTCATTTTGCAATTTTTATGCTATGATTTTCTTGTTTCAGTTAGTTTATAAAAAAACAAAAAATGAATATTGTATGGGGGCTTGTCGGCATTGTTTTGAGCTTTTTGCTCATTGTTTACCGCGTTAAAATAAATCACTTCATTGGAGGCATTGGTTGGGCCGAGCGTAAGTTGGGTCCTGGGGGTTCCTACACCTTGTTAGTGCTCATTGCGATTTTGGGTTTCATTTTTTCACTCATGTACATGACCAATTCTTTTGATCTGATTTTTGGAAATATTGGAGGAGAATTCTTTGAACCCGTGGAGTGATTTAGCTTTTTAATTAGCTCGATACAGCTTTTAAGACTTTTTTTACTTTTTTTCTTGACTTCCCAAAAAACTTGCCTAAAATAGAAAGGCATTTAGTTTGTTCGACGTGAATTTTTGTTCCTCAGCTTGATTATTTGACTCCTTTATTTTGAGATTTTACTGGATGTTAACAGACCACTTTCTCGCATACTCTTAAGCTTCAAAAGCCCTTATGCTTTTGACTCCAAGAGTGTGCGCGAGCCACTCTTTTTTTAACCCTCTCTTCTCAAGAGCGTTAGAATACATTCAATTGTAGAAGTGTGGTGTAGCGTTCACCTGATCATTGAAAACAACGGGGATAATTATCTCTTTAATCGGATAATTATCTTATGACAAACTTATAGCGTCACAGATTATTCTGTGACATCTATAAATCTTTTCAAATGTAATCATCTAAGAAATCTATTAGCATTAATTGCTAGTTGATCTCATTAAATTTGGTGATAAGTTACATTAAGAGCATATAATGGATGCCCTGACACTTTGCTCCGATGAAGGACGTGGAAAACTGCGATAAGCTTCGGTGAGCCGTTATACAGGCTGTGACCCGGAGATCTCCGAATGGGTAAACCCATCCGCCGTCATGGGCGGATACCCCCAACTGAATACATAGGTTGGGGCGAGGATACTTAGCGAACTGAAACATCTTAGTAGCTAAGGAAAAGAAATCAAAAGAGATTCCCTTAGTAGTGGCGAGCGAACAGGGAATAGCCCAAACCCGCATCTCATTGTGTTCGATAATTACTAATGACAAATTACTAATTACAAATTGTTTTTTAAAACATTTAACTCGTAATTTTTAATTAAAAATTAGTCATTGAATCGAGCGTAGCGAGATGCGGGGGTTGTAGGACTCCAATATGAACCTTATTTTTATAGTCAAAGGAACCTGGAAAGGACCACCACAGAGGGTAATAGTCCCGTAGATAAAATAGAAATAAGCTTCTAGGAGTATCCTGAGTAGGGTCGGACACGTGAAATCCGGCTTGAATCTGGGAGGACCACCTTCCAAGGCTAAACAGGCAAAGTGATCGATAGCGAACTAGTACCGTGAGG
Organism: bacterium; assembly: GCA_030427295.1. GTDB lineage: Bacteria > Patescibacteriota > Gracilibacteria > UM-FILTER-43-11 > UM-FILTER-43-11 > JAUHWS01. The sequence continues at coordinate 18,465 of JAUHWS010000020.1, read as the reverse complement.
GAAAGGTGAAAAGCACCCCGAGAGGGGGATGAAATAGTACCTGAAATTATATGCTTACAAGGAGTGGGAGCCTGCTTCTCACTTCGTTCGAATTTTCAATTCATTCTAATTTACTTCAATTCATTCCAAACAAATTCTAATTTCAAATCTCTAATTCCTAAATAATGTTTAAATATTAGGCAATTGGAATTTAAAATTTATTTGGAGATTGGAAAGTATTGATGAGTATTGAACATTGTTCGAGCGCAGCGAGAAGCGGGTGACCGCGTGCTTTTTGTAGAACGAGCCAACGAGTTAGCTGTATGTGGCAAGGCTAAGGCATTTTCAGCCGGAGCCATAGCGAAAGCGAGTCCGAATAGGGCGTTCTGACGATTACATTTTGACTGTCACTTTATTAACGGGCATTAATTTATAATAAGAGAATCATGACTTATAAAGATTTAAATGTATATAAACGGGCATATAAAGTGGCCATTGACCTTCATCGCTTTCTGGATCAGAAAGCCGATGTTTTATCAACAGATGAAATCAATCCGTTGAAACAATCCTCCAAAAGTATTACCAATCATATTGCTGAGGGGTTTGCTCAACGGTCTCCTAAAGCCAAGCGTTTTTTTAATTTCAAAGCCTTGGAGACAGTCCATCGACTCATGATGGATTTGGATTTCCTTCGGGATACAGATCGTATGTCGAAGGACGAGTACGAACATCTATATAATGAATACGATGTTTGTGCACGACAATTGTATAAATACAATCAAGCCATCTTAACTTCAGCTAAATCAGCTGAAAAAGAGTTGGCATCTGCTTGATTGAGAGTTTGATTTGATCAACTCTCGTTTCATTTGTGACAGTCAAAATGTAGTCGTCAGTCAGTCATGTGCACTAGACCCGAAACTGAGTGAGCTATCCATGGGCAGGTTGAACCCCAAGTAACATTGGGGGAAGGACCGAACCCACCTGAGCTGCAAGTCAGGGGGATGACCTGTGGATAGAGGTGAAATGCTAATCGAACTCAGAGATAGCTGGTTCTCCTCGAAATAGCTTTAGGGCTAGCCTCGAGCAAATGAGCGATGGGGGTAGAGCGCTGTCAAGGCTAGGGGGCGAAATAAGTCTACCAAACCTTAATAAACTTCTAATACCATCGTTTCTTATCTCGGGAGTCAGACTATGATAGCTAAGTACCATAGTCGAAAGGGAAACAGCCCAGACCGCCTGCTAAGGTCCCTAATATAGATTAAGTGGCAAAGGATGTGAGATTGCTTAGACAACCAGGAGGTTGGCTTAGAAGCAGCAATTCCTTTAAAGAGTGCGTAACAGCTCACTGGTCCACCCCCGCCTCGGCGGGGCGATCTTGCGCCGAAAATCCAACGGGGCTAAATCTATAACCGAAGCAACGGATTTCTACATTTAATTGTAGGAGTGGTAGAGGAGCGTTCCTGTCTGCATTGAAGTCAACTCGAGAGGGTTGGTGGAGCGTCAGGAAGTGAAAATGTTGGCATGAGTAACTTTAATGCGAGTGAAAAACTCGCACACCGAAAACCCAAGGTTTCCCACGCAATGTTAATCAGCGTGGGGTTAGTCGGTCCTAAGGCGAGGCTGAAAAGCGTAGTCGATGGACAACAGGTTAATATTCCTGTACCAGTAATAAACCGCCCCAGCAAACTTCATTGAATGCTTAACTGCTAATTTTCCGACTTGTCGGAATTGACGCAATTGAGACTAGGTGGAGGGCGCTAGCAATGGAGGGACGCGGCATGGTAACTCGGGCCTGTCTATTGAACATGGCAGGTACAAGCGTCTAGGATCATATGCATCTAGGAAAATCCGGATGTATTCGTATCTGAAGCGTGATGTGGAATGTTCCCAGTAATGGGGATGACTCGAGCGACCCAAGCTGACCAGAAAATCTTCTAGCGAGGTTTATTGCTGTCCGTACCGCAAACCAACTCCGGTGGGTAGGATGAGTATTCTAAGGTGATCGGGAAAACTAGTGTTAAGGAACTCGGCAAAATAGCGTCCGTAACTTCGGGATAAGGACTGCCTCGAGCAATCGAGGCCGCAGCGAAAGACTTCAGGCGACTGTTTACCAAAAACACAGGTCTCTGCAAAACCGTAAGGTGACGTATAGGGGCTGATGCCTGCCCAGTGTCAGAAGGTTACGAGGAAGGGTTCACGCTCTGAATCTAAGCCCTGATGAACGGCGGCCGTAACTATAACGGTCCTAAGGTAGCGAAATTCCTTGTCGGGTAAGTTCCGACCCGCACGAATGGCATAACGGTCTGAAGACTGTCTCAACACTAGACCCGGTGAAATTGCAAAAACGGTAAAAATGCCGTTTAACTGCGGAAAGACGAAAAGACCCTATGAAGCTTTACTACAGTTTGACATTGAATCGGGATTTATTTTGTGTAGGATAGGTGGGAGACTTTGAAGCCCGGCGCCAGCCGCGGTGGAGTCATCCTTGAAATACCACCCTTGATACATTTTGATTCTAACTTGCTCCGTTATCCGGAGTGAGGACATTGTTTGATGGGTAGTTTAACTGGGGCGGTTGCCTCCTAAATCGTAACGGAGGCGCGCAATGGTCCGCTAGACCCGGATGGAAATCGGGTTGATAGTGTATTCGCATAAGCGGGCTTGACTGTGAGGGATACATCCCGAGCAGGTGCGAAAGCAGGCGAAAGTGATCCGGCACCTTGTACAGATTTTTATTTGTACGACCACGTGGGTGGGGTGTCGCTCAACGGATAAAAGTTACTCTAGGGATAACAGGCTTATAGTGCCCAAGCGCTCACAGCGACGGCACTGTTTGGCACCTCGATGTCGGCTCATCGCATCCTGGGGGTGGAGAAGCTCCCAAGGGTATGGCTGTTCGCCATTTAAAGCGGTACGCGAGCTGGGTTCAGAACGTCGTGAGACAGTTTGGCCTTTATCTTCCGTAGTCGTAGGAAAATTGAGAGAATCTGCTCCTAGTACGAGAGGACCGGAGTGGACGAACCTCTGGTGTACCTGTTGTCGTGTCAACGGCATTGCAGGGTAGCTACGTTCGGTTGTGATAACCGCTGAAAGCATCTAAGCGGGAAGCCATCCTCAAGATTATTTTCCCCATTAGGCCCGAGGGAGACTACCTCGTTGATAGGCCTCAAGTGTAAGCCCAGCAATGGGTTCAGCTGAGAGGTACTAATCGGCCAATTGACTTTTTACCAAATTTAATGGATCTTCAGCTTCGGTCCCGATCTGTCGGGATTGTGAGCTGAGGATTGATCGACTAGCAGTTAATTCTAATAGCTGTTAACTATGAGCTCTTAGCTTGTAGCTAGAAATGATTACTTGAAAAGATTGTCATGTTTGAATCTAGTATCTTGGTGCCTATGGCGGAAGGGGTACACCTGTTCCCATCCCGAACACAGAAGTTAAGTCTTCCAGCGCCGATGGTAGTGCAACCTGAGTTGTGTGAGAGTAGGTCGGTGCCAAGATTTTAGATTCAAACTAGTATTCCAAAAAAGCCCCTAATTCGTTGATAGGGTCTTTTTATGTATGTGTTGGTTTGTTGATTCTATGTGACCCCCCATAAAGTTGGGAGGGGATTAAACCTTGTCTTCCTCCTGCTAATAAGGCACTTTCCCCTGATCCATATTGTGCCCTAATGATCATTCTTAACCAGCCTCGCTTATGTCTTAACCAATGGGGTATTTTTTCGCTTAATTCTTTTGAAATTCTGTTCACTTCTGGTTCGTTGTCAGTTCTACGAATATCTAGTTTTCCTATATGAATGCTGCTTTTGTGCAGACTCTTGAATGTTGATGTTTTTCCTTCTTCAGTTTTTATGTCATCTATAATTGTTAGGCCATTTGGACTTAGCCCCTCTAAATTAATTATTTCTACGGAGGTTCTTCGGTCTGAAAAATCTAAATCATAGACCGTGTCTCGATCGATTTGAGTAGTAGCTCCTCGACTGACTTCGGCTACGCGCTGGATTCTCCAAACCAAGCCTTCTGCTTTTTTCGGTTCCATTCCAAGTATTTCTCTTGCATTGATATTTGGGGCAACCCAACCAAAATCATGACCATTATTGAATACGAGGTGAATTCCATCCGTTGTATGTGTTTCTTTTGTATCCTTTAAAATGCCATCAACTTTTTTTCTTATGACAGATAGAGATCTCAAAAAAGCATAGCCAAGAATTTCTAAGTCAGTTCCACCTCTTAATTTAAAGGGTCTATCAAGCTTATTCGCTGCAAGGAGCTTAAAGTATGAGTAGAATGAATAATTTTCTAATGCAGCTTTAATGAACTCTCGACGCCTTAGTACTGGGAAAAGTACAGGAGGTACAACTTCTCCTAAATCTAACAATCTTTTGCAAACGAGATCCATGTCTAGCACTAATTGTCTTAGATCATCCGCATGTGTTAATGGTGCTGCTTCCTCAAGCTCTCTAGCTGTTATTCCTAGTTGATCAGCAAATTCACACAGTTCATGTGCTTTTTTCTCTGCTTCACCCCTGTGCATTTGTTGTATGGGTTTTTCAGGCATTTTTTTGGTCAATTATGAATATAATTAATTATTTTTAATATTTTGTCAATTAAATTCGACAAAAAAGCACCTCACTTTTTTAAGGTGTTTTTTGCGTTTAATGATGGCCACTTTTAAGCCGCTGATCTCAGGTCAATATGTCGCTTAAGATAAAAGAACGCGACGATCCCTACGGTGAGCATGCCTAAGGTGAGTATTATCATGTTGTTTTGTATGGAAAAGACATACAAAAAGTGGGACATGCTGATGACGGTGATGCGTGCATAGTAACTAAACAATTTGAAGGCGGTTTCTAGGATGGTTTCGGCAAATAGATTTCCAACATGGATTAAGCTCGTAGCGGAGGCAAGAACGGTGTGGGTGAGGAGGGAGAAGGTGGTTTTCATTGGAAGGGTTTGCATCAATTCAGCCATGTCTTTGCTGCTTTTGAAAATGGTGAGAGAGATTTCGCTGTAGGTGAATCCCAAACCGATTAGTAAAAAGCTCACAATCCTCAAATGTTTGACGTTGTGATGGACTAGGTCGTGAAAGTATTTAATCTTCCGTTCTGAATAAAGGATCCCAACTTCGATCGCAATGAAGGCTAAGATCACAAAGTAGTACTTCAGGTTCCCGCTCATGTACTCAATCATCAAAAAGGGGATTGAGATGAGCATCCCAAATAGGAATAGACTCAACATGGATTTGAAGTCTACTTTTTTGTAGTGGCTGGTGATTATTAGGATGATTCCTGCAAGACCAGTCAGGAGCAGGAATAGTAGAGGGTGAGTCATTTATTTTTTTTGTTTTTTTCGCAGAATTTCTTTTATTATAATAACATATTTTAAATAAATTGTCAAAATAACTCTGCAACAGATTTTATTTTAAACTCAACTGTAAATCGTTTTTTTACTGCATTTTTAGGTGTATATTAAGGTCTCAATATCCTCTAATTCCACGATATATGTACGCTCTCAATCGCGCTCAAATCATTGGTCACTTAACCGAAGATCCTCAAGTCAGGCAAACCCCTAGTGGTCAATCGGTGGGAGACCTCAACATCATTACCAAACAAACCATTCAAACGGCTACCGGTAAGCAAGTTTCGACGGCTTATCACAATGTGGTGGTCTGGCGTGGCTTGGCTGATGTGGCTAGTCGCTTCCTTAAAAAGGGGAGTCAGATTTTTATTGCGGGTCGGATTCAAACCGATGAATGGGAAGATCAAACGACGGGTCAAAAACGTTATAAAACTCGTATCACCGCCGATGATTTGATCATGTTGGATCCTAAGACTCCTGGGCAGCCCGTGGCGATGGATTCTATGGTGGGAGGGGCGCTCAACCAAGCGGAGGTGATTGGAAATTTGACGCGTGATCCGGAGCTTCGTCAAACCCCGAATGGGAATTCAGTGGTATCCTTTGGTGTGGCTACGAATTTCAGTTGGAAGGATAAGATGGGGCAAACTCAAGAACGCACTGAGTTCCATAATGTGGTGGCTTGGGATGCATTGGCTCAATCGATGGCTCAATCCTTTAAAAAAGGTCGGAAGGTTTATATTTCGGGTCGCTTGCAAACGCGTAGCTGGGAAACCCCAGATGGTCAAAAGCGTTACACGACTGAATTGGTGGCTGAAAAGGGCTTGGTTTTGGGTGTCCCAAACCCCGAACTAGGAGCTCCCGGCATGAACACGACAGTTTCTGTCTCTCAACCGACTCCCTCTGCAACGCCTGCTCCAGACAGTCCGGTGGTGCCTCAAAATCCCGTGGATGTGCCGGCGGTGAATTATCAAAGTGAGGTGAAGCCGGAGGATTTGCCTTTTTAATAGCTGTTAGCTTTTAGACCGTGTTGCTTTCAGCTGTTAGATTTCTTTACTTTCGTTTAATTGGTCATTCTTTGTTCTAATAACGATTAAATCATTTTTGATTTCGAGTGTATTCGGGAAAGTATTTCAATTGAATTGATTTTCGGTGAGAATTAGATCTTGAGTTTTTTATCCCATTGGTTCAACCTCCATTCCCATTTGACAAGAATGCATTAGATAGCCTATCAAAATTATGATTGAAGCCACTAGGATTACTTTTAACAGTATTGTTGGGTTTTTTTTCATGGTTTTATTTTAGTATTTTTACAAAGTTCCAACCAGCCCTTCAACCCTACTGTTTTTGGACTTTCGACTTCCTTCGTTGGAAAATGCTCCCAATGAGTGTTTACGACTTCCCAAAAGTTCTCTGGAAGCTGAATGTCGTTTTCCATGATCCGCATGACGGCGCACATCACCTTGGGCTCCGGGTAAACCGACGTAGGGGGTACGTCGTCTAGAATTTCGATGTTCCCGTAAGCCTGGGCTTGCAAGCTGATCCGATAGCAGCGTGGCGGTTGTCCGGCTAGGGTTTTGGCATATTGTTTGTCGGTGATGAAGACCATGCCATAGGGCTTGTGAGTTTCATCAGACATAAATTTACGATAGAGTTTGCCACTGATATGAAAAGGAATGTTGCCGACGAGTAAATAGGGTTTCTCGGGTGGTTTATAGTCTAGAATGTCCCCCTTGATGATGCTTAAGGGAGTTTTTTGGTTTGTCATTCCCGGACTTGATCCGGGAATCGTCCCAAACCGTTCCTTCAAAATTTCGTACAACTGTTCATCAAATTCCACCACCTCAATGTCGTCAAAGCCCTCTTCTTTTAAGAGTGCTTGAGTGATGTAGCCCAAGCCTCCTCCAATTTCGACAATTTTAGTACCCGGCCGATACACGTCTTTGATATATTGAACAAATTTTTTGATCAACTTATCATCCGTCGTGAAGACTTGCCCGTAGTATTTTTTGGGAATGAGGGCTTTTTCATCCAGTTCCGCTTGGCATTTTTCTTGTTCGGATTTCATGCTTTTATTATAGCGGGTAAGTGTGTAAGTGTATAAGTGTTTATCTGGTAGGTGTCAATTGTGAATTGGTAGTTATATACTTACAAGTTAAATACTTACAAGCTACATACCTACAAGTTAAATACTTACAAGCTACATACCTACAAGTTACATACTTACAAGCTACAAGTTACAGTGGTATGTGTTTGTGATTTGATGGTTTGGTGCTTGATTTAAATATGGGTATAATTGAGATGATGAAAAAACTGCTCTACACCCTTTTTTCTCTCCTCATTCTATCCACGGTTTCCGGGGAGCTTTTTCGTATTTCGGTGGGAGGGCTCGAACTGCTTCCAGCAGATCTGCTGATTCCCGCTATTTTTGTGTTTTGGGGTGTAGATAAACTCGCTCACGACAGACAACTTCGGCTGGGTAAAATTGGTAAAACCATCCTTGTTTTTCTTTTTGTGATGGTGATGACCTATTTCCTCAATTTTTTCCGTTTTGATCTGGGGCAGATGCTGGGTGGTTTTCCGAGTTTAGGTCGTTTGGGAATGTATGGTTTGTTGGCTATTGTGGCTTTTGATTTGATTCATCGGGACAAAAAGGAGCGGTTCAAATGGGTGCTGTTGATTTCGATGATGGTGAGTGTTTTTTTGATTGCTGTGTTTGGATTCTTGCAGCTCAAATACTTCCCTAGCTTTCTGGAGTTGGGGCTGTACTTGCAGGGTTGGGATCCTCATGAGGGACGATTGCTTTCCACCTGGTTTGATCCCAATTTTGTGGGAGGCTTCTTCGGTTTCATGTTGCCTCTCTTGGCTGGATTGACGATTTATTATTACCGTCAACGTCGATGGCCGTATGCTATCTTACTTGCAGTCATTTCAAGCGTGGTGCTCATGGCCCTTTATTTCACCTTTTCACGGAGTGCTTATTTGACCCTCATGATTGGACTGGGTCTGTTTGCTTTGTTTAAATCCTGGCGGCTGCTGGTAGTTTTTGTGATTTTTTTGGTCCTTGGCTTCAGCTTTTCCGATCGGGTTCAGCAGCGTACTTTGGATGCCTACGACAGTGCTAAATCGCTCATTGGCTTGGACAGCCAAAAACCCATGGATCCCACTTCTAAATTTCGGGTAGATTCCTGGAAGATTGCAGGCATGCTTATTGCTGATCATCCACTTTTAGGCGTGGGGTATGGGCGTTATGGCGACGAGGTGAATGCCCGTGGATTGGGAGGGACGGCAACAGGGCATGCCTTTAGTGGTTCAGACAGCAGTTTGCTCAATATTTGGGCACAGAGTGGGATTTTTGCTTTACTCAGCTATTTGGCCATTGCCTTTGTGGCCACGGTTTTGGCGATCAAGCGCATTTGGAAGCGGCAGGATTTGGACAGTTATTTGAGCCTTGGTTTGCTCTCGGGTTACGCGGGCTTGATGATTCATGCTTTCTTTGTGAACTCGCTTCTATTTGCCTTGATCATGGTTTATTTTTGGTTGGGATTGGCCTTGTTGGATCAGCGATAATTTTTGGGGTAGGTATATACTTCGTGTTGAGGTTAGTATATACTTTCGTCTCAATGACCAATTTCCAATGTCACAATTTCCAAATAATACCAAATTCAGAATGTCTAATTTTTAAACCTTACTTGGATTTAGATAGTTTAAATAAAGCAAATTCTGATTCATTTGAACATTAAAAATTCAAGCTTAGAATTTGTTTGGAAAGTATTGATAAGTATTGGAATGAATTGGAATGAATTAAGACATGGGTATATAGTTGGGAGGAGGGTGAGTATATACTTCATATCAAGTGAAGCGTGCTGAGTGTGATGTAAAAACTGTCGTTGGAGTCTTTTTGCAATAGAGTACAATTAAAAGTGGTTTAGACAATAGCTTGACTAGTTGACGGTATTGAATATAATGATTATCTCTATATTACATATAAGTTAAGAATATTTTTTTATGACTAAGATTGATGATCAGCTTTCTAATCAAGCGGAAGGGGTACGTATTGAAACTAAAAACTTTCAAGGCTCTGTTGCTGAGTTGATTGTTCGTGTTCGATCATTTTTTGATGAAGCTTCAACGGGTTATGAGTATGGACAAGTTGAAAGCGCTGGTTTAATACCTGAGCAAATTACCACGGATCAGGCAATTGCTCTTCTACCAAATTTACTTGATTCTGATCAGTCTGTAAGGGCTTATGTAGGCGATGTTTTGGGATGGGGAAGTTTTTTGTATGACTCACGATTTGTTTCAGCGTCGATAGCCTTAGCAAAACATTCTGATATTGGTCGGCTCGACATGTCTACTTTTCCTCCTTTTGAGGCGGATGATTATGAAGATCGGTTGCTTCAGGCTTATGAATCTCTTCAGAGTCCAGCTGAGAAAATGGCTTTAGTTAAATATCTTTTTGAAAACCATTTTTATTCAGATGCTGTTGCTGATATTATGTGTGAACTCTTAAGTGAGAAGGATCAGGACTTTCATTTAATTGCCTTTAAAAAGCTCTGCTACATTAATAGTCCCAAGGCTGTGGATTCTTTGATGGTCTTTTTGGAACATCTTCCAGAAGATTTACAGGAAGAGTTCGGAAAAGTTTTCATTGAGGCCATGGGACATGATCGAGCACTTTGTACACTGCGTACATATCGGGATACTGTCACTTCCACTTGGTTGCAAAATTTATTGGATCAAACCATTACTAGGGCGAATAGAGCTCGTTTTATGACTGATTAAAATTCATTATTTCTATTTCTTGTGCTGCCTTGCTTGAATTACTAGCTTTTTTGGCTTATTTGTGCTAAAATACAAAGATATCTTTATATCATTTAGTCATTTATTTCATTTTTGAGTGAGTCAAACGACGGTTATCTTTGATCAGCAGCGGCTTGAGGCTCAAATGCGTTACCAGCAAGCGGTGGCGCGGGCTCGTTTTCTAGAAAAAAGGGAGCGCCAAAAATGGTCTGCTTTGGGCAGCTTTTTGTCGACCAAAGAACTGAAGTCGGCCGAGAAGGCTATCTTGAATGAAGATCTCAGACAGCTAGACATGAAACAGCAACTAGAAAAAATAAAACCTAATTCCATCACGCGTGCCGGGTAATGAGGCCTATAAAAAAACACCGGAGCTTCGAGATGTTTTTCCTCAACGTCAAGAGATTACTCAGCTACGCACTCAGTTGCGCGATAGTGTGGAAAATAATCCTAACCAGGACATTATGACCCTGGCTAAGATTGATGAATCTCTCCCACCCAAAATGCAAGAGGAGCCTTTGAAACTCATGAAAGATCAACTATCTTCGTTGGTGGGTCGTCTGATTTCGAAGGGGGTGGATATTGAAATTCTTAAAAGGGAGCCCTCTCTTATTACCAAGTTGCTTGAGGTGAATGCCATCCAACTTTGGCCTGACGAATTAGAGGCCATGGAGCAGTGGATTCGTTTGAAATCAAGTCAGGGCCAGACGGCGGATTATGTCAGAAGCCGAGCCTTTTGGACCGAGGCGGTGAATGGAGCGACGTTTTTCAGTCGCAGTTACCGAACGGTGGAAGATTATGCGAAAGAGAATCCTAAAACCTTTTGGATCTTATTTTCCGTGGCGGTAGGGCTTGGACTCCGACGGGGTTACAAAACCCTAAAAAAAGCCGAATCGGGCAAAGAAGATAAAAAGTCTGGTAAGTGGGGTAAGCGTTTCAAATGGGTTTTGGGAGGGATGGCTTTAGCCGGTGTGGCAGGATTGATTTTCCGGGATAAAACCATTCCCTTTTTGAAAGAGTCTCTGAAGGAAAAAGATATTGAACTGCTGGATGAAGAGATTCAACAAATGAAGGATTCCATGCAGTTTTTTAGAGATGTTTCTAAAGAATTGCGCCAAAAATTGGGTCAGTGCGAGTGGGGGAGGCAGTGGCTCAAGAATTTGGATCAAGAAATCGCTGAACATCATCCTGAGCTATTGGCTCAGAATTCTGAAGTGAGTTCTGAAGCTCTGGAAAATCCAGATGGATCGGATACGGTGTTGATTGGAGAATCTATCATGCATGGGTGTTATTTATCTGACGCTTGGGCTAAGAAGCCTGATTTGGTGGGGACGAGTAACATTCATGTGGATGAGGTGGTGCGGCGTGTGGAAAGTCCTGAAGGTCGACGTAAAATTCGAGGTAAGAAGCGAGCATTGATTTACATGGGGGGGAACGATGTAGGGGATACAGAGAAAATTCTGGCTGCCATGAAGCGGGTTGGGCAGGTGTGCCAAGAGGAGGGAGTGGAATGTGTTTTTGCGACTCGCCTCCCTATTGATCCGCGCTATCGGAAGATTTTGGGGGAAGAAAAGTATGCAACTCGCTATAAAAAGAGTGCGGAGCTTAGAGAGGCAGTGATCCAAGCTTATCAGGCGGGTGAATTTCCTCAGGGAACGGAGTTAGTGGACCTTTATGCGGAACTCGGTACTCCCAATGGTGAATTGAAGCCTGTATTCGTTAAAGGAGGTCCAAAAAATGTGGAAGGAATTACCACCACAAAACAACTGCCCCCTCAGGAGGCCAATAACCTCACTCACCCTTCGGCGGCCTATGTGGCCATGATGAATCGAATGCGATCGGCTGGAAGGCAAGCTCGTGGTGATTCAGCTCGTGTGGCTTAGTGTGCTATTGATTTTAAGAATTCAATCGACGTGGGATGAACCATTTGTTCCCATTCTGCCTTTTCTTGCATGCGTTCTCGAATTTCTGTGGCCGAGATGTCATATTCTCTTTTTACTTGAATGACAGGCGTGTCAGCTTTTTCAAAGAGGGTTTTGACAATGCCTTCATTGCCTACAATAACCATCTCAAAAGGGGGTACGATTGATTTAACATGAGCGACCCATTTTTCATCGTTGTGGATGTCAGGAATGAGAAAAATCTGACAATGATCTTCAATTTCTTCCGCTTTCAATGTCTTTTTGATCATGGTTTGGCGTTCTTCGGCTGTAAATGGATTGTTTGCTTCTCGATGATACTGTGAGCTTCCGATGCCAATGATCAGTTGATCAACTTCTTTTAAGGCTTGTTTAATCGCTGAAAGATGCCCCAAGTGAAAGGGTTGAAAACGACCGATGTACAGTCCTGTTTGGATCGGGTGTTTCATGAGGCGTGAATATGTCAGAATCTTAGCATCTTGATGTTTACTCTTCAATGATCAGGTCTAGTGTCATGTTTTCGATTTCGACCACGCGTACCCCGGCGATCAGGGCGTCTCGGTTGGCTTGAATGGTTCGGATGTGAGTGTCGAGCCTGGGTAAAAAGTAGTCGTAGTAATCTTTCAAACCTTGGTAGGCTCCAATTTTAGCTCGGACTTCGGTTTGCATTTGGCTCAAATTGATGAACTCCGCCAATTCCTGATCGGCGTTTTCAGCGTTGAAAAGGTCTAAGTTTTGAAAGAATTGTTCTTCACTTGAACTAATGGCTAACTCTTGAGCTTCAAAGTTCGTGGTCAAAAAATTGATTTGAGATTCTAAGTCTGCTGATCGCGTAATGGCTTCGCTTTGGAGACGTTCAAGTAGCTTCAAATAATTTTCTAGGCTGGTGGCTCGCGAATTGGATTGATTCAGATAGGCAAATAGGTCCACTTGGAGCGTGTTGTAAATTTTGGAGAGCAATTGAGCATCCTTTTTTAGGGTAGAATCCACGGTCACTGTGTTTTGACCCAAATAGACTGTTGTGAGCAAGCTTTTTTGAAGGGTTTGACTCACTTTGTTTTGGCCCGAGCTCAGGTGTTCTCCGCGAAGCAGTTCATTGGTCACCACGATACTGCTAGATAGGGCTTTATAAGCGTTCATCTCTTTGATTGGCTCCGCTCGCCCAATGAGGCGAGTGGAGATGGTTCCCAACAGATAGCCTTGAGTGGGCAAGTTTTGGATTCGTTTGGCTTGCTCACTGTTTTTTTGCCCATTGATTTGAAGGCTGGTCAGAATGCCGGATTGATACCCATGGGCTCTTGATAAGGTGGTTTCGATGGCGACTTGTTCGGGGTCCACTTGATTCCAATTTTGGACCCATTTTGTGATGCGTCCCCAGTTGAAGAAAATAAACACACTCACCACAACAATCAAAAATGTTCCCACAAACAGCCCTAGTACTTTTTCACGGTAAATATCTTTACCCAGTAGTGATTTTAGGGTTTCGTGTGCCTCATGATGTTGTTTGGCATGTTGTTTGACATGCCGGATGGGTTTTTTGGCCACGTTTTTTTGGCTATTAGATCACTTTATTATAGCAAATTTTGAGTTTTTTTGCAATTGCGGATGAGATTCTTACTTTGCCCCCTCCTCAAAAGAGGTTAAAATGGATTCATGAAAATAGGTATCGATGCCCGTATGTATGGGTTTGGATTTACTGGGATTGGCCGCTACACCTCTGAGCTGGTGTCGCATTTGGCGCGCATGGATCAGGAGAATCATTATGTCCTTTTCATGCGGAAGGAGGCCTTTGATCAGTTTGAATGTCCCAATGAACGTTTTGAGAAGCGATTGGCCGATTTTCATCATTATTCTTTTGGAGAGCAGTTTGGTTTTAATCAGCTCCTCAAAAAAGAGAAGTTGGACTTGATGCATTTTACGCATTTTAATGCACCTGTTTTTTACAGGGGGCCTTCCATTGTCACGATTCATGATTTAACCTTATCTTTCTTTCCAGGGAAAAAGATGACGCGTTTTTGGTACCGTTGGGCCTACCATTGGGTGATTAAAAATGTCACGCGAAAGGCAAAAGCTGTGATTGCGGTTTCAGAAAATACGAAAAAAGATTTGATGAAGGTGCTTAAGGTGCCTGAAAAGAAAATCGAGGTCATTTATAATGGGGTGAATCAAAAATTTGGGGATACCGAGCCCACGCCTCGTGCTGACATCATGAAGAAGTTGGGGCTTTCAAAGCCGTTTTTCCTTTATACGGGGGTGTGGCGAGATCATAAAAATTTGGTGGGCCTAATCAAGGCTTTTGTGGCCTTCAATCAGTCTGTGGGGAAGCAATACGAGTTGGTGATCACTGGGCCTCACAATCCCACTTATCACGAAGTACCGGATACGGTCAAAGCACTTGAGGCTGAAGATCAGGTACAATTGGTCGGTTTGGTTTCTGAATCCGATTTGTATGCGCTTTATTTGAATGCTCTGGCTTATGTTTTTCCTTCCTTTTATGAAGGGTTTGGTCTTCCTCCTTTGGAGGCTATGCAGTGTGGTACGCCCACGCTGGTTTCCAACACTTCTTGTATTCCCGAGATTTGTGGAGAGGGGAATGCACTTTATTTTGATCCCTATAATTTGGAAGACATGCAGGCTAAGATGAAGCAAATGGTCACAGATCCAACCTTGCGACAGCGTTTGGTGGAGCGAGGCAAGGAACATGTTAAATCCTTTAGTTGGGAAAAAATGACGGCATCTGTTCTTGATATTTATCGAAAATTTGCGTCGTCTGATCACACTGATTAATTTTTTATGCAATCTTTAGGGCACATCATTGGGAAGCGACTTCATCAGCATAAATTGGCTGATTCAGCCCGGGCATCACACGTGATTCATTTGGCGAATGTGTTTTTGGAGGACCATTTTGAGGATTGTCTTGATGAGGTTAAAGCGCTTAGCTTAAAGGATGGGGTTTTGAAAATTGGCTCTCGTTCCAGTGTTCTCAGTCAAGAACTATGGCATCAACAAGAGGAGTTGCTCAGCACTTTACAATCGGCCACAGATGCAAAATTGGTGCAGAAAATTTTGATCACAGGTCTTTAATTTTTTGTATTTTTTAGTGCAATCCTAATTGGTGTAGTCGACAAAACATTTTCATTTGCCAAATTAATGGCAGGCAAACCTCTCTTGCCCCATTGTCTTTTAGTCTTTTTTCCCATTGTTTTAAATCACCTTGTTGGACGGTGACCTCTTTTCTGATCCAATCACTTAAGTGTGGATCTCTTTCTGCCGCACGTCTTCCGAAGGCCTGATTTCTGTCTATTTCGGATTTTTCCAGCTCTTCTAATGGAATGTTAATTATTCCGCTTCTTAAATCTTGTTCTAAGTCCCTTATTGTATAAATATGCCCTTGTGTGGTTATTGATTCAGGTAAGTCAGATGAGCGTTGGTCTGATCCACTGATCATTAAGGCTAAATCCATGACAGGTGCGAAAGTGTCTTGGTAGTATTTTTCTAGTTCATCACGTGTCAGAACTCTTTTTTGCCTTGATCTTTGATGATCAAATTGCATCCCACCTTTGATTACGCGGAAGAAAAGTGCTTTAGGATCTTCACCATTTTTAGCCATATTCATTAAATGCTTTACGGCAAATCGATATAATTCAATAATTTCTGGTCCATTTTCTTCACGATTCATTGCATTTAAGATTTCTTGAACATACAGTTCGGGATCATGGTTGATTTTCCTGTCCCCATCTAAAACGTCGTCTATATGTCGACAAAAAAGGTAGGCTGCTCTAAAAATTTTTGCCTGTAAAGGCTTTCTTATTGAGGATGCATATAGTTTAAAAACAAGAAGCCAATATTTAGGCGACTTTGTTATAAGTTTGCCACTTTCTTTAAGGCACATTGTTTCAATCCCCATACTTTTGTATATAAGATGAGTGGTACTTTATGTTAATTGAATTTGTGTTATTTTTCCAATGTTATTTTTGACGAAGATCTTTATATAGAGAAAATGTTTGACATCCTGATTAAACTTCCTTAAAATGCCCAGCGTTACTGTTTTATTTTCTAGTTAAAAAATTCGCTTGTGTTAAGAATTCGTTTACAGCGTTCCGGACGACGGAAGAGAGCTAATTATCGTTTAGTGGTTGCAGAACATTCTGCCCCTATTAAAGGTCGTTATGTTGCCCTTGTGGGGACTTATGATCCTTTGATTGATAAGCATGGCCTTGTTTTTGATGCTGACAAAATTCAAGAATGGATTAAAAAAGGGGCTAAGCCAACCAATACAGTCGCTCGTTTGCTCAAAGGGGCTGGAGTCAAGGACATGGATCGATTCATTGTTGAAATGAAAGATAAGAAGGTGAAGAATCCAAAGGAGGTGCCTGAAGAGGCTGCCCCTGCTGCTGAAGCTGCTCCAGCTGAGGAAAAAGCTGAAGAAACTCCAGCAGAGCCTGCTCCTGAGGAAAAACCGGCTGAAGCTCCGGCTGCAGATGAAAAAGCTGAGGAAGCTCCTGCTGAAGAAAAGCCTGTTGAAACCCCTGCTCCTGAAGCCGCTCCTGCTGAGGAAAAAGCTGAAGAGAAGCCAGCTGAAGAGGCTCCTGCTGAAGAAAAATCTGAATAATCTTATCATTTAATACAAAAAGATCATGACTGATGATACTTCAATCGGTATCGATAAAGATTTTGTCGAATACGTTGTTAAATCTATTGTAAGCCAGCCAGATATGGTGGTGGTCACTCGTACAGTAGACGAAATGGGTGTCCTTTTGACCTTGCAAGTGGCTAAGGAAGATATGGGTAAAGTGATTGGTAAAGGAGGTCAAACGGCTAAGTCTATCCGCATTCTTTTGCGGGTGATTGGTTCTAAGGAAAATGTGCGTGTGAACATGAAGATTGTTGAACCGGATGGGGGAGAGGTGACTGATGGTCAAATTGAAGATGAGGCCCCTGAGCCGAGTGTCCTTGATGAGCCAGATTTGGAACTTTAATCATTTGATTTGAGCTTTCCTGACCTTTTCAATTTTGAGATGGAATGCTAAAGTGAGCAGTGGATTGTGCTGTGCTTTGTCACTGCCATCTTACTGCTCATTTTTGTTTCGTACTTATGTTTGTTTAGTTTCTAATTAAAATAAAATGGGGAACGAGGTCATGGTCACACAACAATATAATATTTCTGACCTGGTCAATTTGGCGGTCGCTTTTGCTTTTATTGCTGCCATGGTTTTGTCGGTCATCTATATGTTTGTGGGAGGGATTTCATTCATTCTTTCAGGAGGGCAGGAGGATAAAATCCGTCAGGCGGTCAACACCATTCGCTATGCTATTTTTGGTTTGTTTTTCACTTTCATTTCTTTGGGGATCATCCAGGTTGTGGGATTGATTTTTGATTTTGATTTACTCTCTATTCTTAGTTGGGATCGCATTAGTTCGTTGATGGGGGAATTGATTGATCGTATTTTTAATTCTGGCGGTGGTGGTTCCAATTTGCCGTCGGGAACGGGGACGCTTCGATAAATTAGTTACGAATTGTTAATTACGAGTTACGAATTGTTTCACGGATTGCTTTCGAATGGTCTTACGAATTGTTTACGAATGGGTTGCGGATTGTTTTTTAAGGATTATGGATTACGTAGTATGTATTAGGAGGGTCTCCATTTTTTCCTCGCACCTTGCACCTCACACCTTGACTCATCCTCGACAAAAAAGCTTGAGTTCAGAGTTAGGTGCTAGAGCAATGTTGTAGATTGCTTTGATTTTCTAAATGCCTGAAGCTCATTGCAACTACGTTCCAGCTACAGAGTTGGCCACTCGCCACCCTAAAATAGGACTTAGTTCTTTGTCCATAGTCGCTAGCCCTTGATCCCAGTATTTTAAATACCGACTCGTCTACTAGCCAACAGCCTAGCTACCAGCTTTCAAAAATTAATCTCCCATCACATTCACCTGAATGGCTTTCCAATCGTAGGGAAATTTGAAATTTTCTAGGGCTCGGATTAAACATGCAAAGAAGCTCCATGGGCTTTTTTCGGTGTAGATAAAGGCATTTCCTGACTCTTTGATGCCGTCGTAATCGGTTAATTCTTTGAGCTTTGGAGTGATTGGGACTACCCCGTAGTTCATGGCCGTTTTTAGCTCATCCATGCAGGCTTTTTTGGTGCTGGTATTCAAAAAAATGTCTCCAGCGGCATAAAGCCTTCGCTTGGCAGTTTCGTTGTTATCGATGATGGCCATTTTTTTAGGATGGCGTTCGTGTAATTGATTGAAAAAGGCTTGGTTCTTTTCGCTTCCGATGGCAAGTAGGGCTAGACTTACATTTTGTTCTAAGATCCCTTCGATGACATCTTTCAAAATTTCTACTTCATTTTCATCGGTGAGGGGAAAACTTAAGCAGAGTAAGGCCCTTTTTCTATCATAATCTAATT
>JAUHWS010000019.1 GCA_030427295.1 bacterium | reverse complement strand
ACCAATTCGCGTACTATTCGCAACCCATCCGAAATGATTATCACCAACTTTAAAACCTACGAATCAGCCACGGGGCAAGCGGCGATGGATTTGGGGAGGATTCATGAAAAAGTCGCGAAGGAAACCGGTGCCGACATTCGCATTGCCGTGCAGCCCGTAGATCTTGCCTGGCTCAGTCGTGAGCTCGACATTCCTGTCTATGCCCAACACGTCGACCCCGTTGAATTTGGAGGCCACACGGGCCACATTTTACCCGAGAACGTCAAAATGGCTCAAGCCGAGGGTACCCTCCTCAATCACTCCGAAAGGCGCCTCTCTCGTGAGGTTTTAGAAGCTTCCATCAAACGAGCTAAGTCAGTAGGACTCCACGTCATCGTCTGTGCCAAAGATCCCGAAGAAGGAGCCAGCTTCCTCGAATTCGACCCGGATTTGATTGCCGTTGAACCCCCCGAACTCATCGGAGGGGATATTTCGGTTTCTACAGCCCAACCCGAGATCATCGAAAACGCGGCCAAACTCATTGGGCCAGAAAAGCTCCTAGTGGGCGCGGGGGTCAAAAACGGGAATGACGTCCGCATTGCCAAACAACTCGGCGCCCAAGGCGTGTTGATTGCCAGTGGCGTCACCAAAGCCACCGATCCTCATGCGGTCTTGATGGATTTGGTGGAGGGATTGAAGGGTTAGGCGGCAGCCATTGGAGCAGTGGTTCGTATTTGACTTAAAATGTAGCGGACAACGGTCCTCGCATGTTCCTCGAAACCTGACATTAGTCTATCAAAATCCTGCCCTTTTTTCATATAAGCGATTAAAGGGGTCACACTGTATTCAGCGTCTCTCAAGACATCAGCTCTTAGATCACTGTTGTATCGAAGGGAGTTTTCTACTAAAGTCCGAATTCCTTTTACAGTATTCTCTGGAATGCCTTCTGGTAAAGAAACGTTAGCATCTAAAATTCTCCTAGTGGGAACACTTTGGGGGGCGGTGGTCATTTAAAAAATGGTCATTGGCTAAGAAACCATCATAGCAAAATAAGGATTATTTTTGCAAATCAATGCTCGTTGATTTACAAAGGTAGAATTTGCAAAAATACTGATAATTTGTTATAATATAAGAAATACATTCTATTAGAAGTTGCATTTCAAAGTCGAATTTTCGTAACCAAATACATTATGGCTGCTGAGAAAAATAGAAGAGGAAGTGGTGATGAACTTGAAGCATGGTTGGAGGATGGAGCGCCAGATTGGATGAAAGAAGCCCATGCAAGGCAACAAGAACTTGATAAAAAAAATCAAGCAAGAAGCGCTGAATTAGATCAAAGAGTAGCACAATTCCAAGAAGATGCAGCACAGCAAATAGCTGATGGGAGGGCTGAGTTAGATAGAAAAAATAGACAAACTCTAGCAAATTTCAGAAGAAAACTAAGGGGCGAATGAATCAGTTTTCCAAGATAAATTCTGACGAGTGGAGATGAAAATCACAAAAAACGTTCTTAATTTTTTGTTTCCAGGTGGATCCCCCCAACCCCCTTTCGCAAGGGGGAGTAAACAAAAGTAAGTTTTAGTTTGGAAGACTGTCGAACATGGCATCGGCAGTCGCTTCGGTATCATCGACATCTTTATATCGAAAATGGTCCTCCATTTCGTACATGGCGTCACTCATTGTTGCAAAATTTTCAGCTCCATAAAATTTTTCAGCCTTTCCTTTGTCTATTTTGCCTGCTTGATAAGCCGCACGGACTTTGGGTTCTACCAGGGTCCAGCGAATGACAATTGGAGGCCGAGCAACTTGGTTTAAATCTCGACTATATTTTTTTAGATTTTCTCGATCACGGTCACTAAATAAATCCGTGGTTGGCATTTCGTGAATAGCCCGATTGGCATCCAACCATTGTCGTACTTTGTGAGCATCCCATGCCTCAGAGCGGGTAATGTGATCGTAAAAAGTATTCATATATTTCCCTGTTCCAGGATTTTTTTTCAGCTCTAAATATCCCTTCACCATTTGCCTCTTAGATTCAATATTATCGTAAAGCGCATCTCTTAAGAAAGTCTCCGCACGACCAGAATCAATAGCTCCAAGCGCCAATCTATTGCTGTCTGGGAGTTTTAACAAATCCATCGCCGCTTCGATAAATGCAGAACCATCCATTTGGGTCACTTTTTCAGTTTCTTCCACCAATTTATTGATTCCTAATTCCACCTGGGTGCCATCAGCAGCCGTTGCAATTGAGGGTTCATTTTGATTTAGATTCTCTGGGGAGTTATTCAATGGCATGTCTTTATATTTTTTAAGGATTATCCTCTAATTATAACAAAAAACTAAACTTAGTGCAAGTTTGGTCCATTGCGATTTTTATTAAAGTTTTCTAGAATAAGGGAAATGAAAATCCTATGGAATTTTTAAAAAATCTTAGCCAACAGCTCCACCTCGAGCGACTCTCAGAAATCATGTTTTGGGGTAATTCTCTGCAGCAATACTTGATTGCTTTGGCCATCCTTTTGGGATTTCTAATCTTCTTCAAATACTTCAAGAATAGATTATTTAAAGCCCTCAAGCGCTGGTCCGATAAAACGCAAACTGATCTGGACAACGAGTTCATTCAATTTGGAGAGGAAATTCCCGACAGCCTTTATTTTTTCGGAGCCCTCTTTTTTGCGCTCCAGGTCATCACCGTCCACGAACTCGTCACTACCATCGTCCAGACCATTCTCGTCATCATTGTATTTTACTGGGCCACTAAAGTCAGTAGCCAGATCATTCAATACAGTCTTTATAAATTGGCAAAAAAGAAGGGGGCCAACAAAAAAGAAAAAAGCACCACCTATTTTGCCCTCAACCTCATCGCCAAAATTGCCCTGTGGAGCACCGGTCTCCTCCTCATCCTCTCCAATCTGGGCATCAATATCACCGCCTTTGCCGCCAGTTTAGGAATTGGAGGGATTGCCGTCGCGCTCGCCGTCCAAAATATTTTAGGGGATATTTTCAGCTCCTTCACCCTGTATTTCGATAAACCCTTCGAAATTGGGGATTACATCATCGTGGGCAATCACGAAGGAACGGTCAAACGAGTGGGGCTCAAATCAACCCGTATCAGTGCCTTGCAGGGGGAAGAAATTGTCATCTCCAACAAAGAATTAACCAGCACTCGAGTACACAACTTCAAAAAAATGAAACGGCGACGCATTGCCTTTCAAATCGGCGTGACTTACGACACCAAACCTGAAAAACTCGAAAAAATCCCCCAACTCGTCCAAAAAATCATGGAATCAATCGATTTGGTCGACTTCGATCGCACTCATTTTAAAGAATTCGCACCTTCCAGTCTAACCTTTGAGATTGTTTACTTTATCAGTTCCAACGTCTATAAAGAATACATGGATAAGCAGCATGAGATCAACATTGCAATCCTCAAGGCCTTTGCGAAAGAAAAGATTGAGATGGCCTTCCCCACGCGGACAGTGCATCTCAAAAACGATTAACTCTAGTACCCCATCGCCATCGGAATCACATCTTGCTCCATAATCTCACCCACTTTTTTAGCGTGCTGCAAATTAAATTGACCAACCTTCGTCCGCTCCAATGCCGTCAAATAACCACCAATTCCCAATTTTTCCCCCAAATCCCGAGCAATGGCGCGGATGTAAGTCCCCTTCCCACAGTCAATTCTCAATGTCAATTTAGGCCACTCGTAATCCAAAATTTCAATTTCGTTGATCCTGATTTTCTTCGCCTCTAACTCCACTTTCTCTCCCTTTCGTGCCAGCTTGTAGGCCCGTTTTCCCCCCACTTTTTTGGCCGAAAATTGAGGAGGCATCTGCTCAATTTCTCCTTCAAAGACTTTCAAAGTGTCTCGAATTTGTTCTAAAGTCACTGGCTCAGCATCCTCCATTTTGCTCAGCTCCCCCTCGGCATCATCCGTGGTACTCGTCGTTCCAAAAGTCACCTCTCCCACGTATTCCTTGTCCAAGCCCGTCAACCGCTCGGCCAATTTGGTCGCCTTACCCACACACAAGACTAGCAAACCGGTCGCCATGGGATCTAAGGTACCGGTGTGACCCACTTTTTTCACGTTGAGCATATTCCTCACCTTGGCGACCGCATCAAAGCTCGTCCAGGTTTTTTCCTTATCCACTAGCAAAAGCCCGTTGATATGATTGTTGTAGATGCGCTGTCTTTTTTTATTCCCCTTGTGGACCCTATTGTTGGCCCGGTTGTGGATTAAATTTTTAGAGTCCATGCCGCTTTCTCAGGTAATTAATAAAATTAACAATTCGTATTGATAGGTCTTTGTAGCTCCTCATAAAATCTTGAGCGGTAGCTTCATCAATCTTAGAGTCTAAATATAGTTTTTCAATGTGATTGTTAGTTTCATCACTGGATCCTAATGAATAATTTAAATACAGGATAAACTTCTTTGGATAGAACCGCTGGGAAAAACCCTCTGCAATATTAGCATGAACTGAGCTTGATGAACGTTTAATTTGATCTATTTCAGGTATAGACCAATGAAATGGTGTGGCTTCAGCTATTTTTGTAATTTTAGAAGAGAGGCCGAGGGCAAGCTTATAAATCTGTAAATCATTTACATTTTTAATAAGCATCCTTATTGAATTTAGGGTTAAGAGCTAAGTCTAAGTCAAAACAATAAATAAAGTCAATCACAATTGGGCCCACCATTGGGGCAACTATCGGGAGTATTTCTCAATCAACTCACGTGCCACCTCCCGCTCATCCCATTCCATCGGCCCATCATTCATCGTTCGGGTTTGAAACGAGCCCATTCCCGTCACCACCACCACGTCCCCTTTTTGTGCATATTTAATGGCATGCTCCATGGCCGCTTTTCGATCTTCAATCAACAGCAAATCCTCCCCCATGGTTTTGACCTGCTTCGCCCCCTCCAACACCGCCTGCATGATCACCATGGGATCTTCCGAGTAAGGTTCTTCATCGGTCACAATGGTCAGATCACAATGACTCGCCACAATTCGCCCCATCTCAGGACGTTTTTCTTTATCTCGATCTCCGCAGCTTCCAATCAAGCCAATCAACCGACCCTCCGTCGTTTTTCTCAATTCCGAATAGAGCCGCTCCAAAGCATCGGGAGTCAGCGCAAAATCCACCACTACCTCAAACCCCTTCGGGCTCTTGATGCGCTCCATTCTGCCTGGCACACTCTCAAAACTCTCCAATCCTTTTTTGATGTCTTCCAAACTCAACTCACAAGCCAAGCCCACTCCCGTGGCTGCTAAAGCATTCTCGACATTGAAACTTCCCGTCAACTTCAATACAATTTCCGTTGAAGCATCCTTCCAAGCCAATGTGAACGTCGAGCCAGTTTTGGAATACTTCATCTCCCTTGCCTGCAATCCTCCTTCTCCCAATCCATATTCAATGTGGACCGGACAGCTCACTTTCTTAAAGGAAGGATAAAACTCATCCGCCCGATTCAAAATGGATGCTTGTTGATGAGGGATTTTTTTCACTCGCTCCGAAATTTTCTGGTGAGCCGTTTTGGACACACATTCAAACAACATCCGCTTTGCCGCTGCATATTTTTCCATGGTGCCATGGTAATCCAAGTGCTCATGAGTGATGTTCGTGATAGCCGCAACCGAAAAGGGGATGCCCCACAAACGAAACTGGTGCAAGGCGTGCGATGACGACTCAATCACGACATATTCGACGCCCGCTTTCAAACATTTTTTCAGAAACTTTTGGGTTTTAAAGGGGGAAAGCGTCGTTTTTTTAGATTGATTCACCTCATGTTTTCCCATGATCGAAAATTCAGCCGTCGAAATCATGGCTATCTTTTTTCCATTTTCCTGTAAAACATGTTCCACCATGTGTGTGGTCGTAGTTTTCCCATTGGTCCCCGTCACTCCAATGCAGACCATCTGTTGGCCCGGAAAACCATAAAGTATCGCCGCCGTTATACCTTTTAAAAGGTGCCAAAAACGCCTGAGGGGATTGTCATAACTGATGATTTTTCTTAACCAATTGAGCATGAATGCATTATATCAGAGTTTTAAAAACAGTTGACAGGTGAACTTTTGTTTACTATAATGAGGTCTTGGTATTTAATTGAAATTAAAGATGAATGATGAACTGATTGAATCTTCTATTTATATCCTTCGAGGGCAAAGGGTGATGCTAGATTCTGATCTGTCTAAGTTATATGGTGTTCGAACAAAAGTTTTGAATCAGGCGGTAAAGAGAAATCGTGAGCGTTTTCCAGATGACTTTATGTTTCAATTGGAGGAAGATGATTTAGTTTTTTTGAGGTCACAATTTGTGACCTCAAATCCAAACTCCAATAAAGAATTGAAGACCAAACAAGGAGGTAGACGTTATTTGCCCTACGCTTTCACCGAACAAGGCGTCGCTATGTTGTCCAGTGTTCTCCGTAGCCCTCAAGCCATTGCTGTGAATATTGAAATCATGCGAACCTTTATAAAAATGCGGCGCGTGATGGCATCAACTGAAAAACTAAGTAAAGAATTGAGAGAAATAAAATCTTTTCTTCTTAAAAATTCCAGAGAAACCAGTGTTGAATTCAAAAAAATCTGGGCAGCCATTGAAGCCCTTATTCCACCTCCAGAATCTGAAAGAAAGATTGGATTTCGATTAAATGATTACACAAATTAAATTCTTGGCACACCACAAAACTTCACCTAAAATAAAACCAACATAATCCCCTCACATGGACCGCAAAATTCCTGCCACTATGGCTACCCAACACCCCGACAACGCCAAGGAGGTGTACTTTTTAGGAAAGAAATTCGTCAACACGCTCGATGAAATAGAAGAATGTCAGCGGATGTTCGAAGAACTCAAGTGCACCGAATACATGTGGGACTGGGAGGGAAAATTTGTGGATGAAGCGGTGGTCGAAAAACTCTTTCAACGGCACTATGAATTCTTTAAACAAACCAGCTTAGGGAAGGATGTTTTTCTGACCTTCCGGGTACCCAATATCGACGAAGAAAGTGGCTACCGGTTGGCACGAGCCTTCATGGCTATTCTCACAGCCGACGATGTGGCGCACGAACTAGGACTCCACAACCCCCCCATCTTCGAGGTCATTCTGCCGATGACCAAATCAGCAGATCAACTGCTCAACATCAAAAAAACCTTCCACGAAGTCGAAGAATTCAAGCGAAAAGCCTTCAAAACTGAACGCGATGAAACGCAAGAGTTCAACGTGATTCCTTTATTTGAGGGTTGTGAACACCTCCTGAACGTCGACCGCGTGCTCAGCGAGTACATCGAAGGATGTAAATACCTCTTTGGAAAAAAACCCGCCTATCTCCGCCCTTTCATGGCCCGCTCCGACCCAGCCCTCAACGCAGGTCTCTTCCCTGCCGTGTTGGCCAGCAAAGTCGCGCTACAAAAATTCGGCGAAATCACCGAAAAATATGATGTCCCCACCTATCCCATCATCGGTCCTGGCTGCCTCCCATTTCGAGGAGGGGTCAATCCAGCCACCATCGAGGACACCATCAAAGAATACAGCGGCATTCGAACCATCACCATTCAATCGGCTTTCCGCTATGATTACCCCATGGAGCAAGTCAAAGAAGCCATCCAGCTCATCGAAAGCACCTTGCCCACCATGCAATTTACCCCCCTTTCTCCCAACGAAGTCACTGACATCGAATGGGTGATCGATCGATTTGGTTCCCACTACCAAAACACGGTCGAAGGGATTGCAGAAATCGTCAATAAAATTGCCAAAAAAGCCCCAGGCCGCCGTGAACGCATGCAACACATTGGATTGTTCGGCTACAGCCGAGGGATTGGAAAAGTCAGCTTGCCTCGGGCCATCAAATTCACTGGCTCCCTCTATTCCCTAGGCGTTCCACCTGAATTCATTGGAACCGGCCGCGGGCTTCGGGATGCCATGCAAGAAGGAAAACTTCAAACCATCGAAAAACACTACCTCAACCTTCGCGCTGATTTGATTCATGCTGGGAAATATCTCAACAAAGAAAATCTCAGCGAGTTAGCCAAACAATTCTCCGCTTTTAAGGCCATTGAAGAAGATGTCCAAGAAGTCGAAAATTATCTCGGTGTAGAACTCGGCCCCCTCAAGACCAAGCACAAAATCCACCGCAACCTCGTCTCATCCATTTTCCTCCACGCCATGGAAGACGAGGATTTCACTCCGGAACTCGAAGAGGCGGCAGAGATCCGGAAGAGTTTAGGGTAAACTGAATCCTGCATCAAAAAACTGATTGTCACTCTCGGACTTGATCCGAGAGTCATCCAAATTTAGATGCTCAGACGACTCCATGGTCAAGCCATGGAGTGATACCATAATAAAGTCAATCATGTTTTCATCCCGCATCCAAAAAATCCAACCCTCCGCTACCCTGGCCATCAACGCCAAGGCCATTGAGTTGATCAAACAAGGGAAGAATATCCTCAAGTTTGGCACCGGTGAGCCGGATTTTGACACCCCTCAAAACATCAAAGACGCCGCTAAGCAGGCCATCGACGAAGGATTTTCCAAATACACCGACGCCACAGGGATTTCCGAGCTCAAAACGGCCGTAGTCGAAAAGCTCAAGCGTGACAATGCCATTTCCAGCTCCGCCGAAAATATTCTCATCACCAATGGAGGAAAACAAGCCCTCTTCAACCTTTTTATGGCCCTGCTCAATCCTGGGGACGAAGTCCTCATTCCTTCCCCCTATTGGGTCAGTTACTCGGACATGGTGGCTGTTTGTGAAGGCGTATCTCGATTCATCGACACCCGTTCCAATCACTTCAAACTCACGGCTAAAATGGTCGAGGAGGCCATCACGCCCAAAAGCAAAATCCTAATCCTCAATAGCCCCAGCAATCCCACAGGAATGACCATCGAAAAAGAAGAACTCGAAAAAATTGCTGAGCTCGCCCTCAGGCACAATCTCTACCTCATCTCCGACGAGGTCTATGAATATTTTTTGTACGATGGCAAAACTCACTTTTCCATTGCCAGCCTCCCCGAACTCCGGGATAGAGTGTTCACCGTGAATGCCGTGTCCAAAACTTACGCCATGACCGGATGGCGAATTGGCTATGTGGCAGGTCCTGCGGCCGTTATCAAAAAGATGGGAAGCTTACAAAGTCACAGCACCTCCAACCCCTGTTCCATTGCCCAAAAAGCAGCCCTCGAGGCCCTCACGGGACCGCAAGATTCCATTCAGCTTATGGCCACCGAATTTCTCAAACGACGGGATTATGTCTTTGAGGCCATGAACCAGCTTCCTGGTTTTCAACTCACGAAACCCGAAGGCGCGTTTTACGCCTTTCCAGACATCTCCGGTTGTTTCAGTGGCCAGATTCAAGACAGTTTCCAATTCACCGAATTCCTGCTCGAAAAAGCCCAGGTTGCCGTCGTCCCTGGAGGAGCCTTTGGTGAGGCTGGAAAGAATTGTATTCGTTTTTCCTACGCTTCTTCGATGGCCGATATTGAAGAAGGTATCAAAAGAATTAAAGAAGTTTTATAAAGCAATCTCCTCATGATCAATTTAGTGGTCCTATACTGCCAAGACATTCACCAATCAAAATCGTTTTATGAATGCTTTGGGATGTCTTTTGTAGAAGAAAAACATGGCCAAGGCCCCACGCATTTCAGTGCCGAGTTGGATGGCATCATCTTTGAATTGTATCCAAAAGGGGAGAAGGAAATAACCAGAACAAGACTGGGGCTAAATGTTAGCTCTTTGGATGCATTTACTAAAAAATTAAGAGACCGTTTTCCCAACACTCCCATAAAAACAATTGAATTTGATCAGATTAAAAAACGTTTAGTGACAGATCCCAATGGCATAAAAATCGAAGTGATGGAATGAAATAAATAAACTGACAACTCCACCCCAGAAAAATCAAATCACTGCTCTGATTTGCTCCACATCCTCTGTAATCTGCTTTTTTAAACTGTCTAAAGAATCAAACGAAATCGGTCCCCGAATAAACTCACCCACATCAAAACTGACCGATTCGCCGTAAACCTCACCTTCAAAATCCAAGACGTGCAGCTCGAGCACGGTTTTTCCCGAACCTTTAGGACCAAAATACAAAGCACCGGTCTTCCTCTCACCGTTGATCTCCACCCAACAGGCATACACCCCCGGCTGGACCTGTTGTCCAAAATCACCCACTTCAAAATTCAAGGTCGGAAAACCGATTTGTTGACCCATTTGTTCCCCTCGGAGGACAGTACGCTGGAATTTCATTGACTAAATTAAAATAATATTTTAGAATTAAAAAAGATTCCGTGGAAGGGTGCGCTTCGACTCGTTCCCCGGAAGGGGGATGCGTGAAGCAGGTGGTCGGGCATTTTTTTAACTGACCTCTTTCCACTTGATACTACAGCCCATACTCGGCTTCTGATCTTCCGAAACCTTTTCGCCAGCCAAAAGGGCATCCAAAGCCTCTCGCAGGTCTTGCTTCGTCACCGCAGCAGGATCTTTCCAGTTATCGTCAATGCGTCCATGGTAGGCCAGTTTACGATTCTCATCAAACACATAAATATCCGGGGTGCATTGGGCTTGATAAGCCCGAGCCACGTGCTGCGAATCATCCCTCAAATATGGAAAATTAACGCCTTTTTCCTCCACCCAGGCCTGCATGGCTTCAAACGAATCTTCAGGATAATCATCCGCATCATTCGCATTGATTCCAAGTAGCTGGACGCCCTTTTCAGCATAATCCGCTTGAATGGCAATCATTCGATCAATCGTCGCCTTGATGTAGGGGCAGTGATTGCACATAAAAATCACCACCAAGACCTTTTTATCCTCAAAATCCAAAGGGCCATATCCTTTGCCATCCGTCGCCGGTAAACTAAACGGAATGATGTTTTTGCCAAGATGAAGGGGGAGGGATTCAAGTAAGGCCATAAACACTCAATTCAAAAGTAATATACATTTACATTCTACCCAAGACCCGCTAAAATGCCTACGCAAAAAAAGACACCCCAAATACAAAAGGGGTCCCGCAAAATGTGAAATGAAGACGAAGGACGAATGGATTTTGTGGGGAAGAGGAGGAGTTTGTGAAAGCTGGAGTAAAGATCTCAAATCTTTACGTAAGCTGGAACAAAACGACGACGTGGGGCCTTAGCTCAGTTGGCTAGAGCGCTTGCATGGCATGCAAGAGGTCAGGAGTTCAAGTCTCCTAGGCTCCACCAAAAAACAACCACATTAGGTATTTTTAAATATATGAATAATCGTGAGCTTTATCAGAAGTGGTTCATCGATAGGCAATTTGAAAGGGCAGATCTTTTTTTAGCGCTGGTTAAAAAATACAAAATAAAGAGCGTTTTATATCCCGGGAGTTTCATTCACATCACGCCTTCCTTCTTTATCCCCAGAGCGTATTATGTTGATTCAGACCAAAAAGCTAAGCGATTCTTTGCCAAAGAAGATGAAGTTAATGAGTTGATTCTCAAAAATAAAAAATATGAAGAAGCACCAAAAATCACTTTTTTTGGACAGGATTATTTCAAATTGTTGGATATAAAAGAGGGTTCAATTGACCTGTTGGTGTCTCAATATGCTGGACCTATTTCGCAAGCGTGCAAAAAATATTTGAAAAAAAGCGGACATTTACTGGTAAACAATAGTCATGCTGACGCAGGCATTGCTGCACTCGACGCCGATTATAAGCTGGTTGGAGTTATAAAGTTGCTCAACACAAAAGAAGTCATATCTGAAAACAAATTGGATGATTATTTTCATCCTAAAAAAAATTTAAAACCGTCCATTGATTATTTAATGAAACAAGGAAAAGGTATAGGCTATACCAAAACCGCAATGTCATATGTTTTTGAGAAATGTCACTGAGTAGAAAAAGTATGTATCCACCCCCCCCTCTCTCAGCTATACACCCTTTCCAAAGACGAGGTGATTCAGCCTCATCTTTGGATTTAGTCATCAAAAATATCTAAGCCGAAGGCAAAAACAAAGCGTCACCTTCTCCATAATACGGTTCCAAGAGATAGCGGCCATTTCTATCCACGCCATGTTTTTCATCCACCAATTCAAAGGTGGCTGGATCTAAGTTGCTAATTGGCAATCCAGAAGCATAAACGTGATAATTATCCTTGGCAAAGATCAGTTTAAACAAATCGGCATCAATTTCAGTCACAGAATGATTATTAAGCCATTCTTGAGGAGAAACAGGGGTATTTAGGACTTCAAAACTAGCTGCATCCACGCCGTCAACGGCCTCACCAAAAAAATAAACTCGGTTTCGATCCTTGCCATAAGCCCCAAGTTGAACCGGTCCAGACGTAGACACCAGTGATTCAAAACTAGCTGCATCTGCCCCAGGAATGATTTGAGACAAAAAGTAAACATGTTGACCATCCTTTGCATAAGGCAAATCAAGTCCAATAAAACTATTTACATCCGCTTGGGAGATTTCATTTTCCTCCAGTACATAAACCCGATTCTGATCTTTGGCAAAGAAGCATCCCTCTAGCCCCAGGGTGTCCAAGTCCATGCGCGGATTCAAATCCACAGACAATTCTCCCACCAATTGCAAGGTCCAGGTATTGCAAAGCGCGGTGTCCTCACTGATGACCTGGCCATTGTCATCAAATTTCACCAATTGCTGAGCGGAAGAACCATCTCGCTCGATGGTCAAACCAGACATCACATGCCCCCCAGAGGCTGTACGACAATAACCCTCCACATTATAAAAGGGTAATTTGGTTAAATCTCGCCAAAATTCAGGTTGAATTCGAGTCAAGCGGTCGATATTTTGATACCCTTTTTGATTGCGGATGTAATCCACTAAAAAATCGGGCGCCCCATTTGACAAGCGATAACAAGGATAATTTTCACTCAAAAATTCCTGTTGATCCCGCTCCAAATAAAAGGAGTCACGTTCATACTCTTCATACACCTCCCAGTTTTGTTCCCGATTCAAGAGCATCTTGTACATCATGTCGGCCACAGCTCCACGAGTCACATTACGTTCTTCCAAAACAGAATTAATGACCGATGGGGCAATCTTATCTTCAATATTGGCGTGCGCCGCAAAGGCTAAATAAGGGGTAAACCAACTTACTTCATGTTGATCAGCACTCAAGCTCTTACGTTCCAAGGCATACAATTGATCCGAAAGGCTCTGTGATTGGATTTCATTCCCATAGTAGGGATTCAAAATAATCTTCATGGCTTCACTGCTGGATACTTTTTGACCCGGTAAAAAATTCCCATTACCGTAACCCTCAACCCAATTCTGCTCCTTGGCATAACAAATATATGGAGCAAACCATTGTGTTTGGACATCAAAAAAACAATTTTTGTAGGTATTCACATCTGGCTCAATACCCAGCATACGAGCGGTGACCGCCATCAACTCAGCCCGGCTCATGACTCGATTCAAATCAAAACGACCATCCTCATAACCCTTGAAAATATACTGATCTGCCAGGTATTCAACCGCCGCATAGTCGGAGTGACCAACACTCACATCACTAAAATGCTGATCCGCGGCATGAGCAGAGGCATAAGTCATAAAAAAGAGGGTCAAGGCGAAGCAAAAAAGGCCTAGGCGTTTAAACAAGGGGAGGGGGAAGGACATAAGTTAATTTTTTAATGATTAAAAGGCATACGAGTATAGCGTATTGAACTTAAAAAAACCAGATACTTTTTTACAAAAAACCCCGCCTCCTAAACAAGGAAAGCGGGCTTTTCCTATGCCAGTTTTCTTAGAAATGATTCAAAAAAGATTCAACCGCTAATTGAGCCTCTTCCTTAAAGAGGTTACGACCTAATACACCCAGCATGAGTTCTTTAATAGCCACTTTTCGAATGATAGGGGACACGGGGTCTTGTGCACGAGCTTCCATAGCTAGACCCTCGGCATCTGCTTTGTTATAAAAGTTGGTCCACCACGGCCCTTCGGCACTATCGAATGTAATAGGGGCGCCAGAACGAACCTGCTCCTGGATTCTGAGCAATAATTTCACTGCCTCACTATGAGAGATGGGATCACTTACCCGGATGGTATTACCAACGGCATCTCCTTCCCAAAGCCCCCAATATTTACCTGAATAAGCCACATCAACAGCAAAATCTGCATTGGGGTCACCCGTGTGGATTTTAGGAAGATCCACCCATTCACCCATAGATCGTCCATCATAGGTTTCGGTCAATGTAGTCGCATCCAAAATGGGATAACAATGAGAAATTAGAAGCATCTTAATCAATTCCAGACGGAGAGTGACATTATTTGGGCCAATATAATTTTGAGTGACGCCTTCAAATGGCAAACGTAGGTCATCTGTCTCAACAGTTCCTTGACTATTATAGCCGCTGATAACGTAGTCGCCACTCGCTGCTTCCTGAGTCCGTTTTAAGGCTTCCACATAAGCTTCATACTCACTACCGGCATCACTGATATCAACAAATTCAAGAGGGCGATCCGCATTAAAATTCAAACAATAACTTCGAGCCAAGCTGGTAAAAATACCTGAGCCACCAGTGCTCTCTAAAAATCCAGCACTTCCTCCATCTCCATTTTCACCACCCCCTCCACCGGTACCACAACTCTGAACGGTTGGGTCACAAGCAGGATCACATTCTGAGTCACCGGGGGTACAGGTACCATGAGAACAACCAGACAAACTCACCAGCCCAGAATCAGACTCAAAATTTGAATCATCATAGAAGGCTTCTAAAGGTAGCAAGAAAGATTCACCTCCAAAACGCACATCAAGGCTGTTGAACGAATGCAGTAAATCAGACGTGTGAAGTAGTCCACCACTTCCATCACCTCCTAAGATGCCCAGTTCCAAAGCATTTGTAATGTCACTCACACTGACCAACTGGGGCACGTTCCAATTCTCCGGATTAAAGGTCAGAGTGAACGGATCAACCTCCAATTGATTTGAAGGAATGATATCGATGCCAACTGAGTCGTTTGGCCTAGTCGTTAGGCTAACATAATAAGATGGATCGCTTTGACCTTGCTCCACATTAATACAAAAAGGGGCAATATTGATTCCTGCGTGCAAGTTGTCTTGAATATTACATTCCAAGCGTTGTGTTTCACCCAAGATGGCATTGACTGGTGAAAACAGCTGAACCACAACTGATTCGGCAGCTTCCTCAAGCTTGTCATCAATCAAACCTGTGAAAGGAATCTCAACACTAGTTTCTCCTGCCTTAATGATCACCACGCCAGACTCAGGAATAAAATCATCCCCTAAAGTTAAAGTCCCTCCCGTAACTAAATAACCGACAGCTACATCAAACGGTTTAGCCTCATTTAATTTAACCGTTGCACTAGCTCCAATGTCAGCAGACTCCTCTCCACAAAAGGCATGATATTCCAGGTCAACAATAGCCAGTTCATCGCCTGCATCGGGGTTAACTAAGCCACTCAAATCCAAAAGGCCTTCCAAATCAATCAGTCCATCCTCGTCGATCAAATCATCCAGTTCAAGTGGAAGGTCAAACTCATTCAAATCATCCAAATCCAAAAGGCCGCCCAAAATGCTCCGATCAGCATCTTCACAATTATTGATATTAACTAAGCCATCTTGTCTAGAATTGAACTCGTCTGTCACCAGAATATCATTCAAACTGATGACCGCTTCTCCTAAAAAGCGAGCATCCAGACTATCAGAAACAAGCAACACCTCGCTGGTGTTAATGACTCCTCCTTGGTACCCATTGATGTTGATGGGGTGAAGGTTCTTCCAGTTGTTTGGAGTAATGCTCAAGGTAGAAGGAGCCAACTCAATCCCATTTTTATTAGGGGTCAGGGTAATGTCCACCACCTCAGTGGGACGTGTGTTCAACGACAAGTAATACACAGCTCCCTCACCACCCTCTTCGACATAGGCACAGGCGGGATCAAGCGTAATCCCGGCTTGATCATTGTCCCTGATTTCAAATTCGAGAAGATCATTGCCCAAAACGGCGTTGATAGGACGAAATAAGCGAACCCGAAGGTGTTCAACATCCTCGGGAATATAATCGTCAATCAGATTGAGCGAAATACTTGTAGATCGTTCACCGGCGCCAATAACAGCTGTTCCCATCAATGGGACAAAATCCTCACCAACTTTTGCAGTACCACTCTCCACCACATAATCAACACTCACAGCAAAAGGCTGGATGCGTGAATTGAATATTTCAATGTCAACATTGGCACCATTTTCATAACCCAGTGGAACATCCACATTTAGACCCACCCTAGGTAATTCATAAGAACTCAAATGCAAATCTTCAACGATGTTTTCAAAACCACCCGCCAAATCCTCTAAAATGGGACTGTCATTGTCTAAAAGTCCCTCTAAAGTTTCCACTGGGTCCTCCAGGATGTCTTCCACCGCATCCACCGGATCCGCCAAAAGATTATCGACATCTTCTTCTACTTCCTCCAAAAGATCTTCCACCGGATCCAAGGGGTCTTCTAAGATATTTTCCACTGGATCCAGTGGATCATCTAAAAGATCACCTAGGGAGGCAGTGACTTTGTTAGGCATATTTGTGGAGAAAAATATGGCCAGAGAAAGAACGGACGCAACTGAAAGTCCCAAGAAAGCCTTTTTGTGTTTAAATTGCATTTTGTTTTATACTTTAAAAATTATCCAATCATTATAAAACATTAAGTTAAGTATAGCAATAAAAGAGGTCAATTTTCTTAGAAAAATTTAATAAAAAAACCGGTTCAATTATACTCAGTAAAAATTCTCCTCATACTCATCTCTTCCCACAATATTTTTTTCTTCTGGATGAGCATAAAATGTGCCCTCTTTTTCTTCAAAACTGGTGTCCATCCACCGCAAACGATCTCGATACCGTTCTTGAAATGATTTCGTCGGCAGGGGGATCCCATGTTTCTCATAAAAAGCCAATTCCTGAGGGATGGTTCTGATCGGTTGTGAATCACCTTTTTCGCTTTTAAAGAAATCAAAGGCAATCGTATCTTCATAACGAAAAGGGCTGAGTTCCATGGGGAAAAATTGATCGTATTCACCTCGTTCTTTCATGATGTTCACAATCTCATCACGCTTTTTAAAATATTCCTCTTTAGAATACGGCTTGTTAAAAATATAATACTGCTTATTCCGGAGTCCAATACAGCCAAAGCAGTCCTGTGAATCAATGCATAGATAGCAATATTCCATGTTGGCACTCTTCCAGGTGTAAACACAATTCCTCACTTGATAAACGCCGATGCCGGTGGCCACGCAATTGTAACAATGCTCCACTCGATCATTACACATGAAGGCATTGGTGATGTCTTTCCCTTCCGCACATTGAAAAACATTCTCGGCATCTTTTAAATCAAAGCACTCGAGGCCTTGCCTCACATTCTGACAGTTTTTGAGGTAATTGCCCGTCACGGCTTCACAATTCTTTAAAAAATTCTTGGGGATGGGCGTTTGCTTCATCAGCGCCTTAAATTCTTTTTTGTAATGGGCCACAGTTTCGGCAGAAGACAGGTCCATTTTGGCCATGAAGGCTTCATACTCCTCTTTGCTCAACTGCTGGTTGTTAACGCAATACGATTTATTCCTCAAATTGGAGCACATGAAAGAATTTTTGACATTCCGGCAGTTGAATAAAAATGCCGAATCCGACACTTGCTCACAGTTAAACGAATAACGGCAGTTATAACCCGAAAAAACGTAAACACATTCATAAAGCAATTCACTGTCCATCACCCAGTACACATCCACACACGATTTACAGTTATAAAGTCTTGTCGAATAGTAGGTATCTTGGGTGTTGAGAGAATCAAAAACCAAATAACAATTTTTAAGCCCTTCCACATCGTGACAAAATTCAGCATTTTCCTGAAGGTGAGATAATAAACTCACCACAGGGGATTTAGATTGGAGTTCACGCCATTGTTCAAAAAAAGACCGCTCCGGGTCAAATTCAATGAAGGGTGGCTCCCAATCGTCGGCATACCACTCCTCATGGCTAAAAACAGGGCAAGGGCTCTCGGGGGGATAAACTGAAATGATCTGATTTTGACTTTTGCTGGAGGGTCGACGGTAAAGATTCTTGTTGGGATACCAGGCCAAAAGGCGACGCATGATTTCTTGAGGGCTCAAATTCATGATGATTCAGGCAAGTTGGCAAATAACTCATGAATATTTCCGTCTGGATCGGCAAAAAAAGCAGCCCGTTGGCCCCAAGGCATGTCTTCAGGGGATTTGATGGGGGTGGCCCCTTTGTCCACAATCACTTGGTATTGAGTGTCCACTTCCTCGGGGGAATCCACCAAAAACGCGAGCTCCAAAGGCTGACCCGCTCGCTTTTCCCGATAGCTTCCATGACCGGTGGCTTGATGCATCACCTCTGACGTGCTAATAGCAAAGCGAGTTCCCGGGGTTTTGAATTCCACATAGTGTTCCATTTCCAAACTCACCTCCATTCCTAAAACGGTTTTATAAAATTGAATCATCGCCTGAAAATTATCGGTAATGACGCCGATCATATCGAGTTTCATAACGTTAATCGTTAGGATGAATTATTCTTTCCAGTCGGCAATCACCAAACTCTTTCCTTTCATTTCAATGCTGACTCTTTGGCCCACTTTCCATTTGAGCTCACGAATGGCTTCAATGGGTAAAGTTACGGTGTAAGTTCCTCCTCCCACTTTATGAAGTTTCCGAGCCACGGCTCCTTTAGTCTTGCTGTTTTTCTTCCAATCCACAATGACCATGGTTTTGCCTTTTAGGCTCAATTCCACATTTTGCTTTTCCTTCCACTTAAGTTCACGAATGGCTTCGATGGGTAGGGTGACTGAATAGGTGCCCCCTCCAACTTTGTTCAATTTACGGGCGTGCTTTTTGTTGGCCATGATGTTTTCGATTTATAAAAGTATATACTAAGTATATACCTAGTATATACTTCAAAGTCAAATCTTTCTTTTTATTATAGCTTGAGAGAGGTTATTAAATTTTGTAAAAAATTGACAAATGTTTAAAATAGTGCTATTTTAAAATAAAGTTGCCAAATTATTGCCCTCATCATGGAAAGAATAATAATTCCTGAAGAAGCTAAAAGCTATATAAGGTTAGCAGAAATCATAGCCGGCCTTGAAAATAGTGCTTTAGACGGTAAAAGATTAAACACTCTAGTAAGAATTGGTAGTACGGTACGAAATTATGATGCAGCCTTTGACGAGGCTCATGTTGATCAAGCAAGGGTGAATGCAGATCTACTAGAAGGGGCCTTGCGAGGTGAGAATGTTGATGAATTGGGTATGGGTATGAGAGACACTATCACAGAGGTCAGGTCTAATTTAGGGCCTCGGGCTCTATCAACACTTATTAGATTAAATGAAGCCCAAAGAGAGTCCATTGAACAAAGGGGTGAGTTAGAAAGATCTAGAATAATAGATATAACCAGGAAAAAAGGTGGCATAACACTAGAATTTTTTGCTGAACTAGTGAGTTCAGAAATAACAGAAAAAAGAAGATCATGCTACCAAGAATTAGGATATCTCATTCAATTATTGGATGATCTAGCAGATGAAGAAATTGATCGTGAGTCAGGCATTTTGACTTTAGCAACGGTCGAATCCAGTAATTCACTTGCACTGATTATTCTCAGGCAATATGAAAAAGTTATAAAAGTATTTCAAGAGAGCTATGAGCAAATCAAATTAGAAAAGGTACTTGAGCATATTCAATCACTAATGCGGCAAGCGGGCTTTATGGTCTTCTAATTTGACAAAATATCCTTTGCTCGTTCCACATCCTCCTCCTTGCACTGCAACTCATGCCCGCCCATGCCCACAGACATCAAGGGGATCGCAGCAATGGCTTCGGTATTTTTGATAAAGCACTCAATTCCTTCACTCTCCAACTTGCCCTTGCACACTTGGGCGTCGTGGGGGTCGATAAAATTTTGGATGGTTATGAGGGTCATTTTTTCTTCGTGGGTTTAGGTTTTAAAGTTTTGATATAAGCCAAACTCTTTTCCAAATACCCCATCAACATCTCAGTATCCTCTAAAAGTTCATCCGGCACGGTCACATATTCCTTCATCACCGCCCCATATTGGACAAAAGGCTCAGTCTGATATTGGTCCACAAACGCTTCTCGATCCTCGGCGATTAGTCTATTAGAGGTGGGAAAGGTAAAGTGAAAATGTAACTTTACCACCAGCTTTCCCCACATCCATGACTATATTCGAAGTGATGAGTTTAATAAACACCAAAGATAAAGCTATAAAGCTATTTCAACGTATTCGTTGGCAGGATGGCATTTATTGCATCAAATGTGGGTTATTTGATCATGTCCATAGGCATGGAAAGGTTAAAAATGGATTCCACAAATACAAGTGCATAGCATGCAAACATGTCTTTAGTGACACATCTGGAGCTATCTTTCATAAAAGACGTGGAGATATAAGACATTACCTGTTCGCCCTCCGTGAACTTTCTCAAAACAAAAGTATTATCTCAGTGGAACTGGGCCAAAAAATGGGAGTCGGTCAAAAGGAAGCATGGAGTATGTCCATGCTGGGGATACAATCACTACACACTCACTCACTCCAAAGATGAGTATTCTAAAGGAGATGGAATACACTCTAATACCATCGAAGGACTCTGGGGAAACCAAAAGAAACAATTATACGAGATTCATCATGGAGTTTCTAAAAGAAGATTGTTCAATTATGTCAGTGAGTTCCTACTCAAGTATAACCCTAAGAAAGCCAAAAACACCTTCCCTGCCTTCCTCCAATTATTTATTTCCCCACCTTTAACTTGCTAAACTTGGAAATTTGGTGTGCTGAAAACGCGTCGACCCACAGGGTCGACGCGTTTTGGAGTATGGTCCGCCGCAAGGCGGACCGACTCACGTCATCTGATCTGGTCGCACGGCCTTGAGAGGCCGATGATCAGCGCGTCAATGCGTGAGCGAATTGGAGAGATCCCGTTATCGCCCTACTGGGGCGGGATCAAGCTGGGGTTGTAGCACGCGATCGGCCGGTAGTACGAGCACGGGGTGTCCCCCGTGTATGCGTTGCACGTGTGCCCGCTGCCGTAGCAGCCGGCGGTGGTGCAGCTGTTGCTGTTGTGCGTGACGTAGGTGAGGCCCTTCCCCGTCGGCGAGGACCAGCACTCGGCAGGCTGGTCGCCGATGTCGACCCAGCCCTTGGTGTTGGCCGGTGGCTGGTGGCTCCACGCGCCCTTGGCGTACCAGCCCGACGGGTTGTCGTGGAATCGGAGCTGCCGCCAGCCCGACCCGAACGCCTTGGCGCACTCCTGGTTGGCGTAGCTCAGGCTGCTGATCCACGTCCCACGGTAGGCCTTCTTCGTGAAGGCGGCCGCGCCCTGGTTGCAGCTCGCGCCCTGCGGGTCGATGTCGTCCACGAGATCGAAGTCGAGGCTGAGGTTGGCCTGCCGCTCCCCGGCGAGGGCGAACTCGTCGAGGCTGAACTCGTGGCCGCCGGCCTCGACGGCCAACTCCACGCACGGGACGCCGTCGCAGTCGAGGTTGTTCTGGAGCTCCAGCGCCTTCTCAGCACCGAGCTCCTTCTCGGGCTCGACGAACTCGGCGTCGTTGACTGCGATGCTGCGATCTTCGATGTCTTCCATGTCGTCGCAGCCGGAGCTGAGCGACAACGCACCGAAGAGGGTGCAGACGCTGAGGATGTAGCTTTTCACGTTGTTCACTGTTGTTCACTGTGTTGTGGTCGTTTGACCACGGGCTTTGGTTAGGAACGAAAGGTAAGTCATTCACCCCTGGGTTTTCCCAGAGCTGAAAAAGCTAATTCTACTGATTTTCAACCTTCGAGGAAATGCTACTTTCTAAACAATGGAATAAAAAGCAATATTTCCTCGAAGATACTCTCCAATTATATAAAAGATCAATTGAGTGTTAGGCACCCAAAAATTCATTGTTGCATCCTTTAGTTTGATGTTTTGTATCAAAAACAACTCTATTAAAAGAGCATAGTCAGTTTTTTGCCTCAATAATTGACAAATTAAACTGCTATTCAAATGTTTTATGGATCAACGTAATCTGCCACCTAGGATTAAGTAACAGAATTTATGATTCATTATAAATTATGAAGGAGCAACGGGAGGTCACTTTACCAAAAATTTAAATAAGTATCAAGAAAAAACCTTTTTCATCAATTTTTGACACCTGCCTATGAGGGAGTGATGTCATCTGGGTTTGCATTTAATATGCTCGACACCGTGGTTGTCAGTCCTCAAGCTAGTTTGTCGACAATTTCAAATGCAATGAATGCTCATGGAGGCCTACCTCCTTCCTCATACGATACTAATCTTGGCAACATCAGTCTTAGCAATGATTCTGATTCCATTGCAGACATGTATACCCGTGCAGCCGTATATGGTAACTTTGTTTATTTGCAAAAGGCGGTTGATGATTATAGGGTTTGGGAAAAAGAAAATGGCTGTGGCAGTCCTAATGTGATTTGTGGAACTGTCCCTGATTTCACGGGTGGCAAAGGGGGGTTAAAGTTGTTAACCAAAAAATCCTTTTGGAAAGGGTTAGGTAACATTTTTAAAAAATCTAGTAAAAATGTCAACAACCAAGCCAAAGCCATTCGAGGCCAAGTGAAGGATCCTAGCTTCAAAGATGGCTTAAAAGACAAGACGATCATGCCTATTCTTTATGGAAAGAAAGAGATACCCACAAAATTATTGAAGCCAAGCCAACTTGGTTTAAATGCCAGCGACTTCAAGCATTTCGGAGTGACTTATGGAATGGACCAAAATAAAATGATTGTTGCTTTCAACGATATAGCAGGGGAAGTAAAAGATCCCTTTAAACTTGTGAACGCCACTATTAAATTTGCCAAGTCAAATGGAGCAAAAAGCTTGCAAATTCAAGGGAATGTCATTGGTCATTCAAAACTATTAAACATAGTTAAGAATAGATATGGTGCCACTCAAGTGCAAAAAACCCCAGCTTATGGCAGCTGGGTTATAGACATATTATTGTAACAGGGCTTTAAAAGAGTAAAGGCTCTACTTTCTTACCTCAACGCCTCCACCACCTTCTGCACCTCTTCCTTACTCCCCACAAAAATAGGGGTGCGTTGGTGGGGTTCCGTGATCTCAATGTCCAAAATACTCCGTTCCCCGTCGCTACTCAGCCCTCCCGCTTGCTCCACGATGTACGAGAAAGGGTTGCATTCAAACAGCAAACGCAATTTTCCATTGGGATACTTCGGTTCAAACTTCGGGTACATAAAAATCCCTTCGCCCTTGCGTAGCATATGATTGATATCCGGCGTCATCCCTCCCGAATAGCGAAGGGTGTAGGCCTCATCCATATAATCGGTCACCAATTTCTTGTATTTTTCATTCTGAGTAGCCGCTCGTAGGTTACCCGGGGCAAAATGCTTAGCTGTTTCCCGCATGCGCATGTTCTCATTCGTCAATTCGAACTCCCCCACATCATTCAAAGTAAATTCATGCACACCTTTCCCAATCGAATACGTCAAGGTGGTCCGTGGGCCATACACAATGTACAGCGCTGCCACTTGGTCCCGGCCCGTTTTTCCCACAAAACCATCCCCCTCCACAATGCTAAAAATCGAGCCAATCGAAAGATTCGAATCCACTAAGGATGAACCATCTAGCGGATCATAAGCCACGGAGTATTTTCCATGACACTCCTCCCCCTTGCACGTGCAATGAACAGGATCTTCTTTTTCCTCCGAGATCGCTGTGGTCACCAAACGGCAGATCATCAAATTTTCTTCAATAAACTTGTCCGACAACACATCCAGCGCCAGCTGATCTTCCCCAAAAGTATTATTGCTCCCTGCCAACCCCAAATCATCTCCTACCTGAATCGCATAGCTAATGTATTTGCCCGCTCGAGCGATATAATTGATCAAATGACGCAAATCATCAGGAGCTCCCAGGTCATACAAATGCGTGTCCAACAATTTCATTTTTAATATGATTAAATGCTTAAGTCAACCCAACCACAGTCCATCCGTAAACAATTCGCAACCCATTCGAAAGCGATC
The DNA here is from genome assembly GCA_030427295.1 of bacterium. Classification (GTDB taxonomy): domain Bacteria; phylum Patescibacteriota; class Gracilibacteria; order UM-FILTER-43-11; family UM-FILTER-43-11; genus JAUHWS01. Next base: position 2,836 of record JAUHWS010000019.1, on the reverse strand, counting down.
CGTAAGCTATTCGTACCCCATACGCTACATATTCTTGCTCATCAACTCCAGCATATCCACCAAACGATTCACATATCCCACCTCGTTGTCATACCACGCCACCAATTTAACCGTCGTCCCCTGAGTGACTTGAGTGAGCTCTGTATCGATAATGCTTGAGTGAGGATTTCCCTTGTAGTCAATCGAAACGAGCGGCTCATCCGAATAATCAATGATGGGTTCATATTCAACTGAGCGGGCTACCTCCCTAAAAAAAGCATTCAATTCCTCTTTCGTAGTCGGTTTTTTTAGATGTAGCACAATATCCGCCATCGAACTCGTGGCAATGGGAACCCGATAGGCCATTCCATCAAGCCGACCCTTCAGCTCTGGAATGATCTGCTCGGTTGCACGAACAGCTCCTGTCGTGGTCGGAATCACTGATTGAACCGCGCTCCTGGCTCGCCTAAAGTCTCGCCCCGAATTGTCCAGTAAATTCTGAGAATGAGTGAAAGAGTGGATAGATGAAACAGAGGCCGTTTCCACCCCCCATTGCTCATGCACCAACTTAATCACTGGGGCGATACAATTGGTGGTGCAACTTGCATTCGAAATCACATGATGTTCCGATTTCAAATTTTTTTCATTCACTCCCAACACAAAGGTCGGCGTGTCATCCTTCATCGGAGCCGAAACCAGTACCCGCTTCACGCCTGTTTCCAGATGCCTCGCGGCAATGTCATAAGTTTTAGCCTTTCCGGTACACTCCAACACAATATCCACTCCCAATTCAGTCCACGGAATTTCTCTCGCATCTTTCACCGCCAAACAAGTCACCTCTTTATCATCAATCAAAATCTTATTTCCCACCCCCCGAATATTGTTTTCCAACTTCCCATGCAGCGAATCATATTTCAACAAATGAGCTCGCATTTCCGTATTCTCACTCCTAGCATTGATACCGACGACCTTAATATTATTATCCCGTTTGAGCAAGACACGGTGCACCAAGCGTCCGATGCGTCCATATCCATTCAGGCCAATTTTGATCATCATTATTAATTAAAAATAAATTTAAATCCGATTCACATTTCCCAAAATCTCCAATTTGTGTTTCACCATGTCTTTGATAGCCGTTCTAGCCGGCCCTAGATACTTCCTTGGATCAAAGTTAGAAGGGTTGTCCACCAATTCCTTTCGAATGGTACCAGTCATGGCCAATCTCAAATCAGTATCGATGTTCACCTTGCACACCCCCAGTTTGGCCGCCCGAGAAATCATGTCTTCTGGCACACCCTTAGCATTGGGCAAATCCCCTCCATATTCATTACACAGCGCGACAAATTCAGGAATCACGGTCGAGGCGCCATGCAAAACCAGTGGAAAATTAGGAAGTTTCTCAGTGATTTTTTCCAGACGCTCAAAGTCCAGTTGAGGCTCTCCTTTTGTAAATTTATAGGCTCCATGGCTGGTTCCAATCGCTACCGCCAACGAGTCACAATCGGTCCGCTCCACAAATTCCACGGCTTGGTCCGGGTCGGTGTAAATTCCCTCCCCCATGGCCCCACCCTCGCCTGCATCAAACTGCTCCCCAATCAACTGTCCCAATTCAGCTTCCACCACCACCCCTTTTGAATGGGCATAATCGACCACTTCCTTGGTCCGGCGAACATTGTCTTCATAAGGATCGTGAGACGCATCAATCATCACAGACGAGTAACCATCATCTACCGACGCTTTTGCGAGTTCAAAATCCGGTCCGTGATCCAAGTGCATGGCCACGGGAATATGAGGATATTGCTCAATAGCTGCCTCAATCAACTTGGTCAAATAAAGCGGGTGAGCATACTCTCGTGCCCCCTTAGAAATTTGCAAGATCACGGGCGCATTCAGCTCATTGCAAGCCTCCATGATTCCCTGAATGATTTCCATATTATTCACATTGAAGGCCCCCACCGCGTAACCCCCCTCATAGGCCTTTTTGAACATCTCTTTTGTGTCGACGAGCATAAATTAAATACGTTACAAATGAAAAAATTAAGCCTTATCTTCTTCCTTTTTTTCTAGCTCCTTTGCTTCAGAATCCTCCTTTTCTGGAGCCTCACCCCCTCCTTTTTCAGCTTCCTTTGGTTCTTTTTTAGGTTCAGCTTTTGAGGCCTCCACTTTTTCTTCCTTTTTTTCAGAAGCTCCAATCACTTCAGCAGCAGTTTCATCCTTTTTAATGGCTTTCACCTCGACCTTTTCCTTTGTTTTATCAAAAGAAACTTTCACATTTTCTCGTTGCTCCTCATCTTCAATTTCAAAGAATTCACTCTTTTCAAACTTAAACATCCCCGCAATGATATTGCTTGGGAACATCTCAATCTTGGTATTAAAATCCCTCACCACACCATTGTAAAAGCGGCGAGAGGCTTGGATTTTATCTTCGGTATCCACCAATTCATTCTGCAGCTGCATAAAATTTTCATTGGCTTTCAGGTCCGGATAATTCTCCGCCACGGCAAAAAGGGATTTTAAAGCCCCCGAAAGCATATTTTCAGCCGCGCCTTGTTCCTGTACATTTGTCGCATTGATGGCATTGGAACGCGCTTCTGTGACTTGCGTGAGTACTTTTTCTTCATGAGTGGCATACCCTTTCACAGTTTCCACAATATTGGGAATCAGGTTATAGCGGCGCTTGAGTTGAACGTCAATGTCCGACCAGGCTTCTTTAACTCGATTGCGAAGGGTAACAAGTTTGTTGTAAGTGGCTACGACAAAAGCAATGATCACTGCCACGACAATCAAAAGGATAATCAATGGATTCATAATTTTGTGTTTAAAGGTTTACGTGCAAACTGATTCTAGCAAAATTAAG
>JAUHWS010000018.1 GCA_030427295.1 bacterium | reverse complement strand
AGGCGGACGAGCTGTCGTCGGTGGTGGCGTCCATGCCGCTGGTCGACGAGGGATCCGTGGATGTGCTCGAGGCGGACGAGCTGTCGTCGGTGGTGGCGTCCATGCCGCTGGTCGATTCACTTCTTCCTTCGTCGTCCCCGCACCCCGCCAACGCGAGTGCTACGAAGACTCCTAACATTGATCGCGGTTTCATCGCGACCTCCTTCTTCGATCTATTTTTCAGCCACCTCAACGGAACAATTACCGTTATTCGAGGGGTTGAAAAAATTGAAACTAACTATAATTTAATGAATTTTTTAAATTTTGGCAAGTTGATTTAATTCTCATTCAAACTTTCCATTCCCCTTGGGCGGGTGTAGAATGGGTTGCGGATAGGTTTCGAATGGTGGAGCGGATGGTAGAGCGTATTGTTGGCCGAATCGTGGTTGATATTCTGATTAAAGCAACCATTCGATCCACAACGCGGCCAACGATCCGGAATGAAGTATATGCCTACCCTCTCACCAAGTATATACCTATGTCTTAATTCATTCCAATACTCACCAATACTTTTCAATCGTTTCCAAACAAATTTTAAGCTTTAATTTCTAATTTTCAAATTACATCGAGTTCGCTTTATTTAAGCTATTTATAATCTGAATAATGTTTAAGAATTGAAGTCTTAGATATTGCGATTTAATTCGTAATTAGTCACTTTTGATTCGTAATTACAGCAAAGTATATACTAACCTCAATCCAAAGTATATACCTATCCTGAGCGAAGTGCGATGGATAAAATTAGAAATCAAGAATCAATAATAAATAATACGTAATCATTATGAGCTTCTACGAAAACACATTGCACCACATGCAAGCAGCGGCCAAGACCATGAAATTGGATCACGAGGTTTTGGAGCGGCTGTCTCATCCTGAAAAAACCATGATCGTTTCATTGCCCGTCCGTATGGATGATGGCAAATTACAGGTTTTTGAAGGTTATCGCGTGCAACACTCCGAACTGCGTGGGCCATTTAAGGGTGGTTTTCGTTATTTCCCAGATGTGGACTTGGATGAAATCAAAGCCCTGGCTACCGAGATGACTTTCAAATGTGCGGTGACAGGTATCCCCTATGGTGGTGCCAAAGGCGGGATCAAGTGTCATCCCAAAACCATGAGTGCTGGCGAGTTGGAGCGACTCACTCGTAAATACGTTCAGGCCATCTATCAAATCGTCGGACCGGAACATGACATCCCTGCCCCAGACATGTACACCAACCCTCAGATCATGGCTTGGTTCATGGATGAATACTCAAAGCTGGTCAACAAATACCAACCTGGCGTGGTCACTGGAAAACCCATCGAAGTGGGTGGTTCCGTAGGGCGAAATGAAGCCACCGCGCAAGGCGGGGTGTATGTGCTTCAAGAATACATGGCGCTCAACAATTTGAATCCTGAGGGTATGAATGTGATTGTTCAGGGCTTTGGGAATGCGGGTCAAATCATGGCGGATTTGCTGCATGACATGAATTTTACCTTGGTTGGAGTCAGTGATTCAAAAGGAGGGCTTTACAACTCCAAAGGCATGGACCCCAATGCCATCGCCAAAACCAAAAAAGAAAAAGGGTCAGTCACGCAATCTAAAGAAGGTGAACAGGTAGATGGAGAAGCTATCCTTGAAAAACCTTGTGATATTTTGGTGCTCGCGGCCATGGAAAACCAAGTGACGGAAGAGAATATGAAATCCATCCAAGCCAAGGTCATTGTGGAGCTGGCCAATGGACCTACGAGTCATGAAGCCGATAACTATTTGACCAAAAATGGCGTGGTGATCATTCCCGATATTCTAGCCAATGCCGGCGGAGTAACCGTGTCCTATTTTGAATGGGTGCAGAACATGCAATCCTACTACTGGCCATTGGAAGAAATTCAAATGAAACTCAAGCGCATTATGAGTGAGGCCTTTCAACGAATTGCCAAACTTCAAAACGACCACCACTGCAGTATGCGGGAAGCCGCCTATATTTCAGCTTTTGATCGTCTTGAAAAAGCCATGACATTGCGAGGCGATGGAGCGAATTTGAGATGTAAAATTGATTGATGTTTTATTACTTGTAACTGGCAAGTGTTTAAGTGCGTAACTGGTCAGTACCTTGCTAACTATCTTATCAGTTAAATACTTACCAGTTAAATACTTACCAGTTAAATACTTAAACACTAAATTATGTTAAAAGACCAAATCATTCAAGACATGATCGCAGCCATGAAGGCTAAAGATCCAAGTTTAGAAACGCTACGCATGCTTAAGGCGGAAATCATGAAATACGAAGTCAGTGGGGCGGATAAAGAAGCCACGGATGAGGTGGTTTTGGAGATTCTCAAGCGATCGGTAAAGCAGCGCAAAGAAGCGACGGAGGGCTTTAAAAAAGGTGGCAACATGGAGGCGGCCGAGAAGGAAATGACTGAAATAAGCTATCTTGAAAAATACATGCCTGAGCAACTTTCGGAAGAAGCGGTGAAAAAAATCGTGCAGGAGGTGATCGATCAAACCGGCGCTGGTCCGGGCGATTTTGGAAAGGTGATGGGAGCGGCCATGGGCAAATTGAAGGGTCAAGCCGATGGGGAGGTGGTGAATCGGGTGGTGAAGGATTTATTGGGCTAACCATGGACTTTTTAAGAGAAAAATGATACAATGTTATTAGTTAAAAATAGCTCACTATGATCACTCATTCTAAACTCACTCCTGAAGAAAAAATTAATTTGATTTTTGATTATTTATTTAATGGAAAAAAACATATTGAGGAAGAGCGTTTTTGGAATGAACTTTCAAACAGTGAGTTAAAAAATTTAGAAAAACTTGAAGCTGAACCCTCTCTATCCTTCGATGATTTAAAATCTTCATTATGATAGATATTGAGTTCAAGCGTTCTTTTCTGAAAAACTTGAAAGAAATTGAAAAAGAAGACCAAGCTTACATTCTGAAAAAGCTTGAGTTGTTTAAAAATGAGGAAGAGAATTTGGATATTAAAAAAATGGAGCCTAAAAAATCAGGTTATTATAGATTGAGAGCTGGAAAGTATCGACTCATCTATAAACACCTAAATGCCAATCGAGTGGTCTTTCTAAAAGTAGATAAACGAGATCGAATCTATACTAATTTCTAGCTGGCATTTTTTCTTTATCATAACTGATGTGATCCAGATCTAGAGCAATCTTGTGGCTCCGGAAACACTTTAAGCTACCAGCGACTTGCATGTCATCGCCTTCTTTCGCGGTTTTCAATTTGGAATGTTGACCCAAGTCTAAATCACAATAGACCAATGGTTCACCAAATTCATCTGGATCACAAAAGAACAATCGATACTGACTATCCCCTTTTTTACGGATGTGTCTGAATTTCACATTCCATTTAAAATTTTTCCCCTCGTAGGCGGCCTCTATTTTTTTCTTTTCAGAGGGGGAAGCATTTTTAACCTGATCGACAATTTCGGCTGGCTGAGGATGTTTTTGGTAAGCTTGCTCCTCGGAATGATCGCCATCATCACAATAATAATTGTGAATTTCGGTGATTTGGTTTAAATCGCCTTCAGCCAAAGTTTGATTTCCATTGATCACGTCATCCCCTGCTCCGACGGGAGCTGAATTTTTTAAGCTGTGTTGATTCTTTTTTATTGTTTTACTTTGATTCCATTTAAAGATAAAAGTACCTCCAGCAGCCACCCCAGCTCCAATTCCCAAGTATTCCAAAATTTGAATGACAGTGTCCTTGAGGGAGCCTGAGAAAAGGTCCGTAAAAATATCCATAATCAAACATCAGTTCTAGCTTAAGACTAGCACTGTGGTCTAAAAATGGGAATACGCTAGCGGTGATTTTTTAAGAAGGCTTAATGATAGATTTAAATCTGGAATTTATCCTTCTTCCAATTCTTGGGATTGTTGTGGATGTATTGACGAATTCGATTCAAATCAAATTCATTTCGGATGATGTGGTCGTGGAATCGAGGTTGCCAGGCGAAATCAGTGTCATTTTCCCTGGCAAATTTTGTGACGCCAATTTTGAATCCACGAATGATTGACGCCAAATTTTTGGATTGTGGGCCGAATTGATTGGAGATTTGTGATGATGCCTGATTCTCATTTCGTACAGACGCAAGATTTTGCGTCTCTACGTTTTTATATACAGGCGCAAGATTTTGCGTCTCTACATTTTTCTGGGGATCGGATTTATTGATATAAATTATCCCATGCACATGATTAGGCATCACCACAAATTCATCCAATTCTACAAATGGAAAGTGAATTGGAATTTCATACCAACACTGCCAAACTTTACAGCCTAGATTTGATAGCCCCATGATTCCATTTTCAATTTTGCCAAAATAAGGCCTCATTCCTTTGGTGCAAATCGTCACAAAATAAGCATGATTTGACCCATAATCAAATCCTTTTAATCTGGCTGAGCCAATGCGATAAATCCCCAAAAATTTTTCATCGTCGTAGTAGGTCATTTGAATCTCAAAAAAAGATCCAAATTTAGCACAAAGGCTCTAAGAAATCAATCCTAATCATTCTGATACCCCTCCCATTCTTTAATCTGCAAATCTTCTTGAGAATACTTTTCAAGAGAGCGCATGAGCGATTTTGCAATTGGCACATTGGTGATCAATGGAATGTGCTTGTCCACACACATGCGGCGAATGCGGTAGCCATCGGTCACTTCATCGTGAGCATATTTGGTGGGGATCACAATTGCCAGGTCAATTTTGCCCCCTTCAATGGCCCCTTGAATGTTTGGTGATTTTTTAGTGGAAACCTTGTGAAGCTCTTTGACGCTCACCTTATTTTCTTTCAAAAACTTAGCTGTGCCTTGGGTGGCAAAAATAGTGAATCCGAGTTTGTTCATGAGTCTTGCCGTATCTAGCAGCTTAACCTTATCTTGCATTCGACCCGCCGAGAGGAGAATGTTCTTTTTTGGGATGGTGTATCCAACGGCCAAATAGGATTTGAGGAAGGCCTCTTCAAAATCATCTCCAAAACAGGCCACCTCACCAGTACTGGCCATTTCTACCCCGAGCACAGGATCAGCTCCTTTGAGGCGTGGGAAAGAAAACTGAGGAAATTTGACTCCTACATAATCTAGGTCCACGGTTTGATATTGAGGATTTTTATCCACATCCCCCAGCATGGCCCGGGTGGCAATTTCGATGAAATTGTGTTTTGTGACTTTGGACACAAAAGGGAAGGAGCGTGAGGAACGGAGGTTGAGTTCGATGACTTTGATTTGATTGTCTTTCGCTAACACTTGCATGTTGAAAGGACCAGTGATTTTGAGAGATTTAGCGAGTTGCTTTCCAATTTTTTTCACCCGGCGCACGGTTTCGAGGTAGGTTTTTTGAGGGGGTAGTACAATCGTGGCATCTCCGGAGTGGACACCGGCATCCTCCACATGTTCACTGATGGCGTAGATGAGCACCTTTCCCTTGTGAGCCACCGCGTCCATTTCAATTTCGCGGGCATTGACTTCAAATTTGCTGATCACTACGGGTGCCTCGGAATTGACTTTGACAGCATCTCCCAAAAAGTTTTCGAGCTCTTGGTGAGTGTGAGCCACTCGCATCGCCGCTCCACTGAGGACGTAACTGGGGCGTACCAGGACGGGGTAACCCACTTTGTCGGCAAATTTAAAGGCGTCTTCAATTTTAGTGAAAGCCTTCCATTCGGGTTGATCGATACTGAGTTCGTCCAAAAGGGCTGAAAATTTGTCTCGACTTTCAGCTCGATCAATGGAAGCCACACTGGTTCCCATGATTTTAACGCCGGCTTTTTCAAGTTTGACAGCCAAATTATTTGGGATTTGTCCTCCCATGGAAATCACCGTTCCGTCGGGGTTTTCTTTATCGTGGATGTCTAGCACACGCTCTAAACTGAGTTCATCAAAATACAATTTGTCGCATTCATCATAATCGGTACTCACCGTCTCGGGATTGTAATTGATCATGATCGATTCATAGTCATTTTTGTGCAGGGTTTTGATGGCATTCACGCAACACCAATCAAATTCGACAGAGGAGCCGATACAGTAGGGGCCAGAACCGAGGACAACGGCTTTTTTCTTTTTATGGTAAGGTGTGGTAGTAAGGTCATCTTTGTCTCCCCAATACGTCAGGTAGAGGTAATTGGTTTTGGCCGGAAATTCAGCGGCCAGGGTGTCGATTTGTTTGACAGCTGGGATCACACCCAACTTCTTCCGTTTAATCCGTACTTTCATTTCATCTGTTCCAACCAACCCTGCAATTTGGCGATCGGAGAAGCCAGCTTGCTTGAGGCGTCGCATTTTTGTTTCATCCAAACTGGCCAGAGATTTGAGTTTGATGGTGTCATCATGTAGCTCACGAATGTTTTTGATTTTACCCAAAAACCAAGGGTCTACTCCCGTGAGCTGGTAAAGCTTTTGGACATCGTACCCTTTTTTGAAGGCCTCGGCTAAGGCGAAAATACGGCGAGGGGTGGGCACGCTGACGGCGTTTTCGATGTCGTCGAATTCAAAGGGATGGTGCGTGAGTCCGTAGGCACCAATTTGAATCATGCGGAGGCCTTTTTGGAGGACTTCTTCAAAATTACGACCCAAGGCCATGATTTCTCCGACGGATTTCATTTCGGTAGAAATCACATCGGACACTTTTCGGAATTTGTTGAGGTCCCAACGTGGGATTTTGAGAGCCACGTAATCGAGAGCGGGTTCAAAACAGGCTGAGGTTTTTCCGGTCACGTTGTTTTTGATGTCAGGGAGGTTGTAGCCCATCCCTAATTTGGCTGCGACATAAGCCAGCGGGTAACCGGTGGCCTTGGAAGCGAGCGCGGACGAACGAGAGAGGCGGGCGTTGACTTCAATCACGCGATAGTCACGAGAATTGGGGTCCAGGGCGTACTGAATGTTGCACTCCCCTACGATGCCCAAATGTCGAATGACCTTGAGGGCGATGTTGCGGAGTTTTTGATACTCGGCGTTGGTCAGGGTTTGAGAAGGGGCAATGACAATCGACTCTCCGGTATGGATGCCGAGGGGGTCCAGGTTTTCCATATTGCACACAGTGATGCAGTTGTCGGCGGCATCCCGCACCACTTCGTATTCGATTTCTTTCCAGCCTTTCAGATTTTCTTCGACCAACACTTGCGGTGAAGCCGAGAAGGCTTTCTTTAGAATGGTGTCGAGCTCTTTATCGTTGTTCGCAAAACCAGAACCCAATCCCCCTAATGCAAACGCGGCTCGAATCATGAGCGGATAACCGATTTTTTTGGCGGCTGCTTTCCCCTCTTTCATGTTGTGACAGGCAATACTTCGGGGAGATTTGACGCCAATGCTGGCAATTGATTTTTTGAAGAGGTCTCGGTCTTCGGTGAGCTGAATGGCTTTGACGGGGGTTCCAATCACTTGGACCGTGTGTTTTTTGAGGATGCCACTTTCAAAGAGTTCCACCCCGCAATTGAGGGCGGTCTGACCTCCAAAGCTGAGGGCGATGGCATCGGGCTTTTCTTTTTTGATGATCTGTTCTACAAAAAAGGGGGTGACCGGAAGAAAATAAATCTTGTCGGCCAACCCCTTGCTGGTTTGATTGGTGGCGATGTTGGGATTGATGAGGATCACTTCTACCCCTTCTTCTTTGAAGGCTTTGATGGCCTGTGACCCGGAATAGTCAAATTCTCCGGCTTGTCCTATTTTGAGGGCTCCTGACCCAAGAAGAATCACTTTTTTAATGGATGATTTTGTCGCCATATCAATGGTAAATTATTGCAGTATCAAAAATAAGCTCTTAAGGCTCCGTAAGCTTTTAAAGCTAAACCCACCAAAAAGAACCGAAATCGCTTTTTCCGCCTGTTTCAAGGCGTCGATTTCGTGATCACCGACACGTTTTAGTTCATGAAGTGACAAAGGTGTGGGGTTGGTTCTTATGCAGTTTAAAGAAGTTAAAAAAGGTTTTCAAGGAGAAATTTCCTACTGAAACATAGATTTACTAAATTTTAAGTGATTCTTGTAGCTCATTCCTATTGCAAAATCATTACAAATACTATACAATTAAATAGCTAAATAATACAAAACTATGAGTACCATACAGGTTCGTATTACAGACGAAGACAAAGAAGAAGCGCAAAAAATCTTGGAAGCGCTTGGCTTAGACCTTCCTACTGCCATTCGCATGTTTTTGAAACAGGTTCAACAAAATAAAGGACTTCCTTTTGAAGTCGCTTTAGAACCTGAACGAGACGAGAATGGATTGACAAAAGAAGAAGTAGAAGCTATCATACAAGCTCAAAAAGATGCCGAAAAAGGAATTAATGTCTCTCCCGCCTTTGATAACATTGAAGATGCCCTCGCGTTCTTAGATTCACCAGAACGTCATGACGATTAAGTATGCGAAATCCTTTTGGAAACACTACGATAAACTGAGACGGAGAGAAAAAATTCGAGTCAAGGAAGCCATTGCCCTCTTTTTAAAATTGATCCTAGCTCCTCACGACTCAGAAATCACAAGCTCAAAGGTGGCATGGAAGGGCGACGAGCCATTTCGGTCGGAGGTGATCTAAGGTTGATCTTTAAGGAATACGAAAGCTACACCCTTGTTCTTTTTCTTGATGTCGGCACGCATAATCAGGTTTACTAGGGGTATGAAAAAAATCTACTCCATCACCGAAGCGGCTACACTCCTCAAATCTGGAGCTGTGCTCGCTCACCCTGCTGACACCTGTTTTGGATTGACGGGCGATTTGATGAATCCAGAGGCCCTCAAAAAAATTCAAGCGATTAAAGGGCGGGATGCGAGAAAGCCGATGAGCATTTTTATTCCAGGGGTCAGTGGTGAGGGGTCAGTGGTGAGTCAACTCAAAAAATATGGAGTGCTTAGTAAATTTGCCGAAAAAATTTGCCATCAATACCTCCCTGGACCCATCACGATCATTTTACCCAAAGGCCCCAAAATCCCCAACTGGTATTTTCCAGAAACGGAGTGGATCGGAATTCGGATGGTCGATGATAAGAATGTCAATGAACTACTCCGTGCTTTTGGCGGACCACTGATCACCACCAGTGCCAATCTTTCGGGTGGAAAAGCTTGCTATACCGCCAAAGAAGTGGAGCAAATGCTTAAAAATTCAACCGTGAAACCCGATGGCATTTTGGCGGGAGAAATTGTTGACCCAAAACCTCCTTCCACGGTTGTTAAAATTGAAAATGATCGGATTGAAGTCTTGCGAGAGGGGCCTGTGGAAATTTTGTAGAAACGGTATCAATCGCGCTCTACAAAATCAAAAATCCATGCTACTCTATTTTTGCTTATCCGTTTAAAAAATAGAAACATGCACCGCACGCATACTTGTAATGAACTTCGATCTGAACACATCGGAAAAACCATCACCCTATCGGGCTGGGTCAATCGGCGCCGGGATCACGGGGGGATCATTTTTATCGACCTTCGCGACCGCTATGGAATGACTCAAATTGTGTTTGATCCCAATGTGGTCAAAACGCCTTTTTCGGAGGCTGAAGGAGTGCGAAGTGAATATGTTTTAAAAGTGACGGGGGAAGTTCGCCAACGTATGGAAGGGCAGAATAATGACAAGATGGATACCGGAGAAATTGAGGTGTACGTGCAGGAGATGGAAATCTTGAATGAAGCTAAAACCCCTCCCTTTGAAATTGATGTGGAAAAAAATGTGAATGAGGAACTTCGCTTGAAGTATCGTTATTTGGACCTGCGTCATGAACGGCTCAAGAATAATTTGATGCTGCGACACAAGATGATCATGGAGATTCGCAATTACATGGATCAACAAGACTTTGTGGATGTGGAGACGCCTATTTTGATCAAGGGCACCCCCGAAGGGAGTCGAGAATATTTGGTGCCGTCAAGACTTTACGCTGGAAAATTCTACGTCCTCCCCCAAAGTCCTCAACAACTCAAGCAGATGCTGATGATTGCTGGGTTTGATCGTTATTATCAAATTGCAAGATGTTTTCGAGACGAAGACCAACGCGGTGACCGCCAGCCGGAATTCACCCAGTTGGACGTGGAGATGAGTTTTGTGGATCAAAAAGATGTCATGGCAATCAATGAAAAGCTTTTGATTCAACTCACCCAAAAATTTGCTCCCAATAAAAAAATTCAGTCTGAGCCTTTTCCAGTTCTCACTTACAAGGAGGCCATGGACAATTACGGAAGCGATAAGCCCGACATTCGCTTTGAAATGAAAATGGTGGATGTGTCAGAGATCGTCAAAGATTCGGAGTTTGGTGTGTTTAGCAGCAACGTTCAAAGTGGCGGGGTGGTCAAAGCCTTGAGAGTTGAGGGGGCTGCAGAATTTACTCGGAAAGAAATTGACGAGTTGACAGAATTGGCTAAAATTCATGGCGCTAAGGGGTTAGCCTACTTTGTGTATGAAGCTGATGGCACCATCAAGTCCCCTATTGCGAAGTTCATGGGCGACGAAGAAATGTCAGCCATCACCGAAAAAACAGGTGCCAAAGCCGGGGACATTGTCTTCTTTGGAGCTGATGATTATGTGACTGCCTGTGAATCGTTGGGTCAAGTCCGCTTGGCCTGTGGGGATCGTTTCAATTTAAGAAATCCAGACGTATTTGCCTATTGTTGGGTGATTGAATTCCCCATGTTCGAAAAAGATAAAGAAACCGGTGCTGTCAACGCCATGCATCACCCTTTTACCCGACCGCTAGATGAAGACCATCATTTACTCGAGACAGAGCCAGAGAAAGCTCGCAGTGTGGCTCACGACATTGTCTTGAATGGGACTGAAATCGGAGGGGGCAGCATCAGAATTCACGAACACAGCCTGCAACAAAAGATTTTTGACCTCTTGGGCATCAGCAAAGAAGATGCAGAGATTCGCTTTGGTCATATGCTTGAAGCCTTCAGTTATGGCGCACCCCCTCATGGTGGGATTGCCTGGGGCTTAGACCGTTTGGTGATGATTTTTGCGGGTGAGCCAAACATTCGAGAGGTGATTGCTTTTCCAAAAGATCAAAAGGCGAAAGATTTGACCTTGGGGGCTCCGAGTGTGATGCCGGACAAGGATATCGCTGAGGCGAATGTGAAGATTATTAATGATTAGAAAAATGAAGGCGAGGTTTGCAAACCTCGCCTTCATTTTAAATCGCAAAAAATCATGAAAAAGGGAGAAAAAAATCTCAGCACGGAAGAGAAAATTGACCTTCTTTTGGACTATCAAAAAAAGATCAAGCGCTACAATTTGATTCGCATGATTTTCAGTATTTTGGTCTTCGTGATTGTGGTGGTTTTGCCGGTAATTGGAATCGTGTGGCTCGGCGATTATTTTCGTGAAACCCTGGGGCTCGATCCAGCTAAATTTAAAGAGAGTCTGGATAATTTTCAACAACTGACGGATGTTCAGTCATCTTAATATGGAACTTGGTAAGCTAGTGAAGCGACTAAGCTTTATAAGCTTCTAAGCTTCTTCCACTGAACTTGAGCGCCGCTTTCGTCGTTTTTTCTGCTTTCTAATTTTTTCAAGCCGCTGACCTTCATTGGGATTGGGATTGAGTTTTTCAAGGAGTTCTCGCAGGGCCAAAATTCGGTTCATCGAACGTTCCCGATGCTTTTGATATTTGACCATGGTGCCTGAAGGGAGGTGCTTGAGTTGAACGGCATTGCTGGTTTTATTGATTTTTTGACCCCCGCGTCCCCCACCCCGGACATATTTTTCTTCGATGTCCTCCAAATTCACCTTGAGTTTTTTGAGGAGGGTCAGAATCTCTTGATATTTTTTATCGGTGAGCTTGGATGCTGGGGGGAGTTTCATAAATCAAAAAGGTTTCACTTCGATAGTATATCAAAATGATCGATTTAAACTCTTATTGATTTGACCTAAATAACTCTTCGAATTGCTCTCTTGTTCCAGGAGGGGGCGTATCCTCTTCATTTTGGTCTGATGGAGTGTCAATAGGGGTAACATGTGGAGTGGGAAGATCCTCTATTTTAGGCCTATCTCCTCTTAATCTCTCAGAATTTGATTCATCAGGTTTGCTTGGAATATGTGTGGTAACACCAAAATCAACTAGATTTCTCCTATCAAAGTGTCCCGTGTAGACATCTTCTCTTTCTTTCATTTTTGTTTCATTTTATCTTCTTTTCATTATAACATAATTTATATTTTTAATCAAATTTTTCCAGGAAGGCCCTTTTGAATTCGGCAAATCGATTTTCTTCAATCGCCTGGCGGATTTGCTGCATCGTGTTCAAATAGAAAGCAACATTGTGCAGAGTGTTGAGCCGTAGGCTTAAAATCTCGCCGGCCACATGAAGATGCCTGAGGTAGGCTTTGGTGAAGTTTTGACAGGTGTAGCACTTGCATTCAGGATCAAGGGGGGAAAAATCGTCTTTGAATTCGGCTCGTTTGATGCGAACGATACCTTGGGAGGTATACAGGTGTCCATGCCGGGCGTTACGGGTGGGAAGGACGCAATCAAACATATCCACCCCCCGTTCCACGGCCTCTAAAATGTCTTGAGGCGTTCCCACCCCCATCAAATAACGCGGTTTGTCTTCAGGGAGGATAGGCACCACCTCATCTAAAATGGAGTACATGACCTCATTGGGTTCGCCGACAGACAAGCCTCCAATGGCGTAACCATCAAAACCGATGTCGATGAGTTGCTGAGCGGATTTTTTGCGCAGGTCGGGGTGCATGCCGCCTTGGACAATTGAAAATAAAAGCTTGGAGCTGGTAGCTGGTAGTTGGGTGTTGTTCTGCTCCATGCTACCAACTCCATCCCCCCAGCGGGTTTTGCATCGCTTTGCCCATCGTGTCGTCAATTCGAGGGATTTTTCGACATAGCGTCGATCTTTATTGGCAGCGGGACATTCATCCAAAACCATCACAATATCACTGCCCAACTTGAGTTGAATGTCTATGGCTTTCTCGGGCGTGAGAAAGATTTTTTCACCATTGAGGTGGGATTGAAATTCTACTCCTTTTTCGGACAATTTTCGAATGCCTGAGAGTGAGAAAACTTGATACCCCCCACTGTCGGTCAAAATGGGTCCGTCCCAATTCATGAACGGATGGAGTCCGCCTGCCTTTTGAACGGTGTCCTCCCCGGGTCGTAAGTGGAGGTGGTAGGTGTTGGATAGAATCACCTGACCGCCCAATTCTCGAATTTCGGAAGGGATGAGGCCTTTGATGGCCCCCACGGTTCCGATGGTCATGAAAAAGGGGGTCTGCACCTCGCCGTGAGCGGTCTGAAGAATGCCCCGACGAGCGTCTTTGGAGGTGTTGAGGAGTTGAAACATGGGTGGATTGTAGCAAAGAAATAAGATTCGAGAAATGCGTTTTAAAAAATCGTGGCTAAAAGCCACGATTCTTTAGATTATTGGACATTTGAGAATTAAATCCTTTTTTGGAAATTGGAATGAATTGTTGTGAATTGGAATGAATTTACTTTTAGCGTCCGTGGTCCACAAATTTTCTACTGGGACGAATCATGGTATCGGCATCCCCAATGATGTGATCAACAAGGCCATATTCCAACGCTTCCTTGGCGCGAAGGAAATTGTCACGGTCCATGTCTTTTTCCACTTTTTCGAGCGGTTGCCCGGAATGTTTGGCCACGATTTGATTGAGCATGTCTTTGGTTTGAAGGATGTGTTCCGCTTGTATTCCAATGTCGGAAGCTTGTCCTTCAGCGCCGCCCAGGGGTTGGTGAATCATGACTTCAGCGTGAGGCAAAATGAAGCGTTTTCCTTTTTTTCCACCCATTAAAATGATGGATCCGGCGGAGGCAGCCATCCCAATACAAACGGTAGAAACGTCGCATTTGACCAGTTGCATGGTGTCGTAGATGGCGAACATGGCGGTCACGGCGCCCCCAGGTGAGTTGATGTAGATGGTGATGTCTTTTTTGGCATCTTGTTTTTCAAGGAACAAGAGTTGAGCGACAATGGAGCTGGCCATTTCGGCATTGAATCCGGTGCCCAAAAAGATAATCCGCTCTTCTAAAAGCCGAGAGTAGATGTCGTAAGCGCGCTCTCCAGTGGGGGTTTTATCGATGACGGTCGGGATCAGAAGGTTCTGAATTTGCTTTGTGTTTTGGGAGGTAATGGTGTGTTTCATGATTTGGTTTTAATTTTTTGATTTATGTTTCGATTATAGCATATTTTAAGAGCCTGGACGAATAAGCAAGCTTGACTAAAATCCGGTCAGATGATGGTGATTTAATTTGCTTAAGAATCAAGAAAAATGATATAATGGGAGGATAGTTATAAAAAACATGACTGAAACACCAACTTTTGAAACCATCGACTTTCTTGAAGAGAATTCTGAAAAAGAGGTGGCACTTAGCCATTTGAGGCGTGTAATCATTGAAAAAACTCAAGCCGTATTCAAAAGGATTCAGGGGGAATTTGGTAACTTGGCAACTCGAAGGGATTTTTTTTCCTTATTGAGTGAGATTTGGCCAGAAAATAACGGAAGACGGGTTAAACCAGAGTACTATATCAATTTTGAGTATGCCGGTAAGCTGAAGAAAATTGCTGTTATTTTTGGTGATTCTTCTTCGGCAGATAAACCTATTTTTGAGTCTGATGGAATCAGTAAACGAGTTTTTATCCGCTTAGATTCGATTAACTCACACTGGGAAAAAAGACCGGTCACTCCCGAGGGGGTAAATGTTTTTTTGGAGAATGTATATCATGAAGTAGAACATGTATTCTATCCTGGTCATGATTCATTGGATGACAGTGATTTAGCTGAGCTAATAGGCTACTATACCAATCCAGGAGAAATACGTGCCTACGCTCGTCAATTTGCACACACCTATTCTCTACACTACCCTGGAGAAATATTTGACTTAAAAAAAATGCAAGCGTTGGCTTTAGAAAGTGGTGATGGACGAGCCATTAATTATTTCAATTCGTTTGCTGATCCAGAAAAACAAGCAAAATATGCTGAATTTGGAGACATTAAAAAAACTCACGAGACGATTGTTAGCTTGACGGAACGTTTTGTTGATCATGGGTTGACAGGAAAATACCGTGGGGCTCTCAAATCAACTCTCGCTGGGTCTATTGGTTCCTGAGAATTTCATTTATTTAGTTGGACTGAATTAATTACGCAATATTTTAAAAAAAGTACACTTATTTGACAAATGGTATATTTATAGAATAAAATTCCAAATACAATAACCCTTTAAACCTTAGTAAAAAATGGGCGGTGTTACTTCGGAGCGAACAAATGGAATTGGACCAGTAGAATCTAGAATGCTTGTAAATGAGGATGATGCCTTTAGAAAACTCAATCGAGAAATAGTGCATTGTAGAGACGGTTATTATAGAGGATTCAGATTCTTAACACACCGAATAAGACAAGGACTAATACCCAGGATCACTGGTGAAACTCGAGTTCCTATTTTCGAATATGACCTATTAGCAAACCCTGATGAAGCACTTTCTCCACCAATGGAAATAGAAGGTGAAGCTAATCCTGAATTATTAGTCTATGGTAGCGTTGACCTTAAAGACCTTCCTGCACTTGTTGAAGGTGGAAGAATAATTAGCTCAAGAGAGGCTGAAGGATTAATCGTTTATGCCAATTTAGTAAGAAGAATGACTGGCTCTTTAGTTCAATTTGATGAAAACTGGAGAAATAACGGCTATTTTGGAACAGAGCGAACTGGCATCATTTAATTAATTAAAAGCTTCCTCAAAATCTCATTCACCGACTTGGGATTGGCTGAGCCCTTGGTTGCCCCCATCACTTGGCCCACGAGACCACCGATGGCTTTTTCTTTGCCTCCTTTGAAGTCTGCCACAATTTGAGGATTGCGATCGATCACCTCTTGGCAGATTTTTTCAAGCGCTCCCGTGTCTTCCATCACCTTCAAACCTCGTTCCTCCACGAGTGCTTCAGGATCCAAATTGCCCTCATAAACCTCCTCAAAAATATCCTTGGCAATTTTACCCGTAATCGTCCCCGCTTCGATGAGCTTGACCAGTTTTCCTAGATTTTCAGCAGAGAGTTTGGAATCCGTGATGGATAAACTTTGAGCTTTGAGGAGTCCGCCCAATTCGGAAAGGACCCAGTTGGCGGCTTTTTTAGGTTCGCCGGACGTTTTAGCCACCCCCTCAAAATAAGCCGCTAAATCCGCATCACTCGAAAGGTCATTCGCCATTTGGGCGGAGAGTTTATATTCAGACTGATAGCGCTCGGCCTTCACGTGAGGGAGTTCGGGGAGTTCGGAACGGAGTTTTTCGACCATCTCTCGTGTCAGGATGAGAGGCGGAATGTCCGGCTCGGGGAAGTAGCGATAATCGGCCGCCTCTTCTTTTGAGCGCTGTGAGACGGTGATTTCTTTGTTGTCATCCCAGCCTCGGGTTTCTTGGACGATTGTCCCGCCTGACTCCAAGATCTCTTTTTGACGTTTGAATTCATAATCAAAAGCTTTTTCAAGGCTGCGGAAGGAATTGAGATTTTTAACCTCCGCTCGGGTGCCAAATTCGGTTTGCCCTTTTGGCCGGAGGGAAATATTCAGATCAAAGCGCATCTGGCCCTTTTCCATGTCGGCATCAGAACATCCCACATAACGCATGATTTTTTGAATTTGACGGGCGTACAAACTCACTTCTTCTTGCGTGCGCATGTCCGGCTCACTGACAATTTCGACGAGCGGCGTCCCACTGCGGTTGTAATCGACCAAACTTCCTCCTGCTGTGTGCGTGAGCTTTCCAGCGTCATTTTCTAAATGGAGGCGAGTGACACCGATGTCTTTGGTCGAACCATCCTCCCGTGTGATCGTGATTTTTCCCTTTTCAGACACAGGTAAATCATATTGGGAAATCTGATAACCCATCGGCAAGTCAGGATAAAAATAGCTCTTGCGATCCATCTTTGAGAATTCAGGAATGTCGCATCCCAAGGCCAAGGCCCCTTTCACGCCTCTAAAAATCGCCTCCTCATTCATCAATGGCAGCATGCCCGGAAACCCCATGCAAATCGGGCAAACGTGAGTGTTTGGCTCCGCATTAAAAATATCGTTGCTGCAACGACAAAAGAGTTTGGTTTGAGTCTTGATGCGACAGTGAATTTCTAAACCGACGACGGCTTCGTAGTCCATTTTTTTAAGTGTGTAAGTATTTAACTGGTCAGTGTGCATTTGATAAGTACTTAAACACTTACCAGTGACACACCTAAATTATAGCTCAGCTAGGATACGATTCAACTCTTTATAAAATGCCTTCACATCCCCGTCATTGACTACCACGAAATCGGGATGAGGGGGGTTGCATTGAATCTGGCAAACCACCTCAAACATTTTATGGCTCATTTTATCCTTTTTCTGCAGGCGATCAAACGACAAATGTTCTCCAGCTTTGATGAGGAGCATCTTGTCGCAAATTTCAAGCATGTCTAACTCTTCCCATATCGCAGCAATAATCACCACATTCTTTTTGCGCTTTTTGAGATAGTAAACTTCATCCTTTAAATAGCGTTTAAGCTCTGGATGAACAATCGCATTTAAATCTTTGAGGGCCTTTTTAGAGGCTTCTGTATCAGAAAAAATAAGCTCTCGGAGTTTTTGACGATCCACAATGTCGTCCTTGGTCAAAATCCCCTCTCCAAAATGCTTCACTACCTCACGCCAGACTCGCTTATAGGGTTTGTAGAGATCGTGAGCGATTTTGTCTGCATCAAGCACCTTCCAATCTCGTTGGTGAAAAAAATCTGCTGCTGTGTGCTTTCCTACCCCTGTTTTTCCAGTAATTCCAAGGATCATTTTTTTCGAATGGTTAACGAATGGGTTGCTAATGGGCGACGGATAGTTTTACGAATGGCTTCACGGATGGTTTACGGATTGTTTTCGAATGGGTTGCGGATGGGTGACGAATGGGTTGCGAATTGTTTTAGGAGGAATGCCAACCACTATTCGGTCCACAATACGGCCCACCATTCGAAATTAAAATATTTTTAAATCGATGAAGGCCTGTTTGAATTGAAGCATGGTTTTTTTGTAAGTTTTCTCATCGACTTTGTAATTGATTTTGTGGGCGATGTTGTTGCGGATTTTATGGGCTGACCAGACGTCATTGATGTTTCTAAATAAGGAATGGGCCTTCTTGAGCTTAGAGCCTAAACTGCCTTTGTAACCCATTTTAAAAAGCGCAAAATCCAATAATTTGTCCGCTTCCATGATGGCATGTCGATGATCTTTTTCACGAATGAGCTCCTTCCAGGCCGATCGAATTTTTTGGATGACCTCGTCATTGAGGGTGCGGCGAAAACGCTTGTAGACCACATACCCAACCAGCAGGATGTCGACCAGGACAAAGATTAAGATGATCGTGAGAAAAGTTTGCATTTTTGTTTTCACCCGTCGCTCTCGGGCGTTTATTTTTGTTTTTTATTTTTTGGAGTGGCTTTTTTTTACGCTCTTTTATATTTTAACGGGATTGGCGATAAAAGTAAATTATTTTTTTCGTAAATGATGGGCCACCATTTCTGAAAGCATGGCCTTTAGACCATTGCTATGAGCTTGGTCGCGCTGACTCAAAAAGTTCCCTTGGTGTTTCATGAGGGCTAGCTCAATTTTTTTGGGGTCCTTCGCGTTCTTCATCGTCACATGGGTACCTGAAATGACTTGTAAGGTGACATCTCCAAATCGCAAAATTGTGCCCCAAAACCCTTTGATGGCAAAGGACACCCCCTCGGCATCTTCGTAGCCGATACGTTTTGAAGTATTTGAAAATAAACCCTGCCATTCCACGACAATAATGCTCATGTTGGTGAATAACCAAACATCGGCGTACCAATCCACCCAACTATAAAGGAGTTTGAGGAAGGCTAAAAACATCCAAACGAAGATAATCACCACATAAAACTGAGCGGTGAAACCAGCAAAGTAAAACACCCAAGGCAACATGAATCCGAAAAAGATCACATTTAAAAAATCAGGAATGGATTCTACCCAATGTTTATGGGTGGCAAACAAAATGGATTCCCCCTCCTCTAGATGTTTTTGGAAAACCAGCTTATCAACCACAAGTGATGAAAGTTTAAGGAATTGATTTTTTCGTCAAAATTATACGCGAAATAATATGAATGTAAAAATGGATATGAATCGGTTTAATACTGACCTCAAAAATAACTTTTTAATAAACAGTATCTACATGTTGGTAGCAAGGCAAAATAATTCCTTGTAAATCAGTCAAAATAGGTATAATCTAGCTGATGACGATTGCATTGGAATACACTTTTTATTTTTTGTTAATCATTCATCGTTTGAGTCATTTCGTTTTGGTTTTTAGTGGGAGTTGACAACGATGAAGCCTCGTAATGAGTCGAAATAAAAAACCTGCATTGGACTTTAAAAAACAACTGAAGGAAGTTGGGTTTTTCTTGTTGGATGTTTTTTATAACGCCGCCGTGATCATTATTTTGGTGGTCTTGATTCGAGGTTATCTCATCTCCCCTTTTCGCGTGGTGGGCTCCTCGATGAATGACACCCTTTTCAATGAGGAGTTCATCTTAATTGATAAACTGAGTTATCATTTGCGTGACATTGAACGAGGGGATCCGATAGTGTTCCAGCCGCCCGCCATGAGTAAAGACACCCCTAAATTCGAAGAAACGCTGACAACGGACGAATCAGGAGAGGGACAACTTGATATCACAAGCTTAAAATCTAATAAAGATTCGAAAACCTGCCTCAATCCATTTGCACGCCTTTTTTGGTTCTGCAAACTGAAGCCCGAAGAGAATGATTTGGTCTATTTTGCTCCTCAGGTTCCAAATGAAGTGGATGGCACTCTAGAGACTGATTGGGATGCTGTCAGGCGCTTTAATTTGAGCAGAACCGATTTAGAAAACGGCTATTTGTCTGTTAGTGAAGCTGATCCTGACACGATTTACACGATTCGGGTATATGATGCCCAGGGGAAAGAATATTTTGTGAAACGGGTCATTGGCATTCCTGGAGATATAGTTAAGATTGAAGATGGCTTGGTTTACTTAAAACGAGAGGGTGAAAGTGAGTTCACAGAGCTTAAGGAACCCTTTTTGAATGAGGAGAATTTTGATAATACCAATATCAATCAAATCGGACGGCCTAATGAATATACCGTTCCTGAGGGTCACTACTTTGTGTTGGGTGATAATCGGGAGCATAGCAATGACTCGCGTAGCTGGCTTGAACCCATCACGCAAGACCCTTTCCCCTTTGTTCCTGAAGACAACATTAGTGGTAAAGTGTTGATTGTTCTGTGGCCTGCCACGGATCTCAGGTTTATTTCGGCTCATGATTACTTCCCAAATTCCCCCAAAACCCCTTGAAAAAAAGCTTTATAAATGATATAATGGAGCGATGTATTAACTTCATTTATGCAAGATGTCACTGAAATAACACAGGTGACCCTCCCCAAGAACAATGTGATCAACAACTTAAGTACGTTGGAAAAACCGCTTGAAATTACCATTATTTTGCCAACCAATGCCTATTTTATGTCAGGCATTCGAGATTTCACAATGACCGTCACTCAGAACATGACTGGCTTTTCGGAAAAATGGGCTTATCGCTTTCAATCCGTTGTGGATGAGCTGACCAATAATGCCATTGAATTTGGCTCCGCGCCCGGGGACGACGTAAAAATTACTTTTGTGAGCCAGAAAGGGAAATATATTGAGGTGTTTGTGGAAGATCGAGGTACGGGGCCTCAAAAAATGACTGCTGCTGACATGATGCAGTACCTTGAAAAACATCGTGGTATTGATCCGGCTAAAATCACCTCCATTCGTGGCCGAGGACTGTCTCAAATTGTATCCAATTGGGCAGACAAAGTGGAATTTTTTGACAATAATAATGGTGGTTTGACGGCGCATGTGATTAAATATTTCACAGCAGATGAACAACTATAACCCTAATTCTTTTAAAACTTAAAACGATGTCTGACATTCAAATTTCATTCAAAGATTCTATGGTGGGTGGCAAGCCTGCAAAAGTCATCCTCTTTGTGGGACAACTTGATGAAACCAATGTGGATCATGAAGCCAAGAAGATCTATCACGTGATCACAGAGATGAATGAGCCCATTCTCATTTTGGATTTTTCGTCTTTGGAATACATGAATTCGAAGTCGATTGGTTATTTGACAGACTGGTTCACTCAAGCCTCTAATAAAAATGGCTCTGTTTCAATCATCAGTCCCAAACCCAATATTTTGGATATTTTGAAAGTCGTGGGGATCACCCAAATCATACAAATTTACGATTCAATGGACAGTGCCATGACGGCTATGGGTGGGAGCCCCTCTGGCACAATGAGTCAGGGGCCCGTGCCGACTCCGACACCCAGCCCTACTCCTGAGGCGCCATCTGCAACGCCTTTGGACATGAGTGCCTCAGAAACGAACCCTACACAGAGCACCCCAGACCAAACATGGACTTAAATTTCATTTAAGCCCACGATTTAATTTATTTTGTGATGAAAAAGTACCTCCTTATCTTTTTATTGATCGGGATTGGGATAGGTGCTTATTTGACGCGTTCCACGTGGATGGGTTTTTGGGCTGGAGATGATTTAGTGATCACCTTTAACACTCCAGCCACAGACATTTCACCCTATGGACTGGATTTAGACAATGTCACTCGAACCGCGAATATTTATCAAGGATTGGTTGCCCTGGATCGTAATTTAAATGTCATTCCATTGCTGGCCGTCAGTTGGGGAAATATTAGTGAACGACAATGGGAATTTCGCTTGCGTGAAGGTGTATTTTTTCATGATGGGTCCCCTTTTTCAGCCGAAGATGTCATTCGATCCTACAACGAAGCCCAATCTTCAAATAGTCCTGGGTTGACCCCTTTGCTTGAGACGATTGATTCAATTGAAGCCATTACAGATGATAAAATTAAAATTACGACCAAAACACCTGACCCCCTCCTACTATCGAAATTGAGTCAACTGTTTATTCATCGTGGGAGTGGCATTGGCACAGGCCCCTATCGCTTGACAAAATGGTCTGCTGGAGAGCATTTAGAACTGCACTATTTTGAAGACTATTGGGGGTCACAGCCTGACTTTTCGTCTGTGATTTATCAGGTTGAAAGCGATCGTACAGAGCGTCAAAATGATTTTGAAGCCAATCAGATTGATATTCTGGCGACCCTTACCCCTGACCAAGTGGATTCGATCGATTCTCATGAGGTCAAAACAGGGTACGGATTAGAGGTTGTGTTTTTGATGTTTAAATTGGATGATCTCATTTTTGAAGACAAGAGCATGCGAGAAGTGGTGCAGCATTTAATTGACCCCAATGTGATTGTTTCCATTGGAAATAATCTGGTTCGACCAGCCACCCAGTTTGTGGCACAAGGGGTTTTTGGTTACAACGAGTCGATTCCAGCCTATGATTATGACCCAGCAAATACCCCTCGAAACTTATTTGGTGTGCGACTTGAGCCCGTTGAGCTTTATTATTTGAGTAGCTTTAGGACCCTGGCTGATTACCTGACAGTTGAACTGGGGAAGGCGGGGTTCAAAGTCTCAGCCATCGAAACCAGTACCGAGGAACTGCTCGCTAAAGTGGAAGCCAATGAGCCTCAACTTTATCTCCTTGGCTGGCGCGCTGAAGATGGTGATGCAGGTAGTTTTTTTGAGGCCTTTGCCCATCAGGATGGTCCTTATAATGAGGGTCGCTATCAAAATGAAGCCTTGAATGAATTGATTGAAGCGGCGCGAGGTGAAATGGATAATTCCGCCCGTCTGAATTTACTCAAAGAGGCTGGGCAGCTATTGAGCGAAGATTTGATTGGCATTCCCCTCTTTGAAACGGCGCGAATTTATGGGGTACAAGATAAAATTGATTGGGAACCTCGTTTGGATGGTCTGATTTTGGCGAGTGAAGTGGGTAAAAAATAATAAGGACTAACGACTAGCGAGTAACGATTAAGTCCTATTTTATAGTGTGCAGTGATGAGCTCCGAATATGGAGTGTAGTTTTCAGCAGACTTCAGCGGATTCAATTATCGAAGTAATCTAAAAAATTGCTCCAGCATGGAAATCTGTATAAAAACCACTCGTAATTAGTCATTCGTAACTCGTAATTTATACCCCGTAATTAAGTCTTGGATTCCAGCGATTTTCATGGTATAGTAATCCTTGTTATTAAATTAATCAAAGCATGTCTCAACCAAAATACCAGTCCCCAAAAGGTGTTCACGATATTCTGCCTGACGATCACCTCTATTTTTCCTTTGTCAAAAAAGTTGTCCGGCATCACTGTCGCCGGGCTGGTTTTAGGCGTATCAGCACGCCCATTTTTGAAAATATTGAGCTTTTTAATCGAAGTATTGGAGACACCAGTGATATTGTGGAAAAAGAGATGTTTGTTTTTGAAAGTAAGAGTGGTAAAAAGTTTGCTTTGAAGCCAGAAGGAACCGCTGGAGTGGTTCGAGCCTACCTGGAACATGGCATGCAACAATTGCCTAAACCGGTTGAGCTTTATTACATTGAACCTCATTTTAGATACAACCGCCCTCAAAAGGGTCGCTATCGTCAGTTTCATCAGTTTGGGATTGAGCTCATTGGAGAAAGTGATCCTGCCATTGATGCACAGATCATCTACATCGCTCATCGCATCAATCAAGATCTAGGCATTGCCGATCGATTGACCTTGCAGCTCAATACCATTGGTAGCCAAGAAGATCGTAAGCAATATAAAGAAGATCTCATCAATTATTACACCGGTAAAGAACGAAGTTTGTGTGAGGATTGCAAGCGCCGTTTGCACGACAACCCCATGCGTCTTCTGGATTGTAAAAAGGAAGACTGTCAAATTCTGGCTTCTATGGCTCCAAAGCTAGAAACGGTTTTGAGTGCGGAATCCAAAGAGCACTTCGATTTGGTGAAGGAATACTTAGATGAACTTGGTGTGAGCTATGAACTCAACCCTATGCTTGTGCGAGGCCTGGATTATTACACTCATACTGTTTTTGAATTCTGGAGCAAGCACGAAGGGGCTCAGAATGCGACGGGTGGGGGAGGACGTTACGATGGCTTGATTGAAGAAATGGGAGGGCAAGCAACTCCAGCCATTGGCTTTGCTGCTGGCATGGAACGAACTATTGAATATATGAAAGAGGCAGGCATTCGTCCTCCCAATAAAGATAAAGTTGCTGTTTTTGTGGCTCAACTGGGCTTGGTGGCTAAAAGGAAAGCCTTACCTTTGATTAATGAACTGAGGGATCGTGGTATCAATACTGTTGGAGCCGTTGGGAAGTCCTCCATGAAAGCCCAAATGAGTTTGGCTGATCGGCTGGATGCGCGCTACAGTTTGATTTTGGGAGAGGTTGAAGTTCGAGAAGGCACGATTATTTTAAGAGACATGGAACGTGGTAGCCAAGAAACCATTCCGATTGAAGGAATTGTGGATAAAATGACCGAACTTTTGGGAGGAAAAGCGCTTTCTGACAAGCGATTGTGGGAAGAATAGGGGGGGATCCCTGGGAACGCAGGGCTATCTATGTCATGATTGATTGAGCAGGCGCAGAAGAAACCAGCCATCAGTCATGAGGAATAAATAGTGAGTAATAAGTAATCAAGCATACGCATGTCATACGCGCTGATTGGCGACCCCATCAAAAATCAATTGGCCAGCCAACTTTTAGAAACCGCTTTTCAGGAGGCAGGTATTCAGGGAGACATCCAATTGACTGATTTGGATCCTGTGGATGCAGCCGCTTTGGCTAATTTTTGCTATGAATCAGACCTCAATGAAATAAAAGGGATGTTGGTTCAAGCCCCTTACCAATCCGCAGTGATGGATTATTTGGATTACTATGATCCAATGGCTAAACAATTGGGGTTTGCCAATATCCTTAAAAATGAGGAAGCCAACTTAAATGGCTATAATTCGATGGTTACAGGACTTTTAAAAGCGGCTCAGGAAGCCATGACACTGCCTGGCAAAAAAATTTTGATTTTAGGAGATCAATTGTTGGCTCAAGCGGCCATTTATGGCTTTGGTGAATTTGGCATGGAGGTTTTTATCTGGAGTTCTCATCGTGAAACCGCCAAACAACTTGCTAAAACGTACGAAATTGACTTTATTGATTTTCGATCCATTGAAGCCGGTGCGTTTGATCTGGTGATCCACACCACCACGATTGGGGCTGGTCCTCAGATGGAACAAAGCCTTTTGACAGCGGAACAGATCGGAAAAAAGTGTGTGGTGATGGAAACGGTGCTAGATCCTTTAGAAACAGCCTTGATCAAAGAGACCAAGAAGACTGGAGCCAAAACAATTTCAGCTGATAGACTGGTGCTGCACGAAGTGGCTGGAGCCTTTGAAGTATGGTTTGAAAAACCGGCTCCGCTTGAGGCAATGGAGGCTGTTCTTAAGGAATAGCATTCGGACTTTGGAGCGGATGGTGGATCATATTTTTGGCCGAATTGTGGTTGATATTCAGTCAAAAAAACCACTATGAACCCATTGCAAATACGTCCAGCTGAGGTAGATCGTCACCCACTATAAAACAGGGCTTAATCGCTATTCGTTAGTTGTTAGTCCTTTTTCATTAAAACGGTCCGTACCACTGGTTGACGGTTTCCTCAACATCATCAATCAAACGAACGCCTTGAAAGTGGAGGTAGTAGATCTGGGATTCGGCATCGACTGACTTGTAAACAGTATAATCAACTGGCAAGGTGGCTGTTTGATCTTCTTCTAGACTAGCCAGTTCAAATGGCTCTCCTTCAATTCTTCGAAGTCCACTTTCAGCCATGATGATTCCAGTTTCGTAATCATACCCCTTGCCTGACCATTTTTGAGTGTTTTCAATCACATCATCAATGTAGGCACTAAAAGATTGATTGGCCTCTTTGACCACAATTTCTTGTCGGTAACGCTGCAAAATCAAAGCGAGCTCTTGGCGAGACACAAAGGTTTCGGGGCGGAAGCTTCCATCTTCATACCCTGTGATCACCCCTTCATATTGCATTTCATTGACTCCGTTAAGAGCCCAATTGGCAATTTGATCTTGATCGGTGAAGGTGGTGGTGGCTGCGTAGGTCACGGTGGCTGTCAGAAGAACGGTCACGCCAATGATGATTGCACTTCGTTTCATGGAAAAAGTGGCTAAAAATAGGTTGGCTTTATCCTATCATGTGGGTTTCTGTAGAACAAGTGGGCTTTTTATAGAGCTGTGAGTGTAGTGAACTCCTGTTATGAATTCTTTTGGCTTAAGAGCTTCGTCGCTTCCCTAGCTTATTAACCTCTGTAAGCTCTTAAGCTATTTCAGTGACTAGCCATTATGGTGTAAAATGAACTAAGGACTAATATTGATAAATATATTCATGACCAAAAAAGAAAAGGCGGTAAAAATCATGGCGATTTTGGACAAGATTTATCCTAAAACTCCTATTCCCCTGAAGCATAAGCAAAATAATGTGTTTAGTTTTTTGGTGGCCGTTTTGCTCTCTGCCCGGGCCACAGACGTGAGTGTGAATAAGGTGACTCCGGCCCTTTTTAAACTCGCTGATACGCCTGAAAAAATGCAGCATGTGCCTGTGGAGTCCATTAGAAAAATCATCAAACCGGTCGGCCTATCCCCCACCAAGGCTAAAAATATCAAAGCTTTGAGTCAAATTTTGGTTAAAAAATTCAAAGGTCAGATTCCTAGCAATTTTAGCGACTTAGAAGCCCTTCCTGGCGTGGGGCACAAAACTGCTTCTGTGGTCATGTCTCAGGCCTTTAAGGTGCCTGCCATGCCTGTGGACACTCATATTCATCGCCTGGCCTATCGATGGGGATTGAGCAATGGCAAAAGTGTTGTCCAGACGGAACGGGATTTAAAAAAATGCTTCCCCAAAGAAAAATGGAATAAGCTACATCTGCAAATCATTTTTTTTGGACGTGAATATTGTCCCGCTCGAAATCATGACATGCACGCCTGCCCCATTTGCTCTGAATTTGGTCGGAAGTCACTTTTGAATTGATTATTTTGGAAGTCTTATTGGCTCAGCTGGGAGCTTGGAGGTTGTAGCTGGTAGACCATTCGTTATTTGGAACTGCTTAAATTGCCTCATCCGGACCTCCCCCTTAATTTCATAAACACATTTTTTTGTCCCCCTCTACAGGGAGGGGGAAAGGGATTGGTAGATGAATGGCTTTTAGGGGGAGGTCCTGAATGGTAAATAACCCTTTGTCACTCTAGGACTTGATCCAAGAGTCGTCTTTATTTAGAGTGACTGAATTCAAAAAGACTCCCGAGTTCACCTTTCTGGTAAACCACTCGCTAAGCTCGTGGACCATAAAGGCTCGGGAGTGAGATGAAGGTGTAGGGTAGGTATATACTTTGGATTGACTTTAGTATAT
>JAUHWS010000071.1 GCA_030427295.1 bacterium | reverse complement strand
CATCATACGTTAAAAAAAATCTTATAAATACTATTTAACAAATAGTTAAAAGAAAAGCAAGTACTTTTAAAAAGATAGCCATCGAATTATTTAGCCATAGCTTTTAGCGACGCTGATCCATCGCCTCATTCGCCAAACGGTCAGCCACTTTATTTTGAGCTCGAGGCACATGGTCGATTTTGAAGGACTCAAATTGATCGGCAATCCGACTGACCTCCTCAAACAAAGGTTTCATGTTTTCACTCTTCACTTTGAAATTACCCTTCATTTGCTCCACGACTAACTTGGAATCCAAAAAACAGTGAATTGACACATCCCCAAACAAATCATAAGCCTCTCTGAGGGCCGCTCGCAAAGCCAAATACTCAGCTTGATTATTGGTTTTTTGTCCAAAGAATTCAGAGCCTTGCCCCACCAATTCTCCTTTTTTGTAGATAGCGAAACCACCCCCAGCCACCCCCGGGTTTCCCCGCGACCCTCCATCCGCATAGATTTCAATCCCTCCCAAAGGTCCCTTTTTCGGCCCTTTTCCCTTTTGTGGAAATTTTTTTAGAGCCGTTTCGATAGCCTTATCCACAAAAGCCTGCCACTCCGTTTGGGGCAGCAAAGCTTTGATGGCTTTTTGATGTTTTAAAGAAAGTTTCATGACAGAGGCGTTGAGCCTTTTATTTTTTCTTTCCCCCTAGCCAGAAATGATTGTCAGAGGCTTTGGTTCCTTTCAAAGTTTCCAAGAAAGCGCGAGTGACATTGATGGCTGTGAACATGGAGACAATGATCCCGATTCCCAGCATCAAAGCAAATCCGCGAATGATGGAATTTCCAAAGAACCACAAGATCACACAGGTGATGAGAGATGAGACATTTGAATCCCGAATGGATGACCAAGCTCGCTCAAAACCAACTCGGATAGAAACCGCATAGCTCCCTCCATCAGCCAGCTCTTCCTTGGTGCGTTCAAAAATAAGAATGTTGGCATCCACCGCCATTCCAATCGAAAGAATGATCCCCGCAATCCCTGCCAAACTCATCACAATACCCGTGGTGTTGATAATGAAGATGATGATGACAGAATAGATGGCCAAAGCCAGAACCGCAAAGATCCCCATCAAGCGATAGTAAAGAATCATAAAGATGGCCAAAGCGATCAATCCAATGATACCAGCATAGAGCGAAAGTTTGAGCGCATCCTTGCCCAAAGAGGCGCTGATGGTGTACTGACCACTCAAAACAATGGGTGCATCGATGGCCCCGGTGTTCAAATCATTACTCAATTGAAGCGCTTGTTCCAGAGTGTAAGTACCCGTGATTTGCGCTTGTCCTCCTACAATTTTTTCATTCACAGTCGGGGCAGAAATCAGCTCGCCTCCAACAAAGATAGCCAACTGTTGCCCTTCAAGACGGCCGGTCAATTCTTCAAAGAGTTTCGCCCCTTCATCATCAAATTGAATGCTGACTTGGGGATTGCCAATTTGTCCATAAACAACACTGGCATATTTGAATTTAGAACCATCTAGTCCAGTCGATTGCCATGGTTCAGGCGTACTGTCAAAAAGGAGGGTGCTAAACGTGTAATAATCTTCTTCAACAGTCTCCTCGCTTGCTTCTTTCTTGTCCGTCACCTTGATGATATGGTAGCCAAACTCAGTTTCAACCACCTCAGAGATATCATCCAGATCCATAGCAAAGGCTACCTCCTCAAAAGCAGGAATCATGGCACCTCGACCAAAGAAATCTAAGTCACCCCCATCTGGACCCGTTGGCCCATCTGAATATTCTTTGGCAAACTCAGCAAAGTTGTCTGGGTCCGCTTGAACCTCAGTCAAAACTTCTTGGGCTTTTTCAAGGGCTCGCTCCTTGGTTCTAGTGATGTCTTCATCTGCCCCTTCAGCCCCTTCATAAGCGATTACAATATGACTGGCACGCACCTCTTCTTCTTGGCTCGTTGTTTTATCTCGCTTTTCTTTCGCCTCCAATTTCACGACCATAAATCCTTGTCGTTCAGTCACTTGACCACTTGCATCCACCAGAAAATCCCCTGAACTTTCGACCAGTTCTGGATAAATATCACCGACCTTCATATCGGCTAAAACTTCTTTCAATTCACCTGTGAGGCTAGAGCCAAAAGATTCACGACTTTTTTCAAAAAGAATCTTACCATCGGTGTTTTGAAGGTTTTCAGAAATCGAATCAAATTCTCCCGGTTCCTCTAGGATGGTATCAAGCGCCTCCTGTCCAGCCTCTTCCATACGCTCTGTTAAAGCGGCATCCGCTTCAGGATCTTCTTCCGTCCGAGGCTCCTTAAATTCAAGCTGGATGGTCTTGCCCACAATGGCTTTGGCCTCATCGACATCTTTAATACCAGCTAATTCAACGATGATGTGCTTTTCGCCAGCCACATCCGAGGTGTAGATGTTGGGTTCAGAAACCCCCAATCCATTCACACGACGCTCAATGGTGTCTTGCACGCCTCGCACCACATCTTGCACCACAGCATCATTGCTGGGATCATCATCATTATTACGGGCTTCCACACCACTCAAATCAATGCGATAGTCCAACTGAGTTCCCCCTTGCAGGTCCAGCCCTAACACAGGATTTTGATTTTTAACCCAGCTGAGCACCGGTGCATCTGGGAATTGAGACTTGATACTAGTTGGCAAAGCCACCACTGACATGAGTAGGGCGGCAATAATAATGAGAATTAAACCAGTTGAGCGTTTCATCGTTTTCTAAATTACAAATTACGTGTGACAAGGACGAATTTTAATCCGTCTCGCCTTATACCTCATTATATAACATTGGCAAAAGGCCCTGAAATTCTAGCGCAAAACCGCCAATTAATCAAAGGGAATTCGTATTGTGTAAAGCTTGCTTATTTCCTTAGATCTAAATATCGAATCAATCGCTCCTTAATTTGATCAAGCTCACCCTGCCTAGCTTCGCCAATTTTTTTAATCAAGCGCTTTTTTGAAGCCACCCTAAGTTGCGGAATGACAGCATGAGACCCTTCCTTCATATCACTCATATAAACATGAAAACTTTTGATAAATCGACCTGTAGAAATAGGAATCACTGAAACCGTATCAGCCACGGCATTGTAACTGCTATGACTAATCACTAGAGCGGGTCTAGTTTTGGCAATTTCACAACCGACAACAGGATCAAAATTAGTGAGCCAAATGTCTCCTCTAGAAATCTTCATAAAATTCATCAGCTAAATCAACTTGTTCTTTTCGATAGGCATCATCTTTTGCAATGAGAGCCAAGTCATTTTCCCACTGCTCAGTGTCCTCCATTAATTTTTCAAGGGCCATTTCGATAATCGTAGCTTCAGAAACCCCTTTTGCTTTAGCAAAACTTTCTAAAAAGGGAATCAAACGTCGGTCTAAGCGAAAACTTTTAAGATGAGTGGCCATAATTTCGATAAAATAATAAAGGACAGCCTAATTGTATTACAAATTGTATTACATTGTCAAGAGGCATTTAGTAATGATCCCCCCGCGATCGCTCGAAGCGCTCAAGCGGGGGGACGTTCCTTGTGAGCTATTCGGACACATCTGACCGACTCTTTCTCAGAGAGGTGAGGCATGCAATAGCAATGGTAGCCCAGGAGATTTCAAGGAAGGCCGATGACCAATCCTTGGTGACGATGGCGTTTATCGCCACAAGAAGTGCTCCGAACATGTTCATGAGCTGAAACTTCCAACCTCCCTGTTCGATTTTTTTGGCCGAACTAAGCCCGTAGGCAGCCAGCAGGGTGCAGGCGCCTAAAAACCCAGCTACTTGCAGGCCAATCGCAACATACTCGTTCAAAAAAACTCCTTTCTTGAGCAGTGCAAAATAATTTTAAGTATAATAAATAATTTTGTCAACAATTCACTTCTCAATCCGACTGCCTTGGCGAATGATTTTGTGGCTCAAATCCAAATTTTTCAGCTCACAATCCTCATCAATCACACAATGCCGGATCACACAATTCTCAATTTTACAATGAGCCAGGATCACCGAGCTCTCGATTTCCGAATCCTTAATGTGGACATTTTCTCCCAAGTAGACCCCACCTTCAAGCAGGTTTTCCCCTTTTTTTTCAACCCCCGCTTTCTCAATCACTTCGCCCGCCAACAAATCTTTATTCCCTTTTAAGTAGGCTTCATAAGACCCAATGTCTACCCAGGGTTCTTTAAAGGTAAACACGTCCACCGTTTCGCCTTTTTTAGTCAAATACTCAAACACACCCCCCATGTCGTCATTTTTTTCTTCGGCGTAGTGGATGATGTCTTTTAAATTTTTCTGAGGAAATAAAAAGAAGCCCGTACTCACCAAAGTGCTTTTGGGGTGCTCTGGCTTTTCCTGAAATTCCACAGCCTTCCCATCTTTTTCAATGACCACCCCAAATTTCTTGGCTTTCTCCAACTCCCCAATGTCATAAGCTGCGAGCATAGGATGGCCTCTAAAATGCTTAAATAAATCTTCCGGATCGAATCCAAAATAATTATCCCCAGCCAGAAGGAGTAAATCATCCTCAATGCCAAGCTCTCGGATCACCAACGAAGTCGCCCCCAGCGCCCCTTTTTTGACCTCATCGCTGCCTGAATCTTCGACAAACACCGTGATATTTTTTTCAGGAAAATTTGAAGCCCAGCGCTTAAAATCTACCTCAAAAACCGCGTTGGTCGAGATGATGATCTCTAACTCATCCGGCAATTTTTCCACCATGTGAGAAATCAGCGGACGGTCCTTCAGATGCAGCAGGGGTTTGGCCTTATTTTCAGTCAGGGGCCAGAGGCGTGTGGCAAATCCTCCAGCCAGAATGATGCATTTCATTATTTAAGCGATTAGCGAGTAGCGATTAGCGAATAAGCTCATTCAAAATGCTGATCGCTATCATTTCAAAAATTACCAAATGGAGTGCCACCATTTTTTGTGATCGTGGACTTTTAAAAAGGGCATGCCTTCCACTTCTTCCAACATTTGATGGCCTTGAAAGATGCCCAGTAATTCCGGTGGCATCAGATATTTTAAATCGTGCGATAGGGCATAGTTGATGATGTTCAGGCTCTGTTCCAAATGGTCCACTTGCAGAATGATATCAATGTCATGTTCCTCGATGGCTTTTTCAAAGTGGTTCATCTTACCCACCACAGGAATCCCATGAAGGTCTTTCTTTTTTCCTCCATGCGCATTGATCACTGCGACAGGTTTGATATGGGATTTTTCATCAATGAGTAATTTTACGATGGCTTCAGCCGGTCGATTGCTACCAATCA
>JAUHWS010000017.1 GCA_030427295.1 bacterium | reverse complement strand
TTCACTTTCAGCAGACGATTTAAATTTTGAATTACAAAACAGCCAGGAAATTCTAAAAAATCAATTTGGAGTGTCCACCACAGCCTTGGTTTATCCCGTGGGCCGCTACAGTCAGTCAGTCATGCAAACGGCCGAACAATACTATGACATCGCCTTCACGACAGAATATGGAACGGTCAACCTCAATTCAAATTGGCTCAGCTTGCCCCGCATCCGTATTGATAACCGCAGCGGCTTAGACGGCTTCATCAAGAAAATAACGGAAGCCTATTAATCATTTTGTCATGAAAAAACGAAAAATATCCACTCTCTTGGGTCATGGCTTAGCCCACTTACAGGATGTCGTGGACCGAACCATAGCTTTTGGCTTCAAAAAAATGAAACATGTGGGCACCAAAAAAGTGAAAGAGGAGAGCTCAAAGTTTCGACGCTATTTCCGAAAAACAGCCGGTTTTTTAGGGGAAATGGGAAGTTCTTTTTACGAAAAGTATGAGGAGATAAAAGAAAAAAGGCCTAAAAAATGAATAAACACGTAATCCCGCTTTTCCTTTGATTTAAAAAACCAAAAATTCTATAATAATCACTGAATTGAATCACTCAAATGTGAAACACTTAATCAACTAATCAAACCTTAATCATGAAAAATGCTGTTGGACAAGTCATCATGTGGATCGTCATCATCGCCTTAATCATTGTTGGAGCAACTTTTTTAGTTCTTTCAGGCAGTGGGCCCGGTGACTACGACGAATTCACTCAATGTTTGGAAGAAGAAGGAGCCACTTTTTACGGAGCCTTTTGGTGTCCTAACTGCCAAAATCAAAAAACCATGTTTGGACGCTCATCCACCGAATTACCTTATGTGGAATGTGCTACTCCTGATGGACAAGGGCAAACTGACGAATGTGCTGAGTTAGGCATCGAAGCTTATCCTACCTGGGAATTTGCTGATGAAAGCCGTCTAGAAGGCGTTCAATCCCTTGAAACACTGGCTGAAAAAACAGGTTGTGAGTTGCCTGAAAGCCATCAATCCACCACCCCAGAACTGGAAACAGGGAGTAGCAACATCGATGCTGATTCAGCCAGTGACGAAGATGAGGACACGGACAGTGAGGATGAAGTGGGTGAACCTGAGAAAAATGATGATAATGAAAGTGAATCACTCAATTTAACAGGAAGTGGGGGCATTCAAATTGAAGCCTCTCCTGCTTCTGATAATAGTGAAAGTGCAGACGATTCTTCAGATGTTGAAACTGAATCTGAAGAAAACTAAACCTATCAAATTCATAAAATGGTCTTCACCGTCAACAAAATTCTAGCGCTTTGCACCATCGTAGCCCAAGCTTCATTGGTTTTGGGACTACTCTATTTTTTGATCAATCGAAAGAACCAACAGGATAAGATCATTGGTTTTTTTGGAAAATATGGCACGCAGTTTGCCTTTTTATTTGCCCTCATTGCCATGCTGTCCAGCCTGTTTTACTCAAGCATTGCCGGCTATGAACCCTGTTTTTTATGCTGGTGGCAGCGTATTTTCATGTATCCTTTGGTATTTATTTTAGCAATGGCCTGGATCAAAAAAGATCACAAAGTCATCAACTATGTTCTGATGCTAGGCTTGATTGGAGTGGTCATCTCGCTCTATCACAACTACATTTTGTTTGGAGGCAGTGAACTCATCAGCTGTGGCACCGGAGCCTCCTGCGCTCGTCGTTACGTGTTCGAATACGGCTACATCAGCATTCCCACCATGTGCTTGACCAGTTATTTACTGGTGCTAGGATTTGCTTTTCTGAAGAAACGTCACAACAAACATCGCGCGCTATCTAACTAAACCATCATGATTCCATCTGTTTATATTGGCTCCACCGGTGCAGGTTTGATCTTGATTGCCTTTGTTTTAGGTCAATTTCATGTCTGGAAGGACACCTATTTTATCTATGACCTAGTGAATTTAGCAGGGGGAGCTCTGCTGATTTGGTACGCCATCCTACTCTCGAGCTGGCCTTTTTTGGTCTTGAACGGCGTCTGGGCCATTGTGTCACTACGAGATTGCATCACCGATCTACAGCGCAACGCCAGAAAAGTAAAGGCTTTGGGCCCGTGGGACAAGTGGATGAAATAAACTTGATTAAATCAATAATTATGATATAATTTTATCTTAATTATTTTGATTACACTAACAATGCGCTCCGAATTGCCGCCCAGTGTAGAAGAAATCACAGCATTCGGAATACCTTTGATACTTGAAGTTGGTGATCCAGAGCTAATAGAATTAATGGCAAAACTAGGGGGTGCTTCTGATTCAATTCGAAAAAAAATTAGCCATTTAGAGAGACTTGAAATCGAACGGGATCCTTTTATTCGAGAAACAGACTGGATTTCAAGATGGGTGCAATTCGAAATGGTTGAGCTTGGAATGAGAAAATTAGTTTTAAGCTCACGTGAAGACTTGAAATGGGTAATTTGGAAAATTGGAACCCTAATGTCTAAAGTTGAAATTCATGAAAATGGACAAGAATATGGAGGAACCAAAGTATGGCGAGATAGAAACGGAAATGAATTTGAAACCCGCTTTCAAGTAGATAACCCCAGAGTAACAATCACTAATAATGACCTTCAATGTGTTCGTCGACCTTTCATAGGTGAAATCGTTCGATCAGGCTCAATTAATTGTAGTTATCAAGACGCTTTATCCGCTTCATCGGGTCGGCTATTGATTAAAGGATGCTTCTTAGACCATTTCAAGGAACACGTCGAAGGTCTAAAAAGAGCGGCAAGATGAGAGGGAGTTCTCAAATAAATCTCTAACACTGCCACATCTTTATTGCTAAAATAAAGATGTTTTTTAACCTGCAAAGCAATGAATTATCGTATCGAAAAAGACACCATGGGAGAACTTCAGGTCCCTGCAGACAAATATTGGGGAGCCCAAACCCAACGCTCGCTTCAGAATTTTGAAATCGGAGGGCCCGAAATGAAAATGCCTGTGGAAATCATTCGAGCTTTCGCCATTCTCAAAAAGGCTGCCGCCCAAACCAATCACGAATTGGGCGTGCTAGAAAAAGACAAAATGGAAATCATCTCAACCGTATGCGATGAAATATCAGAAGGACAACTCGATGACCATTTTCCCCTCGTCGTGTGGCAAACCGGCTCGGGCACTCAAAGCAACATGAACGTGAACGAAGTCATCGCCAATCGGGCCCACATGATTTTGGGAGGTGAGCTGACAGACGACACCAAAAAAATTCATCCCAACGACGACGTCAATAAATCCCAATCCTCAAACGACACCTTCCCCACTGCCATGCACATTGCCTGCTACAAACTCATCGTCGAACAAACCCTCCCCAAAATTGAAACGCTAAAAAACACGCTCCAACAAAAAGCCAAGCACTTCAGCGGTACCGTAAAAATTGGACGCACCCATTTGATGGATGCCACCCCCCTCACTCTAGGCCAAGAATTTTCTGCCTACGTATCCCAACTGGAGCATGGTCTCAGCGCCCTCAAAAACACACTCTCACACCTTTCGGAACTCGCTCTGGGAGGGACAGCCGTCGGAACAGGTTTAAACACCCCAGAAGGCTATTCTGAGCTTGTAGCCCAAAAAATAGCCAAGCTAACCGGACACCCTTTCATCACCGCGCCCAATAAATTTGAATCACTAGCCGCTCACGACGCCCTCGTCGAAACCTCAGGGGCTCTCAAGCAGCTCGCTGTAAGCTTAATGAAAATCGGCAATGACATTCGCCTCCTTGCCTCTGGACCCCGTTGCGGCATTGGTGAAATCACCCTGCCCGCCAACGAACCTGGCTCCTCCATCATGCCCGGCAAAGTAAATCCCACCCAATGCGAAGCCCTCACCATGGTTTGTGCCCAAGTCATGGGCAATGATGTCGCCATCAGCACCGGAGGCATGCAAGGACACTTTCAGCTCAACGTTTTCAAACCCATGATGACCTACAACCTCCTCAATTCCGCCCGCCTACTAGGAGATGCCTGTGATTCATTCAACAAAAACTGTGCCACCTGCATAGAAGCCAATCCAGAAAGAATCCAAGCTCACCTGCAAAACTCCCTCATGCTCGTCACCGCCCTCAACCCCCATATTGGCTACGAAAAAGCCGCTGAAATTGCCAAGAAAGCACACAAAGAAGGCTCCACTCTAAAGGAAGCCGCCCTCGCCCTCAATTACCTCAGCGAAGAAGAGTTTGACCAGTGGGTGGATCCAAGGAAAATGATTTAGGGTTCGAGCTGCTAGCTATTAGCCCGTTAGTTGGTAGACGAGTCGGTCTTTAGAATGCTTAAATTATCTCTTATTTAAGATAAATAGAGAATTGTATCAACTTAATTTGGCTACCAGCTAAAAGCTCCCAGCTCCCAGCTTTTTTCAAAGGTCGAAGCAATCTACAAAATTGCTCCAGCACGGAAGTGGAATATCAACCTCAATCCAGCCCACAATTCGACCTACTATTCGTACAACAATTCGTAAATCTATCCGTGAAACAATGCGAAAACAATTCGCAGCCCACTCGAAAGCAACTCGTAATTCGTAACTAAAAAGCTAGTTCACCACCAGCGGCACCTTATTGGTCACCTTCAAACTACCATCCGTCATGATCAAAGACATATAAACCTCATAAGTTCCTGCCGGAGGCGTATCCCAGACCACACTGTATACCGCACTACTTGGGCTCGCAGGAATCACGCCAATCACCTGAACCCCTTGTCCAGATTTTTTAGCCTGGAAGGCCACCTCTTTAATACTCTGCTGATCCGACTGAGACAAGAAACCTTCCAACGTAACACTGTCCCCCTGCTCATAAAAACTATTGCTCGCTGGCGCGGTCAATCGAGAGCTACCACCCAAATCGTTATCTTCACCCACCACTTCAAATGAAGCCGACGCTGAGGAGGTGTTTCCTGCATGATCAGCCGCCTCAACTCGCAAGGTATAATCACCCAACTCTTCAGGAACCGGCATCTGCCATGAAAATGGACTCACCAAACTATTCTTTGCCAATTTATCATTCAAATAATACTTCACACTTGCCACACCTCCATTGCTATCAGACACATCCAATTGAACGCCCACGCTTGAACCCGCTGTCAATTTCGTCCCATCAACTGGATATACAAAAGCTAATGCAGGAGGCGTATCATCCGCTCCAATCTTAACGCTGATACTCGATTGACTAGAACGAAGTAGCTCATCAAAAACCACCGCTCGAATGGTGTGAGTTGAATTATTTTCCAATGAAGAAGGAATCTTCAAACGCCCCCCAAATGGTGAATTGG
The DNA here is from genome assembly GCA_030427295.1 of bacterium. Lineage (GTDB taxonomy): Bacteria > Patescibacteriota > Gracilibacteria > UM-FILTER-43-11 > UM-FILTER-43-11 > JAUHWS01. The sequence goes on along the minus strand of JAUHWS010000017.1, from coordinate 22,308 downwards.
TCACCGTCGACATGAGCTGATCGTCAAAATAGTACTCCACTCGATCCACTCCAGCGGGGGAATCAATGGCCACAGTCACATTCAAGATCGGTGGACTGACCTTAGCCTTTGACACTGGAGCCGTGATGGTAATCTGAGGGAGTTGATTCATAGTTTCCGCTGTATGCACATCATCATATTCGGTTGGCGGTTGATCATCTTGACCATTGGCGCGTGCCCAGTTTCGAACCGCTGATTCCCAGTCTTCATTATCTGGTAGAAGGGAATGATGTGTGTAATAAACACGCTCTTCAATAGCCTCTTCAGGCGTAAATTCCGTCGCCAATTTTTCAGACACCTTATCAATTTTTAACACTTGATAAGACTCATCGTACTCTGTCGGCACTGAAAAGTTCGCAAACATGGCAGATACCACTTGGTCAGATGGAGTGTATTGAGAAGGTAATTTACCAGACTTCTTAGCCACCTTCACCCACGTGATTCCATCTGGCTCATCAAAGCCAGCCTTCTCGACCTGCTTCACCGCCTCCACCATAAAATTCTTCCAAATCGGCCCAGCCGCCTCCAAACCACTCGCATTCAAACTCAAGGCTTCCCCTCGTGAGTTCCCCGTCCACACCGCGGTTGTCAAATTACGAACATAACCAATTGTCCAAGTATCTCCGGGATAGACCACTCCATTTTCATCTTCTGGTTTCGTAGAAGTTCCTGTTTTCGCTCCATTAACATGATCCGGAATAGAAAGGGTATCCCGCCAAAAACCACCTGGCCTCGCAGAAGCATCGGTCAAAACATCATTCATCAAATAAGCCACTTGAGGCTCTAAAACAGGTTCCATCCCCTCAGGAACCTTATACTCTTTGACAATATTCCCCTCACTATCTTCAATTTTCAAAATAGGCATCGGCTCCATCTTGTAACCTCCATTCGCAAACACAGAGTAGGCCAAAGCCATATCAAGGGGGCTCGCCTCACCTGACCCCAACGAAAGCGGCAAACCAAAACCACCCTCTGGTTCTACCAAATCAATTCCCATATTTTGAGCCAGCTCAATCACTGATGGAATTGTTGCCAAATACCCCGCCTTCACTGCTGGAATATTCAACGAGTGCGCCAAAGCGGTTCGCATTGTCACTGGCCCACTAAACGTACCACTGAAGTTTTTTGGCTTGTAGTTTCCAAATGAGGTCTCCACATCATAAACCACTGTACTAGGCGCATAGCCTTTCAAAAAGGCAGCGGCATAAGCAATCGGTTTAAACGAGGAACCTGGTTGTCGTTTGGAGGTGGCGACATTCACATTCCCATCAATTTCTACCTCATAATAATTCGCTGAACCCACCATCGCGTAAATTTGTCCATTATTTGGATCAACCGATACTAACGCCGCATTATTGGCATTAAAATTACTCCGATTGTGTTCAATTCGATCGGCAATCACCTGCTCGCCCAACTGCTGCATTTCAGAATCAAGAGACGTCGTCACTACCAATCCCCCCTGCTTAATCCGATCAACCCCAAACTCTTCCTCCAAAAGCTCCTGGACATAAAAAACAAAATGAGGAGCATTGATATCCTGTCGATATTCTTGAAAAACCATCGCATCTGCCTCAGCCTTAGCTGCGTCAAACTCCTCCTGAGTGATGTATTTCAAATCCAACATGCGCTCCAACACAAAATTAACCCGTCCTTTCACATAAATATCCCGCGCTTGCTCCCCTTCACCAAAGGTATAAGTTTTTCCTAAAAGCCCCCGATAAATATAGCTGGAATCAGCCTTTGCAATATCAGATTCCGATCGATAATCATTGTCAAGAATTTGCTGAGGATCCAATTCAATACGAGTGTGCACATTATTCCCATACGGAAAATAACGTGTGGGACGGTTAGGAATACCAGCCAAAATCGCTGCCTCAGCAAGAGTTAAATCTTTTGCGGGCTTCCCAAAGAAAATATTGGAAGCCGTTTCAATCCCATAAATATTCGATCCATACGGGATACGATTGAGATACATCGTGATGATCTCATCCTTTGTATAGCGTTTTTCAAGCTGCATCGAAAGGAGCATTTCTTTGGCTTTACGGGTATAGTTTCGCTCATCGGTCAAAAACGCTTTTTTAACAAATTGCTGAGTGATGGTAGACCCTCCACGAGGTTGAGAACAAACCCCAATTTCACCACAAACAGCCTTCAAAACTGCCGGAATATCCACCCCGGCATGTTCGTAAAATTTATCATCTTCAATGGCAATCACAGCATTAATGGCAGCCGGAGAAATCTGATCAAAGGTCACGGTTTTTCGATTCTCATCACCATGAAGGGTGTAAAGCTCGTTCCCATCCCGATCTAAAATAACCGTTGATTCAGCAGCCACCAAATTCTCGGCATTATCAATGTCCGGAAGAGAAAAGTAAATAATAGCAAATAACACAAGCCCCGCAAAGAGCCCCAGTGCAAAGAGCCCTAAAATCACATACATGAATTTACGCCAGCGTGTGGCTTGCCGTTTTGGCTTAATCAGACGCGTCGACCCCTTTGGTCGAATCTTTCGAATGAGTTTTTTGAAGTGTTTTTTCATAGCCCTTTTGATCTAAAGGTAAAAGAAATTGAATATTTTTCTTGAGCTTTTCGATCCAATTGAATCCCAATTCTTTCAAATCAATCTTCAATTTATCCCCACTAATGAGCCACCTTGGGCTGTATTTTAACAAATTCATGATTTGCGGCGCTTTGATAGAAGCACCCATATGCAAAATAATTTGTCGCCCGGCATTACCCATGGGAATGGATTTTACATTCACTAGTCCTGCCATCTTAGCATAAATCTTAATTTTCAAGACATGAAAAAGATTGCTGACTTCTTTGGGGAGATGACCATATTCTACCACTAAATCATTTTTAAGTTCATTCAAAAGTGAAACATTGTCCACTGAAGACAATTTTTGATACACATTGATCTTCTCTTTGGTATCAGGAATATATTTATCTGGAATATAAGCAGTAAGCGGTAACTCAATCGAAATATCCTGAAGTTGAGTTTCTTCGGAACTCACCTTACCTGCGCGCAATTCTTCAACGGTTTTATTAAGCATTCGCAAAAAATGATTCATGCCCACCACCTTAATCGTTCCATGCTGATTCACTCCCAAAATATCCCCGGCCCCCCGAATCTCCAAATCGCGCATAGCCACTTGAAATCCAGCCCCCAGCTCTGAGGCATCTACAATGGCCTTCAGGCGCTTTTTAGCGTCCAAACGAAGCTGACGAGCCTGATACAAAAAGTACGCATAAGCCTGAATTTTTCCGCGCCCAATTCGACCACGCAACTGATACATTTGAGACAAACCTAAATTTTCTGCATTGTCCACAATCAGGGTATTGGCCGTTGGTAAGTCAATTCCGTTCTCGATAATCGTGGAAGAAACCAAAACCTGATATTCCCCATCTTTAAATTGCAAAATCCGATTCTCCAACTCCTGTGGTGAAAGCTGACCATGAGCCACAATAAACTTCACATGAGGCATGAGTTTACGAAGTTTTTCGGCAATACTTTCGATCGTTTTCACTCGATTATGCAAAAAATAAACTTTCCCCCCACGGTCAATTTCCTTCTGGATGGATTCTTTGATCAAATGATCACTATAACGCCGTACTTCGGTGATGATGGGCAAACGACCAGGAGGAGGCGTAGTGATCGTGGAAATATCCCTAAAATTATTCAGAGCTAAATTCAAAGTCCGAGGAATGGGGGTAGCTGTTAACGTCAAAATATCCACCTGATTCCGGATTTCTTTAAATTTCTCCTTTTGTTTCACTCCAAAACGCTGCTCCTCATCAATGATCACCAATCCCAAATTAAAAAATTTCACATCATTCTGAATCAGGCGATGGGTTCCAACCACCACATCAATATCTCCTTTTCGGAGTTTTTCTAAAATCACCTTCTGTTCAGCAGGGGTCCGAAAACGACTCAACATCTCAATTTTAATATCAATGTCCGCCGCCCGTTTCATGAACGATTTATAATGCTGGTCTGCCAAAATCGTAATCGGCGCAATAAAAGCCACTTGCCTCCCGCCTTGAACCGCCTTCACCGCCGCCCGCATAGCCACTTCCGTCTTTCCAAAACCAACATCCCCACACACCAAGCGATCCATCGGCTGATCTGATTCCATATCCCGCTTCACATCCAAAATAGCCTTCATTTGACCAGGGGTTTCCTCATAAGGAAAAGCCTTTTCAAAACGCTTTTGAATGTCTGTATCAGGCCCGTAATCATAACCTTTAACCTGAGCCCGTTCCGCATAAAGTCGAAGCAATTCTTTCGCAATTTTCTGAGTCTCCTTCTTAATTTTCTGACTCACTGATTTCCAATCCGAGGCCCCCAATCGGCTCAAATGAGGCTCATTGTCTTCCCCACCAATATACTTACTCACTTTATCTGCCTGATCGATCGGCACAAACAAGCGATCATTCTCTGCATACGCAATCTCCAAATACTCTCGCTTAATTTCATCAATTGTTTTGGGAACAATCCCCAAAAAACGCCCAATCCCATGATCCAAATGCACCACCAAATCTCCGATCCGAAGCCCCGTTAAAAAGTCCAAATTGATTTTTTGAACTGATTGATTCTTAGTCGCTTTACTGAGGTTAAAAATTTCCTTATCCGTCAAAAATTGGATTTTCTGCTGAGGCGCTTGAAAGGAGGTGGGGACATTTTCCAAATCCCCAGCGTCAATCACCACAATCGCCGCATCATCACCTGGCTTTAACCCATAGCGAATGTTTTCCTCATCAAAAATACGGGAAATTTCCTCCACGCGTTTGGTCAAAATATTAACCGTCCACTCCCGCTGAATTTTATCCCGCAAATCATTAAGGAGGTCAAAAATATTGTAATACTTTAAAACAGACAAATAACGAAGATGAAAATAATCTTCATCCGACTTAGGAAAAGAGGTGAAATAAAGTTGATTTGAAATGGTTTTTTGAAGCATTTGATCCAACTCCACCTCCTCATCAATATCATCGATAATTATCAAATCTTCCTCCGTCACATGATCCAAAATACCCGCATCCTCTCCCACTACATTTAAAGGAAGAATGTCAATTTTATCTAACGATTTACCCAACTTTTTTTTATCCTGATCAAAGACCCAAATCCCCGCCACCTGATCATAATCCACTTCAATCTTAATCACTGAATTATGATTGGGGGGGAAAAAGTTGATCACTCCTCCTGAACGCCGACACTCTCCTTTTTTTAAGGAAACATCAGCGCTAGGATAGTACCCCATCTTAATCAATTCATTAAAAAACTCCACCACTCGCACATCCTGACCTTTTTCAAGATAATAAGCCGCCTCCTTAACCGATTGATAGGTTGGAATAGGAATTTTTGCATCCTTTTGATTGATCAAATAAACTTGCCGATTTTTCTGAGCTAAACCAACCACAATCTCAGTCATGCGATAATCCTCCTGCTCTTCACTTGTCAAGTTATCCAAACACACCACAGGTTGATCCATCCAAAAAGGAAGGTTATTCCTCGCTTCATAAATCTCCTTATTATCATTAGTAATCCAAAAAACATTCTTAAACTGTCTCTGCTGAAGTAAATTGGCAAGTAAATAACACTTCGAAGTAATGTTGGACACCCCAGAAACCACCAGAGGGTGTGAGGTGGTCAATTGCTTAAACTCTTGATGATGGTTATCGAGGGGAAAAAATGGGCTAATGTTCATTCGCGGTAGAAAAAATTGAAGACTAGAAACTGAAAATCACTCACAAAACAAAATCGAGATCATTTTCAATCTTTAATATTAAATTTTCCATTAAATTTTTAAAGGCATGATGATGTGAATATAGTCGTCTGCATCTTTAGGTTTCAACATGACAGGCGAAACCTTTTCACCCATTTCCATTCTCATAGTAGAAGAACCCATGTGACTAAGTGATTCAAGCAAGAATTGAGAATTGAGTGCAATCTCTCCCCCGTCCCCCTGAATAATTGGACTTAAAACAATCTCCCCCTCCCCATACTGGGTAGACTCCGTGGTCACCAACACTTGCCCATCTTTCACCTGAAAAATTACCTTATTGTTGTTCTCTCGAGCAAAAATATTAATTCGCTTCATTGCCAAACTCAACTCAGACACGGTGAACTCCAATTGAGTTTTAGAGGAATCAGGGATGATTTGTTTATAATTCGGAAACTGCCCCTCAATCAGACAAGAAATTAGGGTGATTGCCCCCACGTTAAACTGAATTTGATTCTTAGCCACCACCACCTGAACTTCATCAGCAGCCCCCATGCTGTCCAAAATCGCCCCTAGTTCCATAATCGTACGTGCAGGCACCACACAAGTCACCTCGCCACGTGACGATTTAACCAACAACGTTTTTTCAGACAAACGATAACTATCCGTTGAAACCATGCATAAATTATTTCCTTCAACAGAAAAATAAACCCCCCCCAAAATAGGGCGAGTGGTGTTCATGGCTGCCGCAAAAACAACTTGGTCAATACCTTTCTTCAAATCCGCCACCGAAAGGGTAAATTCCCCTTCATTCTCAACCGAAGGAACGGGGGGAAATTCAGCTGCTGAAATCCCCTTTATCGTCGTTTTTGAATCCGAGGTTTTTAAATGCACATCAGTTCCTTCCACTACCATATCCACCTTTTGATCTTTTAAGTAATTCACATAACTCGTGAACATCTTGGCTGGAATGGTAATTTCTCCCCCCTCTTGAATATCAGCTTCCACATGAAATAATATGGTCAATTCAAGGTTTGTAGCAGTGAAAAAAAGAGTTTTCCCTTCCGCCTTAAGATAGACATTATTAAGAACTGGCAAAGTATTATTGCCATCTACGGCCTTGCTGGTGATCAATAGGGCACTAGCTAAATCTTTTTGTAGACAAGTTAAACGCATCTTGTTTTAAAGATGATCGAATTTAGAGGATCAATTATTTATTTCTATTCTAATGGGTTTTATTGACATTTGTAAACCCTTTTATAAGACGGTTTATTTTTTAATTAATTTAATTAGTCGTAGTCGTAAGGTCTAGATTTTTTAAACATTTATTTTATAAAATCAAAAATGGTATCTTTGGATGGAACTAAGAAGAAAACATCAGTCTGGTAATGAGTTTATTTTCCAAAAAGCCGCTCCAGAGTGTCCAAGATAATGTTTGACACATGAGATGTTTAATTTCTTAGTTAGACAAATTTGTGGATAACCTGTGCAAAACCTGTGTAAAACTTGTGGATAATTTTTAAAGAGTGGCTTTTTCTAAACAACTAAAGAAGTGGCTTATATAAAGCCACTTCTGCTAAATAGTGTGTCTAAAATGGATAATCCATCTAAACCAATTAATAAGTTTTGAACAATTTAAACAGGTTTTGCATTGATTACATAACGTTGTCGTGTAGTGTCTGGTGGCCAACAAGTGAACAGCTCCAAGACATTTTCATTTTCATTTTGAACGATGGTTTCATCTTCCGAAGCAGGGATAATATCATGCCCTTGAACTTCATAAACATAACCTTTTTCGCTGTAATTCACATAAATACGGTCTCCCGGCTGAAGTTTATCAATTTCCCTTAAGATCGTTTTAAAAGCAGAGTGGTCCCAAGCATAACCCGATGAGTGTCCAAAAATAACAGTCTTCTTGAGTTTATCAGGAGTGTTCAAATAATGTCCCATTCCTTCCTTTAGAATGCCCAGGGCGGCGGTAGGATCATAGACATTAGCAAGATGGACATCCAAATCAACAATGTCCAACCGAGGAATGGTAATACGGTATTCTGTAGAATAAGGAGTTTCAGTCCCATTGTAGGCAGAAGAACGTGTTTTGAGCATTTCTTCCAAGCGATAGATCACCTCCACAAATTCTCCACGCGTGATCAATTGACCAGGGTGATAGAATTTATCTCGATTGATCAAATTGTGTTGGTAGGCATAGGTAAAGTACTTTTCATACCAATCTCCCTGGTTGACATAAAGAAGCTTGTTTTGCTGAAAGTTATTCTGACTATAGTCGACTTTGTAGGATTCCAGAATCACTTTTAGAGCCTCGGCAAAATTGATTTCATCCCCTCCCTTAAAGGTGTGGTCAGGATACCCTTCAATCACCTTGTTTTGAAAAGAAACTTCCACATATTTGGCATACCATTCGTTGATGGGAACATCGTAAAAAATAGCGTAGCTGTGTCCAAGTCCCTTGTGCCAATCCAGGGCCGAATCAATCACTGAACGAGGGTACTTCATTTCAATCAGAATCTTCACCGCTTCAGCCCGATTGATCTCATCGTCTGGTCCAAAAAGACCACTCGGATACCCATTTACAATTCCACGATCGGTCAAACTAGACACAGCGGTATAGTGTTTATGAGTGGAGGGTAGGTCCGAATATTCCTTGGCTAGAGCGAGAGGTGATGAAAAAAACCCAAGCGTCAATAATCCAATGGCTATATTTCTTATAATTTTCATAAAAATTCATGTTTAATAAGGAGGGCGAGTCAATTATACATATTTTTGTAAATTTGTCAATAGTAAAAAGCGCATTGGCAGCCCAGTTCAGAGGTAGATTTTAAAAAAGTATATACCCACCCTCTCTTCATCTATATACCTATGTCTCAATTCATTCCAATTCATTCCAATCGTTTCCAAACAAATCTTAAGGTCTAATTTTTAATGTCCAAATGGTTTAGAATTTGTTTTATTTAAGCTATTTATAGGCTGAATAAAATTTAAGAATTGAGGTCTTAGGAATTGCGATTTAATTCATAATTAGTCACTTGTAATTCGTAATTAAGATGAAAGTATATACTAACCTCAACCCGAAGTATATACCTACCACAAAAACTTTGACAATTTTATAAATAAATTGTATAAAGAAAACAAGTATCTTCAATTGCAAACAAAAAACGTTAGCCCTTCCCGACCTAACGTAACCAAGCTGATATGGCTTTGAATGCTGAATTAGATACAATCCACTTGCCTGGGTTCATTAGAGATCCAACCAGGCCAGTGACCAGTGACAGGATACTTGAAGACATTAAAGCAGCACTTTTTCAAGGAAGCTTTTTTGAGGCCCAATCAGTAACCCTAGATCGATCGCTTGGGGGAAATCCAACACTTACCTTAAATGGGATGGATGGTCGACAGCAAGTTTATGTCTGGCATCCTGATTGTTGGGAGGATAAACATTTAGCGATTCGAAAGCATACAATGGTGCAAACAAACAGGAAAAATTTAAGGCGACGCCTAGAAGCATGGAAGGCAACGGCAGATGAAGAAGTAAGTTCGAGGCTAGAAACCCTTATCCCACAAATTGAAGCCCATCTCGGACTTTCTGAAGGAGTGGAGGAAGGAATGAGGCTCCTTCAGAAGCAATTTTTGTCACCTTCCCCTGGGCCCGTCGATAATTCATCGACAGGAGTTCACGAAAACCCATCGCCGCCAGAAGCAGAGCCCACGGAAGAAATTGTAGTGAGTGAGGCGTCCAGCTCTCCAACCAAAGTCATACTCTTTGTTCCTAGTAATCCTAGGCCACACACCAATGTGTGGGTAACCAGAGCTGCCTTCGCTGTCTCGCTAACGTTAGCCGCTGCCTCAGGATATCTTCTCATGAATGTTGATCAACCTCCTGTCGTTGAAAATATACAACCAAACAAATAAAATCCAATCATCCAATTTTTTGAAATAATGTATGTTAGAAGACCCTTCAAAAACCACTGAGATAGGGGTTGAAGACATTGAATATGACTACATTGACAAGCCTTTTGGAGCAGATGTGGTCAGGAAACTCTACGTTCCCAACAACCCCTTTGAACCAAGCATAACACTAGATCCTGGTGCGCTCTATCCTCTCGGAACCAGAAAAGCTTGGGTAGATCAAAATTTTCAAGAAAAAAATCCAGCAAGATCGGTCGAGATTTCTTGGAATCCAAATGATGACGTATATCTTGTTCGCTTTGATGGGGCTGCCAACGCATGTGAATTCAATAGGGATCAAATAAAGGAATTATTAATGCGGGTCTGCGGTCAGAAAGTAGATGATCTGGAGGACTACTTTGCTCTAAGCCGTAAAAGCTATGAAGCTGTTTTGGATGAAATTGATGAAATTGGAGTTTCTCCTGATGAAACAAACAGAAATAATAATCAAACCGGAGTAAAAAGAGCTCTGGCCTTATCCAGGGATCACATTGCACAAGAAATATATCATTTGGTAAGAACCTATGCGGACAATATCGAAGATGAAAGCATGACACGATTTTTATCTATACCAGATTGTGGCAGAATGGTTTTAGAGGCACTAAAAGAAGAATCTTTTGAAGAAGTCCGCGCTTTCCATATCGAAAATGGGGTAGATTCTCCGGATAATAATTTAGTTGAGGTGACTATAGATCCAGAAAAAGCCTTATCCTGTCGTGAAATCCTATTTGGATTATACCAAGAAGAAGTCCAAAATACAGAGGGGGTTGATTTTGATAATTACACTTTTGAAGATTTTTTGTCTGAATTGAGACTTGGAGTAGAAATTCTAACAATATGTTTTGTTGACGAAGAGAAAGGTCTGTTTGAAATCACATTTGCAGACCCAAATGGAAATATACTAAAACAAGTTGTGCCCATGGCATCTGTAGATGGCTTAAAAGAAGAAGACTTATTGCTCGAAAACATGAAAATGCCAGTTGTTGAAAAAGTAATGGGCCGCGTGTTTAGTATTATGCTAAAGAAGCCAGCTACCCCTGAGCGCCTTCACTATGAATTTAACCCAGATAAACTACAGTTTTCAGTTACATTACACTACAAAAATGATGCAAGGGAAAATGAAGTAATTTTGCCGGTGCAATTTCACTACGATTTACTCCATAATACCCATACTATAATTTGTAATGGGCAGCGTCATTTCACCACGTACCCACATCTGAAAGTTGATGAAGCTTTAAAACATTTGGACCCAGAAAATCAGCGCAAAATAAAAGAATATCTATTTATAGGTGAAAATGGCATGTCTAGAATGGCTGATTTGCTTGATCAAGCAGTCAGAAAAGTTATTGCTCAACATAAAGAAGTCGATATGATGGATGACACCATAAAAGAGCTACGCCCACCCACCACTGAACCAGCACAAATACAAGAATCTGAAGAGTCCAGACCAGAAGGCCAGCCAAATGGATCTCGATGGGCTAAAATGGCTCGAGTGGCTGTAGCCAGCATCTTACTTTCGCTTATGCCGAACCACACCGCAGCTCAAAGCAGTGAACATGGTCAAGCGAAAACAGAAGTTCCAGCGCCAAAAGAAAATCCCATAACTCTGCCTAACCGAAGAGAAAACGACAACAGAAAAAATTTAACAAAAAATAAAGAATAAATTGAGAAATTTTTAAGCTCAGCCAAACTCAAAAAGACTTGACATTTTTTGATAATAATCTCATAATGATATGAGTGCACGGCACGTCCTGGTATGGGATTGTGTCTGGTCATTCAAATGAGCGGAGAAAAAAATGGAAACGATAAGCCTTCCACGAGTCAAGCTTGAAGATCTAACGCCAGCCATCATGTGCCATGGGGCCGTCTGGCTCATGCATAGAAAATTGGACACCAAGGCGAGCACGTTGGTTGACATAACCTATGCACATCAAAGAGAATTGCAGGAAATAGGCTTGGCCACAACACCCTACACTCAACAAAAGGGCAAAGAGGGGTATAAATACGATGATGTAAGCAGAGTGCAATTTGGAGCAGGCAGACTCCTTGGCAGGGAGCAAAGAAACGATGGTTGGCAAACAGACGAAGCAACTCAAGCAATCGCTGAATTAAGAGAAATTAACGCAGCATTTGTTGAGTTTATTTTGCCCATCCATCGGATCATTTTCAGGCAAATAAATGGTCGTGATCTACGGCCTAGCTCTGAGTTCATGATCAACTCCGTACAGCTATACGGGACCCCTGATAACCCAATGTCGATGCACAGGCACTACGACGATACCGCACATACCATCCTTCTTAAGGAATTAGAAGGGTTGAGGGTATTGATTAAGGGGGTTTGGTACTTGCTAGAGCCTCGCCCAGAAGGTGCATCGCTGTTGATTACAGGGAACCAATCCATTAACTCAATAGGTCACGCCGTCGGACCCTGGCCCCAAAAAATAGGCGTAAGGAAAAATATGGCCTCTTTTTATGGAAGCGGAGGCCTGCCCCTTCTTTGGTCAGTGTTTATGAACGCTCTTTACAAAAGAGGGGGCCTAAGAAAGGTCAAGGGTTTTTTCTAGCTCTAGATAGCCACCAGGTCGATCCTCACGGATCCCTGATGCCGGCTCTCGATGGTGGTGGGTCCTGCGCGCAGGACCCACCACCAACACTTCACTAATTTTCCAACACCCGTGTGAAATAATAACGGGTTTTTTGGCCATCCTCAGTAAAAATTTTGTTGTATGGAATGCGAATATTGCCTCCTTCCAAACTATCTGACACCCAAATCCCCTCTTCATCAAACGAGTAGGCTGCTACCGCGTGTAAAACCCAATCTCCCTCCACCAGTGGATACTCATAGCCCACCACTACCGCCTCCCCTGCCTCCAAAAGTTGAAAAAGCAGTTCCGCATCCTTTGAGAATTTTAGATCCAAATCATACGCCGCTTCCAGACGCTTTTTATATTCCTTGCTCCACAATTCTTCCCGTGGTTTTTCAACACGCTGTTCCATTTCGAGCATGTCAAAATCCCAGCCTCGATCCATCAAAATATGCCCCACCGAATAACCATAACAACCGTTCAAATACTGATAACTCGTTGGAAAATCATGTTCCGGAGGCAAGCCTGGCTGAGTTCCCGTGGCTAAAATTTCCTGGTAAGTTTTAGAGGGTTCAAGGACATCCAGAACCGTCGCCTCAAAAACAAGGTTTTCTTTCGACATGGCCATCGTGACACCAATCACGACAAAAAGCACTACGAAGACAACAAAAAATCGGATCACCCTCAATGATTTTGGAACAGATTTCATCGATCAAAGTTTAGCATTCAATCACGAATACGTTCCAGTTTCAAAAAAGTAACAAAATTACAACTCTACCGGTTTCATTGGCTCCATCACAATTGGCTCCGCCTCCGAATAAGTCTTGATCCGCTCCGCAAAGGCTTCCGATTGATTTTGCTCCCCATGCACCAACATGATCTTTTTAAGACCATGAATACCCTTGATGAAGCGATCCAAATCATCCCGATCTGCATGAGCACTAAAGGATTCTAAAATAACCACCTCAGCATTTACCTTGTACATCTGGTCATAAATCTTAATGCGCTTCTCACCGTCCACAATTTTACGCCCCAGCGTATTCTCAGCCATATATCCAACCACAGCAACCGTATTTTTGGAATCTTCAATATTGTTTTTCAAATGATGACGAATGCGACCCGCCTCACACATTCCACTACTAGAAATAATGATGCAAGGGCCAATCAAAAAATTCAGCTCTTTTGATTCCTCCACCGAGGCGGTGAATTTAAGCTGACTAGGGTCAAATGGGTTATGATCCAAACGAAAATTCTCCCGAATATCCTTGTCGTAAAGTTCAATCTCCTCCCTAAAAATGTGGGTCAAATTAGTCGCCAGCGGACTATCGATAAACACAGGTAAGTTTTTAGGAATTTCCCCCCGATCAAAGAGCAAATGAATCGAATAAATCAGCTCCTGAGTTCGCTCAAAGGCAAAGGATGGAATAATGACCTTTCCTCCCCGCTCCACGGTCCGGTTGATCACACGAGCCAGTTCTGGCACCCCCTCCTCAATCGGGGCATGATTCCGATTCCCATAGGTACTCTCACAAAGCAAATAATCGGCATGGTCCGGCTCATGGGGATCTTTGATAATCGGTAATTTATAGCGGCCCAAGTCCCCCGTAAAAATCAGGCGTTTTTCCTTTCCATCTTCCTGATCCACAATATCCAGTTGAATCATACTTGAGCCCAGCACATGTCCCGCCTCAAAAAAAGTCACCTTCACCCCATCATATAACGTGTATTGAGTATCATAGGGAAGTCCCTTGAAATGTTCCAAAGCCAATTTCACATCCTCCTCAGTATAAATGGGATCCATTTCTAACGCCGTATCTTTCACTCGACGATTGAAATACTCCGTGTCCTGTTGTTGGATGTAAGCACTGTCTAAAAGCAATGGCTCACACAGTTTCTTAGTCGCCTCAGTACAGTAAATTTTCCCCGCAAAGCCTTTGCTCACCAAATGGGGGGTATTCCCGGTATGATCAATATGGGCATGAGATAGAAGCACCGCATCAATACTGGCGGGATCATATTCAAATTCTTGATTCTTCTCAAAGGCAATCTTCCGATGCCCCTGAAAGAGTCCACAGTCGAGTAAAATCCGCTTCCCATTCACCTCCAATAAATGTTGTGAGCCGGTCACTTCTAGCGCCGCACCGTAACTTGTGAGTTTCATTTTTTGCTTTTTTTAAGTGTATATCTTGTAAGTGTTTAGCTGGTAAGTCCAAAATCAAAAACTTACATAGTTACCAGTTAGACACTAAAATAAACTATTGTTTCGCTATATAATTGGCCAAATCCACCATCCGGCAACTGTAACCCCACTCATTGTCATACCAACCCAGCACCTTCACCATATTCCCCCCCACCAACTGAGTGCTAGCTGCATCAATGGTGCACGAATGGGGATCCATTTGAAAATCCTTTGAGACCAGTGGACGATGTTCCACCCGAAGCACATCAGGCGTCAATTTAGCACGCTCCTCAAACGCCTTGATCACTTCTTCCACCGTCACCTCTTGCCCCAAGGCCACAGTCAAATCAACTAGGGATACCGTTGCCGTTGGCACCCGAATAGCCATCCCCGTCAACTTCCCATCAAGTTCCGGGAGCACTTGTCCCACTGCTTTCGCCGCTCCTGTCGTGGTCGGAATAATATTTTGGATACAACTCCGGGCGCGTCGGTAATCTTTGTGAGGAAGGTCCAGCACGCGTTGATCATTGGTTACCGAGTGAATGGTAGTCATGATGCCATACTCAATCCCAAAGGCATCTTGAAGCACTTTGGCCATGGGTGCCAAACAATTAGTCGTACAACTCGCATTGGACAAAATCACATGCTTTTCAGGATCAAATTGATCTTCATTCACCCCCATACAGATACTCTTATCGCAGCCTTTTTCCCCTTTGCAAGGCGCAGAAATGATCACTCGTTTCGCCCCCGCCTTCACATGCTTCATGGCTTGATCGTATTCTCGAAAACGCCCGGTACACTCCAGCACCAACTCCACCCCCAATTCTTTCCAGGGTAATTTTTCCGGATCGGGTTCCGCCGTGATTTGAATGGTTTTCCCATCGACCACAATATCATCCCCACTGATCTCCACCTTGCCTGGATAACGCCCAAACGTTGAATCAAACTCAAACAAATGAGCCAACATCTTATTGTCGGTCAAATCATTGATAGCAACCACTTCTAAATCGGTCTTCGTCTGCATGATGCGATGAAGAATCTGGCGTCCAATACGACCAAAACCATTGATGGCAATTTTCATAGTGTTTTATATTAGTTTTTGTTGATTCTATTATAGCGTTTTTACGAGTAAAAATCAATGAGCTAACGAATCTGGAGTACAGACTCTTTTTAATAAAACAAGCTACTCACCGACTTATCTTCAGCAATACTCTGAATGATCGACCCAATCAAGGGTCCCAAGCTGATCTGGTTCAGTCCTTCAAACTGCTTCTGTTCACCTAAAGGCAATGAATCAGTCACCATTACCTCCGTAAATCCAGCTTTCGAGAGGCGTTCCTGGGCTGGCCCAGAAAAAATAGGATGGGTTGCCGCTAAATACATTTCATCACTTGCTCCGGCATTCAAAAGAGCTTCTCTGGCCGCTACCACACTCCCTGCGGTATCCACCATGTCATCATATAACACACAAGTTCGTCCTTCCACATTCCCGACCACATGTGTGGTCACCGCTTGATTGTGAGCCGGTCTCGATTTATGCAAAATGGCCAATTCCGCACCCAACTGATCGGCAAACAGTTTGGCATTCTTTGCTCCACCAGCATCTGGAGACACCACCGTGATGTTTTTCAATTTTTTCTTCATAAAATGTCCCGCCATCAATTTGTGAATGGACACGTTGTCTACTGGAACATCAAAAAAGGCCTGGGTTTGATCCGCATGAAGTTGAAAGGTGATCACATGATCTGCGCCACTTTTTACAATCAAATCAGCCACCAGTTTCGAGCTGATGGGCTCACGTGGCGTATGAATCTTATCTTGCCTGGCATAACCCAAATAGGGAACAATCACATGAATTTTCTCCGCAAATGAGAGCTTAGCCGTGTTGATCATCAAAAAGAGCTCCATCAAATCCTCATTCACCAGTTGGTCTCGGCAGGTCTGAATGATAAACACCTCCTTTCCTCGCACCGATTCCCCCAAAGCGATATACTTTTCCCCACTTGAAAAATCACTGAGAGTGATTTCCCCCAGAGGTTTTTTAGTAGCTTTAGCCACCGCCTCAGCGAGTTCGGGGTGGGAGGACCCACTGAAAATGGTATAGTTGTTGGACATAGTCGAGTGAGGTTATTGCCTTCATTATTGCATTTTTTTGTGGTTGGGGCTAGAAATTTTTTGATTTCGTTTGAACATCAAATCATATAAAATATAATTAATAAATGTTCGAATCATGCTAGACGAAGACCAAAAAACTCAAATAATAAGCCTTCTTAAGACATTCAAGGCCATAAAACTCGGCTACTTTTTTGGATCTCGCTCACAAAATAATTTTGGACCAACCAGTGATTACGATTTCGCCATCTATCTGGATAAGTGCTCTGAAAAAGAAGCCTTTAAAATCAAGGCAAGGCTCATGGCTCAAATCGGGCTAATTCTCAAAACAGATCAAGTAGATGTGGTGCTTCTCAACCACAAAATTCCAGATGAATTGGCTTACAACATCATTGCCACAGGCGAACTGATTTACGTGGTCGAACCTTATAAATTATTAGTCGAACCCGCTATTTTAAATCGATTTTTTGACTACCGCCTCTCTCTTCAAAAAAATAAACTAACAAAGGCCCAATGACCAATCTTGATGTTTTAGAAAACAAAATAAGCACTGTAAAAAAGTATCTCACCCTACTGGAGAGCTATCAAAAATACTCTCAAAATGAAATCGAAGATGATATTAACCTCAAGGGCGCTCTAGAGCGCTACCTTTATTTGGCCATTCAATCCACCATTGACTTAGCTGAAGGGGTTATTTCTCTAAAATCTCTCCGAAAGCCCTCCACAATGGCAGAGAATTTTTTGATTTTAAATGAGCAACATCTTATTTCCACCGAACTCAAAGATCAATTGGTTCAAATGACAGGTTTCAGAAATATCATCACTCACGATTATGCTGAGATCAACTTCGACATTGTCTATGAAGTGCTTAAGGAAGGACTAAAGGATATCGAAACATTTACTGGGGTGGTGGAAAAAATTGAAGAATAGACCGTTTTTTCAAGCAGTACTAAATTTTAAACTTTTTCACAATCATTTGGGCCACCTTTAAAGGGTTTAATTTAGCATTGTCAATTCGCATGTAATTTTTGCGCTTAATTTCGCCTAAATTTGAGTTGGTACGATAGTTTTTCATGCCATTTCTCAAATAAGCTTCAGATTTTTCGACATCTCGTTTGGTTGGCTTATGTTTTAATCGATGGGAAGTTTTATTTCGTTTGAGTCGCTCCTCAAAATCTGCCTCTAGTTCTACAAAATAAATCTCAGCCCCTTCTTGCTCAAAAATATCACAAATATGGTTAATGTAATCCCACTCCTCTTGTGAATCAAAATCCCACAAATAGGTGAATATTAAGCCTGTTAAGTCGCTTTTAGACACTGCTTTGAATATTGCTTCTCTAAGTACAGTGACCAGTTGTCGACCCTCGCTCGTTCCATAATCAAAAAATGGAGCAGCCAATTCAATGGTCATGTGATTATGAAATAGTTTTAAGCCAGTGATTTTTTCCAGTTCATGGCCCACGGTCATTTTGCCGACTGCTTGTGGGCCAAAAATGAGTACAAATTTCATATTCTATTTCTTAAACACTTCCGTCCCTCCTCCCCCATCTTTCACTTGCCACTTGCCCGAGGCTTCAATTTGATCCCGAATTTCATCGGCCTTTTGCCAGTCTTTATTATGACGTGCTTCATTTCTTTCGATGATCCACTGAGTGATTTGGGGTGGAAGTTCCACCTTCTCTTCTTCGCCCAATTTTAAGCCCAAAACCCGATCAAATTCGACAATTGTCGACAGCTTGTCCGCATTGTCCAAATTCGGATCGTCTAACATTTCCCAGGCAAGCGCCAAGGCCTTACTAACGTTCAAATCATCATTGACAGCTTGTCTAAATTTATCGGTCCAAACTGCGTTTGGAGCTGAGAGCTGAGAGCTGTTAGCTGGGAGCTCTTTCTTCAGATTCAAAACTTTGTCCCTCAATCGCCTCAAGCCAGTGCGGGCGGCTTTCAAGCTTTCCCAATCGAAAAAGAGTTGTTTGCGGTAGTGAGTTTGGAGGCAAAAGTAGCGATAGTCCAAAGGATCAAACCCTTCTTCCACCAATCGCCTCAGGGTCAAAAAGTTATCCGCTGACTTGGACATTTTCGCATTGTCCTTTAGCACCAAAAATTCCCCATGCATCCACACCTTCACCCAGGGGTGTACCCCCGTCGCCCCTTCAGCCTGAGCAATCTCGTTCGTATGATGAACAGGAATGTGATCCACCCCCCCACAGTGAATGTCAAACTGCTCTCCCAAATACTCCACGCTCATCGCCGAACATTCAATATGCCACCCCGGGAATCCCCTCCCCCAGGGGCTATCCCACTGCATCTCTTGATCCCCATGTTTTGATTGGACAAACCACAACACAAAGTCTGCGGGATTTTTTTTATTTTGGTCAATTTCGACACGTTGTCCAGCCACTAATTCCTGTTTATCTAAGCCAGCTAGTTCTCCATAGTTAGACATAGTAGACACATCAAAATAGACATTGCCATTCTGTCCAATATAAGTGTGTCCATTATCTTCTAAAGCCTTTATTTGGGCGATCATACAGTCGATATGGTCTGTCGCTTTTGGTTTCTTTTTAGGCATGAATAAATTGAGGCGGTCCATATCTTCCAAAAAGGCCTGCGTGTAGTGCTCAGCAATCTCCCAAACGGTCTTTTTTTCCCGTTCGGCCCCCTTTTTCATCTTGTCATCCCCTTCATCACTATCTGAGGTCAAATGGCCCACATCCGTAATATTCATCACATGATTCACCTCATACCCATTAAACTCCAAAACACGCCGTAATAAATCCTCAAATATATAGGTCCTCAAATTGCCAATATGGGCGTAATTATAGACGGTTGGTCCACAACAATATAAGCCCACCTTCTTATCGTTTAAAGGCTTAAATACTTCCTTCTGACGGGTAAGTGTATTGTAAAGTTCCAAGCGAGTAGGGGATTAAAGGTTAAAAAACCAGATCCATTTTAGTCGATTTTTGAGCATTCGTCTAATGTTATACTTTGTATAACTATGTATAACAATGTTATACTTTGTATAACAAATAAAAATAAACATCCAAAAAATGGCCATGATCGCGTTTCGCACCGACGATGAGCTAAAACAACAACTCGAAGCCATCGCTGAAAATAAAGGGATCAATCTCTCAGCCTTGATCAAATTGTACCTCACTCGAGCGGTCAAAGAAGACCTTCAGGAAGCCACATTCGAGGGCACGACCGTCGCCGAGGAGCTAAAAGAGGCCGAAAAAGAAGCTCAGGCGACCCTACCCCCCATCCGAGGTGGAAAAGTGTATAATACGGCCGAAGAATTACTCGCCTCCCTTCAAAATGACAATGAATCTGAAGAAGGTCCACAAATAAACCCCAAAAGACCTTCTCGGCGTCCATGGGGTGAGGGAAGAGACGGGATGAGCAGCTCCGAATAAAATATTTTTCAAACATGAGCACAGATATTCAAGTGTTACAGGCCAAAATTGAGCAACTCAAACAGACAATTGATCAAAAAAGACCTTTAAATAAAGGAGAGTTGGCCGAACTCAAAAAATGGTATCAGGTCACCTACACCTACCACTCCAATGCCATTGAGGGAAATAGTCTAACCCTAGAAGAAACGCGCTTGGTCGTCGAAGATGGCATCACTGTGGATGGAAAGCCTCTCAGAGAAATTTTTGAGGCCACCAATCACAGCAAAGCGGTTGAGCTGATTTATGAACTCGCCAGGCAGAATCAATCCATTGATGAAACAACCATTAAATCGATCCACAAGCTCATTCTGACCCAAATCGATGACGAAAATGCAGGGCAGTATCGAAAAAGCGCCGTCTATATCAGTGGAGAAACAGAGCCTTTGCCTCCCGCCAGTGAAGTGTTCCAAAAAATGGAGACCCTCTTTGCATGGCTCCACGAACAAGAACTGTCTTTAGAAGTGGTTGCCAAGTGGCACTATGATTTTGTTAAAATTCATCCCTTTGTCGACGGCAACGGTCGAACCGCTCGTTTGGTCAGCAATCTCATGCTCATAGAGCTGGGTTACCCGATTCAGATCATTCCTATCATACGCCGGCGAGAGTACATTTCCAGCCTCCATTCCTCCAAAACATTTGATGATTTTTATGCCTTTTTCCTTTCAGTCCAGTATGAAAACATGAAGGATTATCTGCGAATGTTGGGTGACTAAATCTAATCTGAATCCACATTGATCTCTGTTATCATTCCCACCTACAATCGGGCTCCAACCCTCAAAATAGCCCTCGAACACCTCGCCCGCCAGGACGGCGTGGAATTTGAAGTGATCGTGGTGGATGATGGGTCCACTGATGACACTGCTGAAATAGTTAAAAAGTTTGACGTGCGAGGTGCAAGGTGCGAGGGAATTAAATATATTTATCAAAAAAATGCAGGGCAGGGAACCGCCCGGAATAAAGGAGTTCAAGAGGCTTCAGCCGACATTGTCCTCTTTATTGGAGATGATATTTTTGTCCAACCGGGATTCTTGAAGGCGCATTTAGAGACCCATCAGTCTCACCCTGAAAAAAATACGGTCGTTTTAGGCTATTCTACCTGGAATCCTCCGTCCGAATGGGGGGCGGATTGGGTGCGAATGGGGGGCGGATGGTTTCCAGTCGAGGTGAATGACTACATGCGGTTTCTCGAACGTTCCGGGTGGCAGTTTGGTTATGGATTCCTCAAGCCAGGCTTGGTTGAAAATCCTCAGCCCTACAAATTTTTCTACACCTCCAATATTTCTCTCAAAAAAAGTTACTTCCAAAAAGAGAAATTCGATGAATCCTTCAAAGCCTACGGCTGGGAGGACATGGAACTCGGCTATCGATTATTCAAAAACCACGACCTCAAACTCTTCTACCAGCCGGATGCCAAGGCTTATCACCACCACCACATTCCTGAGACCGAACTCCCCAAAAAAATGCAGCGAGTGGGCCAATCCGCGGTTCTCTTCAAGCAAAAACACCCTGACGCCTGGGTGATTCCCACGGGACTAAAAAAATGGCTCCTCAAATGGGCCACCAACCCCATCACCCTACCGCTCACCCGACTCCTCGGCAAAAACACCTACTTCAAATTCAAATCCTGGCGGGAATTTTGGAAGGGGGTGGGGAGACAATAATTTTATCTAGAGCCATCTAAAAAATCCCCCAACAGATTATTTAATCGATGCACACTATCAACCGAAACACTGTTCTGACCTGAGCGGGATTCCGCAATACCTTGCAAGCGCGTAGCAAGATTTGTAAGTCGACGGAATACTAAAACTTCATCTTCAGGTCTAATATCAAAAACATCACAGCTATCCCCTGAATCAACAGGAAACGTTTCAGTTAACCTATCGCTCGAAGCCTCACAAAATTTACTAGATCCACCCATAATAATAGTTTTAAAATTACAAACTCATTATAAATAGATAATGACTTATGTCAAGAATTTTATCCAATAGCCAAAGTCAACAAGCACCTACTTCAAATTCAAGTCGTGGCGGGAATTTTTTTGGAGGGGGGTGGGAAAACCCAAGGCTACTTAAAGCTCGATTTGGGGTCCGCATACGGCAAAGAGTGGGGTGGTCGAACTTCTACTTGATGAACCACAAATGATTCAACAAAAGCTAGTTGTCTTTGTAGCTGAACCCTCTCGTCCTGAGGCAAAGGGCCATCAAGCTGACGTCTTATTGCAGCAATATCATCAAGGCGTTCAGCATTTAAAG
>JAUHWS010000098.1 GCA_030427295.1 bacterium | reverse complement strand
TCACCTCAATCCGTGAGTCGATTCTATCCTTGAGGGTTTGCTGAATGAACACCAACGTGCCGGATTCCGAAATCGGGCAACCGCCGCAGGCGCCATGGTAGCGAATGAGAATGTCGGTGCCTTCGATGTCCATGATCTCCATTCCACCCCCGTCCATCTCAAGGGCCATGTAAACCTGCTCGGAGAGCACTTCATCGATGAGCTGCACTTGCTCATCCACTGAAAGGGCTAAAAAATCAATCTGCCCCTCCTGGTTGTCGTCTTTTTGATCAGTCATCGGACCATTGGGTTTAACTGTCAGCGGTTTCAGTCAATAAACCAAGTTCAATTTTATCTTCTTTCTTCTTTAATAATCGGCTTAAAATCATATACCCTCCAAAGAAATAAAGCAAGATCATCCCTGCGATGAATAAACCGTTGAACTCCACTGTTGAAGAGAGAATGAAATTATAGACGGCGTGAAGCAACATCGCTAAAAGCAAACCGACCACCATCATTTCATCGCGATATAAATGAGAGGTTTTTAGGTGAAAAATCGTTTTGAAAAAACGAAGAACGGGACGTCTTTTTTTTGCCTCATGCTCCTTCAACAAAATGGGTGAGGCAAAATGGGCGTGGGCAAAGTAGTAACCCAGAACGCCAGAGCAGAGCATGTGAACCATGGTCACGACCGTAATGCGGGATAGGATCAACAGGATAAAGCTACCAATGGCAAGACTCCCCCACTGCGCGTTGAAGTACACCATGTTTTCGTAAAACGAGAAACCCAGAGCACTGACGATGGCTAGACTGATCACGTCGTCGATGGAGCGAAAGAGGTTTTTATTGAGCATCCGCATGACTAGAAATTTGGCAAACTCTTCCATGGCTCCAATGCCTAAAAAGATCACAAAGGCCCCAGCCACCGCATTGACAAAAATTGAGCTGATATTGCTTCGAAAATCGATGAGTTCAATATTGAAAAAGAGGAGATTGATGGATTGATCCCAATATTCTTTGTAGAGCAAAATAAGTTGCGCGGC
>JAUHWS010000070.1 GCA_030427295.1 bacterium | reverse complement strand
CAGAAAAAAATAATGTTGCAGAAGCTCTTGCAGCCACCTCAGGAGCAACTCTTGGAGTGGCCGGTATTTCAAAGTTAGGGCGAAAAGAAGATGAAACTTAGAGCTCACTTTTTAAGAATTACGTCATTAATGACGTAATTAATTTTCGAAAAACAAATAAAGCCAATTTAAAAGCCATAAAACGACCACCCCTCCGGCATCTCATGTTTGATAGGGTTGTGTTCAATATATCTCAAATGAGTTTCAAAATCTCGTTCACCCCGGATTACATGATCATGAAAAGATCTCTGCCACATGAATTTGGGGAAGGAGAAGGTAGGCATGGGGTATTTTTTAATAAATCGCTGGCGGTATTTCAACATTCTTTCATTCCATTGAAGGCGAGGATATATATCCTCGCCTTCAATGATTTGGTTGATTTGCAAAGATGTCACCCGTTTTAAATTATGTATAATCTTTGAAATATTAAAATCTCCCATCGGCGTTACCAACAAATGAAAATGATCATAACCCAAGAACCATCCATGCAACATAAATTCTTTAATTTTTTGAGATAATTTCAAATTCTCCCAAAACACCCCCGAAAAAATCTCCTCCTCAAAATACCGATATCGATTCTTGGTCACTCCCGTTACAAAATACGTGTACCCCTCTCCGTAAAACCGCTTTTGAGAATTCCGATGTTCCACACCTCCCCATTCAAAGAATAAAAGGGAGGTCTATGTTTATATCTGAAATAAAGAAAAAGATCAAGACATCAGACGAAAATAAGGTTCCGAAACCTCGCCTTCATACACACACCCTCCAATAAATATTTACAAAAAATACTTTTAATGTTATAAATAATTCAAGTGCTGTCGTCCCAACATCAAATTAGGACTGTGGCCAACCACCAGCACTATCGGAAATCGAAAAGATCGAAACGAAAGGACTTCATGCTACCTCGAAGACGATGGGGAATCGCGGCAGTCGGCGGGGCTCTGATCGGAACCTATTGCTTAGGGTTCATCATGTGGCAATCGGAAGCGCTGAAAGGCTTCTACCTACTGTACTGCTCGGCGGGAGTGTTCGGTGGCTACCTGCTGCCGATCATCTATCTGATCCGAAGACCACGGCAACTTGAACTAAGAGGGAGCGAGACCCCGAGACTCACCGAATAAATCAATCTCGAATCGAAAGGAGGTTAAGGACCGTGAAGCACATTCGATTCTCGACGACCGATAGTGCTTCACACCAAACCCAACCTCACCGATGAAACTTCTCATGAATCTCGCGAAGTTTCTTATTCGTCAAATGCGTGTAAATCTGGGTCGTCGTGATACTCGCGTGCCCCAACATGTCCTGCACCGAACGAATGTCCGCCCCATTCAAAAGAAGTTCCGTCGCAAAAGAATGACGAAGTACATGTGGCGTCACCTTTTTCACAATCCCCGCCTGAAGCGCTGTCTTTCGAACCATTTCCTGAATCGTATACGCCGTCAAACGCCGATGCTCCCCTCTCATTTCTACCGCCCCTTCTTTTTTCTTCCGCGCCCGTCGGTGATTCAAAAAAAGCGGCTCAAAACCATCCTCCCGCATGTTCAAGTAATCGACAATCCATTCCTTCGCACGCTGAGATAAAAAGACAATTCGCATCTTTCGACCCTTCCCTCGCACCTGAAACTCTCCCCGTTCCAAATTCACCTGATCCTGATTCAAATTCACCAACTCACTAATGCGCAGCCCTGTGCTGTACAAAAATTCCAAAATCGCCCGGTTGCGCAAACCAATGATTGAATCCACCTCAACCGACTCAAAAAGCCGTTCCAATTCCTCCCGCGTCAAATAATCCACCGTCCGATCGGGAGTTTTACCCAACTCAATTTTCTCCGGCTCCAAGGTCTTCCAATCTTGCTTGATGCAATATTTTAAAAACGCCCGCAACGCAATGATGTGATAATTCTGCGTTTTGATAGACAGTGTTTTTCCTGGTCGAGACTCAAAGCGGTTCAAAAACAAACGATAACGCTTCACCAAATCTCGATCAATCGAGGCAATACCAGGATCCTCCGAAAACCCCAAAAAACGATTCAAGTAATGCGTATAGTTTTGCAAGGTTTTAGGAGATTGATTTTTCTCAATCTCACAATACTCCAGAAAATGTCGAACCGCCTCAGAAAGTTTCATAGTTATTTTAGTTTTGGATGATCATCTTGCCCAAAAATTGTACGGGATTTTGTGGGTGGGAGGAAGGGGAAAAATGACTAAAAGAAATGATGATAGCCAATCCTGAAATAGGAAATAGATGCCCAGCTGTCACTCTTGGACTTGATCCAAGAGTCATCTGTATTTGGAACCTCGGTATTCTGACGATTCCCCGCCGTGGCGGGGGAATGACAACTGTTCACTTAGGTATATACTTCGGGTTGACTTTAGTATATACTTCTTGCTTCATTTCGAATTCTGAAGCTCTCACTTCAACGAAACAACGTGACAACGAAATAACTGTTATTCAGATCTAATAACTCATTTATAGCTTATTTAATGAGGTTTATAGTCCTACTATCGGTTGTTTCGTTTCAAGTCACTTCGTTAGCACGTCGAAGGTCAGTGAGTCGCTGAACCTCAGCATTTTGTGGAGGATGAGTATATAGATGGAGAGAGGGTGAGTATATACTTAATGTCTGATGTCTAATGAGCAAATATCTAATTCTTATCAGACCATGCGTACTACGTAATGCGTAATTGAGAAGATCCCCCCAACCCCCTTTAGCAAGGGGGGGTCAAATACAAAACGTAAACAATCCGCAACCCATACGAAACCAATTCGTTAACCATTCGCATCCAATCCGCAACCTATTCGTAAACAATCCGCATCCCATTCGCTACGAAACCAAATAAACCACAAATGCCCCGCCCGACTTCTCCTTTTTAAAGGCCAAAATATGATGGCTGCGCTTGAGTTCAGCCAATTTCTTTTCAATCTCTCCTGGTAGGACCGACACCATGTTTTTGGAGTGGAGACCTCGTCCCGTAATCACTCGCACCGTCCGAAGCTTGTGAGCGATGGAGCGTTGAACAAAATACTCTGTTTCTAAAAGCGCTTCCGGAACCGTAAAACCATGCAAATCAAGCTCTCGTTGAGGCTTGGGATAGTCTCGCACCAAAATCTCCACAGACTCCTCTATTTCTGGCAGAGCCTTTTCATGTTTCGCCGAAGCAATAGCCTCTTCAGACGCAAACTCCTCCATCAACTCTTCCAAATTGTCATCATCCATTATTTTCGTCATCGTTGAATAAATCATCAAATCGATGAAGCTCTTCTTTGAGCTCATCCAAAGCCTGATTGGTATTAAAGGTGGCTTTACGCCGCTCCAAATGTTTGTCATTCCAAAGCGCATTGTCAAAATCCAGATAGGCTCCATAACGGTTTTGATAGTCATTGATCTGACCAATCAAATCAACTTTCTGCCACGCCAACTCAAAACGCTCAAAGTGAACTTGAAATGCCTCATCATCTAAATGTTGAAACACATAATACACCAACTGATTGAAAACATTCTGATTCCGAGAAGTCAAACTTCTAAGCCCCTCATCCGAGTAACGACGTACGTTTTCAAAGGTTTCATCTGCATCCCATGGAAAAATGACCCAATGACCTTTAGATTCATCCCAATAAATATAATAATTGTGAGTCAACGAATCATCTGCACGTGACAAATAAACCAACAAAGCAAAATCAAACACACTCTGCGTATCTATTTGGGACAAAATATTCGGATCATTGGCCTCAAGCGATTTGATCAGACTCAACAAATGATTGGAATCTCCATGAATATCATACTGCGATAAAGTCGTCTCATCATCCACATAATATTTCAAATTGGTATTGTATTCCGTGGCCTCATTTTGAGCGTAATAATAATCTTTCACCTCCAAATCACGACGCTCAAAAAACGGATCCTTAATGGGCTCGGTTGCTTGATAAAATCCCATCGAAACCCCATTAATATCCACAGATGTCTCAAAAAA
This sequence comes from bacterium, assembly GCA_030427295.1. GTDB lineage: Bacteria > Patescibacteriota > Gracilibacteria > UM-FILTER-43-11 > UM-FILTER-43-11 > JAUHWS01. The sequence continues at coordinate 1,368 of JAUHWS010000070.1, read as the reverse complement.
ATCAGGGGCGGGATGACCCAAATCTTCAAACGTTTGGTAAAATAGTTTCTCTCGAATCATCGTTTCATCGTTGATAAAACTCCTCATTTTAATCTCGTCATGAACGGCCAAAAATTCATCGCCTTCAAATCCAGCATGATCACCAAAATCCTCAAATGCCTCAATCGTATAAGACGATTTTATGTATCCACGAGTAGCATTTCCACGAGTTTTTATAAAAATAGATCGTTCCAACACCCCACCATCAGGATAAGTGATTTTTAAATGAGCAGGATAACGCTGATTGCTCGTGCGATGAACAAAAAGATCCAAAAAATCAGCCTCCTCCATGAAAATCTCGAAATGTGGTGCAGTCCGTTGCCCCTCAAACTCAGCGGAATGAGGAAGCAAGCCCATGTTGTCCAATTTGTTCAAAGCTGAACGTTGAGCCCCCTCGACAAAACGCGTCATCAGAGGACGAAACTGTTCCGTTTTTGGATTCGTTTCGTAATACACCTCCTCACCGTCCTCGTAGCTAATATAAAGGCCAATTTGTTGAGCCTCATAATTTTGAATCCCTCGAACCGAAACAATGGGCCTAGATTCATCCACTGGCATCACCTCAAAATAAACCCCACCTCGATCTGCCACATAAATAGCTCCATCTCGAATTTGAACATCCTCAATCGGCAAAGAGTGGCGAACATCGGGCGTCTTTTCTTCCTTAAAACGATACAAAAAATCAGGCGTTTGAACAAAAACAGGCGGCACAGCTGTAGTCACCAAACCAGGCGTGTAGTTTTTAAGGGTTTTGCCATCCAACCAATGCAAAAAATTCCGTGTGATTTGAAGCACCTCTCCTTGATATGCATGTCGATTAGACCACAACGTCACATCCTTCTGATTTTCAAAAATACCTTCATAAAGGGCCTTAGCCATAGAACGGTAAGCGTAGTGCCCCTTGGTCATCTGCTCAAACACATGAGCATCCAAACGAGATTCGTCAAAATTCAAATCATCCACCTCAAAGGTTTCAAATAGAATTTTAATCACACCAAACAAATTAATACTGCTTTCCGGATAAAAAAAGCCAGCGGTGCCAATAACAATTTCTTGATCCCGAGCAAAACAAATGTAACCCGACAACGGATGATCACGCGTCACATCCTCAAAACAATCATCGGCATACTGAGAAAAGTCAGTGTCTGGATAACGTAATCCTAAAGCTAATTGAAGCATTTGAGCGCGTGTAAAAAACGCATAACGATCCAAAGGATCAGGCATCTCAAACCCCCCTTGTTTGGACAGATAGTAAACATTATTTTTAAAGAAGGCATCCTTCTCACCAAAAAGCTCCAAATTGGCCACTTGTTGATCAGGATTCGAATT
>JAUHWS010000016.1 GCA_030427295.1 bacterium | reverse complement strand
CATGGAGTTGTTGACGGTTCAGAGCAAGAAAAAATCCAGTAATGCCGCAGAGACTGTCACTTAGCATAGCGGGAGGGCAACTTTACAGGGAAAGGCCTGGCTTCGGTCGGGCCTTTTTCTGTGATTGAGAAAAACTGAAGCTCTATGCCGTTGCTCAGTCTTGCATCAAATAATCAGCCCCTAAAACAACCCCTACGCCATCCCTAATTTGATCCACTGAATTTACCAGCTGATAGCCTTGGGATCTAATGACATTAGCAGTTGACCACTCACTTCTTCTGCTGGGATTCGTAATGTGCAATGCGGGAGCACCTTCTCGGCTAGTTGACCTTCCAACGATTGCGTGAGCAATGTCATTCCTATGCATATCAACAATGGGAACAAAGCCAAATCGTCTTAATATTCTACATAGTAGTGGCTTTTTTTGTCGATGGGCATGAATGAATTCTCGATTTGACATACGAGAAATTTCAAATATCTCTTCAATCAGCTTTATGGAAATTCCTTGTTGCCTACTTTCTTTTTCAACGTACATTCCTGAGAACACTATTTCATCCATCCATTTGGAACAGGTAAAAAAAGTAAACCAGGCTACTTGCACCCCTTCTCTTTTGACGCTGACGCGGTACTTTCCATCGTAGTCATGGTTGCTAAAATTTAAGCGTTTTCCATCAAATCTAAAGCCATCAGCTGCATAGCTGAATTCACATGTTCCGCGAAGATCTAAGCTTGGAGGGGTACGATTCACCTTATTTGAAGGATAAATGGGCTTAAAAATACAGTTTTTTCTTTCAAAAATCAAATCCATAAGCCAAAAGGCACCATTCTTTCTTTCAAGTGCTAAGAAATGATAGACATGGTGCTCAGGAGAGGACTTGAACCTCCACGGCCATAAAGCGGCCACTAGCCCCTCAAGCTAGCGCGTCTACCAATTCCGCCACCTGAGCATATTTTGAGGCATGCCAAATGATCATACTCGAAACACTTAATAGTTTCAATCTATTTTTCAACTTTAATCATCCCCAAAAACGTCTTTTCATCAATAATCGTCACCCCCAACTTCTCCGCCTTTTCATACTTGCTACCCGGTTCAGAACCCGCCAAGACAAAATCTGTTTTTTTACTCACTGAGCTGGTCGCTTTGCCTCCATGTTGTTTAATCAAAACCTTGGCTTGATCTCGGCTGAGAGAGGGGAGGGTGCCTGTGATCACAAAGGTCTTACCCTTCAATTCATTTGATTTTGAGGAAGCCTCTACCCTCAACTTGATACCCACTCGATCAAATTTCTCAAGCAGCTTCTGAGTTTTTGGATCATGGCCCCACGCGTCAATCGCCTCAGCGACCTTTTCACCAATTCCATCGATGTGACTGAGGGTTTCAAAATTGAGCTCTTTTAAAGCTTTGACTAAATATTTAAGGGGGGCAACTTCAACTTCACTATTTTCATTGTCCTTGGTAAATAGGCTCAATTGGTTTTTTTTCTGCTCCTTTTTGAGCTGAATCTTTTCTGTTTTGAGCTCCAGATGATTGGCTAAAATATCGGCGGTTTCCTCTCCCACATAACGAATTCCCATGGCATACAAAAAACGAGAAAGTGGAATGATTTTTGACTGTTCCAAGGCATTGAGTAAATTCTCTGTCTTCTTATCCTTAAACAAATCCAGTTGCATCAAATCCTCATAGTGGAGAGTGAAAAGATCAGCCGCATCCTCCACCAGGTTGTGCTCAATGAGTTGCTCGATGACTTTTTCACCCAGACCGTCGATGTCAAACGCCTTGCGTGAAACAAAGTGTTCCAACTGGTGTTGATGCATGGCATAGCAATCGTCGTTAATGCAGCGACTGACGACTTCGCCCTCTGGGCGCTCAATTTCTCCACCACAAACAGGACAGCGGTTTGGCATTTTAAAAGCCATTTCCTTTCCGGTTCGCAAATCTTTGAGCACCTCCACCACCTCGGGAATGATGTCGCCGGCTTTTTGGATGATGACCGTGTCTCCAATGCGAACATCCTTTCGTTCAATTTCATCTTGATTGTGTAGTGTGGCTCGACCCACTGTGCTACCTGCGACTTGAGTTGGTTCCAAAATAGCCACAGGGGTCAAGGCTCCTGTGCGTCCCACTTGAATTTCAATGTCGAGGACTCTCGAGGTCGATTGTTCAGCAGGAAACTTGTAGGCAATGGCCCAGCGAGGAGCTTTGGCGGTGGAGCCCAGCAAATTTTGATGACGAAAAGAATTTACTTTGACCACCAATCCATCAATCAGATAGTCCAAGCCATCTCGAATTTTTTCAGCCTGCTTCATTTCCTTTTTCACTGAGCTTAAATCCGGATGATGGACGAAATGATGGTTGACCCTGAGTCCAAGCGACTGCAAAAGTTCCAGACTTTCTTTTTGGGATTGAGGATCAGGCAGTTTTGAATCCCCATAAATATTGAGGGTGTAAAAAAACATCTCCAAATTACGACTGGCAGCCACTTGAGGATCAAGCTGTCGGACCGTGCCCGCGGCAGCATTGCGAGGGTTGGCAAATTGTTGACCGCCCTCGGCATTCAGAGCTTCAAAACTGGACTTACTCATGAACACCTCACCGCTAGCTTCAATCACAGGGTAGTCTTCTAATTTCAACCCTTCAATTTCTTGAAGTTCCAAAGGGACCGATTTGATGGTGCGGACACTGTGGGTCACATCTTCGCCAAAAATCCCATTTCCCCGGGTGATGGCTTTGTGAAGTTTTCCTTTCTCATAAATCACCGAAAGATTGAGGCCGTCGATTTTGTATTCCGACACATAGTCGAGGGTTTCTCCAGGAATCAATTTTAAATTCCGCTCTTCCCAGGCTTCAAGTTCTTCATCGTCAAAACAATCCATCAACGATTGCTTGGCTCGTAGGTGTTTGAGTTTTCCAAATTTTCCCGACAGAGCACTGCCCACGCGTTGAGTGGGGGAATCGGGTGTGATGAATTCCGGAAACTGAGCCTCGAGCTCATGAAGCTCCTTCTTGATTTGATCTCGGGCTGCCTCGGAGACCTCATTTTTATCGAGCACAAAATAATCGTAATTCCACTTTTTGAGCCACTTTTTGAGACTCTCAATCCGCTTTTTCGCGTCGGTTTTGTTCATGTTTTGGATGTTACACCGTCAATTATACATCCTAAAAAAGCATTCCCCAACCAGAGAAATGCTTTTTTAGTTTCTATTACTTGAATTTACTGACCCGGCTTTTCAACAGAAGCTAGCACTTGAAGTGGAGTGTATTTACCACTGACAAGAAGTGCTTCAGCCTCTTCCCTTGTTGCGTCACTTAAAGCTATGATTTCAAGGAGCTCATGACACTCCAATGCCTCAGATAAATCAGCCATTTCAGCATGATTTCTTCCCATTTGGCGATAAGCAAGAACACGCTCAGAAGCTGGTTGCTCCATAATAGATTCAACACCTTCAACCGCATTGGCTAATTCCATCTGGTTAACCTTAGAATCAGCTGTAATCTCATAAAGACTGGCTATTTCTGGACACTCTTTTTCTCCAATTTTAAGCCTTTGAAGCATTCTTCTGTATTTATCGCCAGCTTTTTGAACTTCAGTTTTTGCAGCTTCTCTGTCCATTGCAACCTCAGTTCGTGAATTTGCAACACCGGATTCATAGTCTCCAAGGTTGCAGCTAGCCAACAAGGCACTGAGTGCAGTTGCAGCAATGGCAGGTGGAGATGATGGATTTGATCTCATTTTGATAGGGATTAAAATTTAGATATAACTTTACACGAAGTGTAAAATAATGTCAAATAATATTTCTATGGCTGGAATTAATATCTACTACCTCAAACCCATTTCTCTCAAGATAATCCTCCGTCACCTCATACAAAGTTGGCGCAAAATTAGTGGTGATGTGTTCACTCTTGAGAACTTCACCTTCTAGTTTCGTTTCGCGATGAATTTGGTTGTAACGAAAATACTGACCATCTGATTTTACAAAACAGTGATGCTTCTCAAATACATGAAATTTCTCTGAAATCCGCTCAGGTGAAAGCAGTTGCCCTTTCAGGTGGTTGTCCGTTAACCATAATTTCAGCTGAAGAGGCTGTTTTGAAATATTCCTCAATTTTAGATCCACGAAATTGTACAAAATCGTCGCGCCACTCCCAAAAGGAAGTGTACGTCCCGAATCCGGAAAAACATCCATGGAGTGATGATAACGCTCGACAATTTCAACCGGCGCATGCAAAAAAATCCAAAATAAAAAATTAGAAAGCTGACAGAGGCCACCGCCAATCCCTTCCACCACCCGGCCATTTGAAAGCAGCATGCCATCCACATAACCCCGATCCCGCCGGGGCTGACCAATGATGGACCACAATGAAAAAATATCAGCGGGCTGAATGATGACTCCATTCAAAGCTTTGGCGGCTTGTTCCAAATTCTTGACCTTTTGTTCTTGTAAATGTGGATCACTATCACCCAATTTTCGCCTCAGCAGGGATTGATGACGGGCTACAACACAGTCAAAAAAAACATCAGAGGAACGAGATCTGATTCTAGGATTCAAGGTATTTTGAATAGATCGTATTCGTCTCCTGGTCCAAACAATGGGCCGCTTTAAAAAAGGAAAGCGAGAAGAAAGGGCAATTCGTTTAGGTGATTTATAGGCAGTCAGACGTTGCTGAATGTCTTGCAGGATAATTGGATCCATAAGTCAAAAGAAAAAGGGGTTTTTCAGCCTAACATTTTTTACCTCTATGGCAAAGAGTCATTTATTCCTTTGTGTTTTGAGTTGCCTCAATAAAAGAGCGCAAAACATGGGTATGTTCAACCAGACTATCAATTTCAACATACTCATTGTTTGTATGGTGATAATTGCCAGTGGGCCCTAAAGAAACAACCGGGATACCGAATTCATGAAAAAAACGAGCATCAGAGGCGCCATGGTTATGGCCAAATTCAACCGTTGAACCCAGGACATCCGAAGCAACCAATTGAAGCCGTTGAACATAGGGGTGCTGCTCATTTTGATTGAACACATCTCCCCAAAGGGCCGCTTCCACATCCACACTGGCTGAAATGACAGAATTGAGTTTTTTCATGATCGCTTCTTTTGACCATTCTTCTCCTCCAATAAAACGAATATTCACCACAGCCTCAGCAAAGTCTGGGATAGTGTTGTACTCCTTACCCGCATGAAATGTGGTAACCGCAAACGTAGATTGCCATTCGGGTGATGGCTTAGCAAAAAGTTTCTCCATACTCATCAAAACCTCTTGAAGTTCATGGATGGGATTCTTAGCCTTCCAAGGATAGGCACCATGCGCTCCTTGACTGTAGGATTTCAGTTTGAGCATCATGATTCCTTTTTCTTGGGTCACAATGTCATAACGCCAACGCCCCTCGTTCACAATGACAAAATTAGCTCGGATATCTTCCTGATCCAAAAGGTAGGGGGTGCCATGCTTACTTCCCGTCTCCTCATCACAAGTCAGTAGAAGTCCAAGAGATGGCTTGTTGGTTAGTTTCGAAAAGTGTTTCATGGTCGCCATCATACACGCCACACCACCCTTCATGTCCAGAGCACCACTACCATAAAGCTTTCCATCCCGAATTTCCGTTTCATATTTAACACTGTTTTCCACGACATCCAAATGCCCACTAAGTAATACATCTGGATGGCGGTTTTCATGCAAAGTGACTAAAAGTGAAGGAATGCCTCCCGACAAAAAGGTTTGAAGATGAACAGGATCATCCTGAAAGTAGTCTGAAATAAACTCAATGACCTGAAAAAAGGATTCAGTCTTAGAGGCGTGGGTAGGAAAGTGGATCAAATCATTGGTTAAGGCCACCAGCTGATCTCGCAATTCGTCCGTATTTTGAAAACGCTTCATAAGTTAAAAATAAGTGCAACCCGACTGAACAATTATACCCCATATCGGCCCAATTTTCAACAAGCAATTTTAGATTTTTTAAGGAGGGGTGGGTATATACTTTGGATTGACATTGGTATATACTTCTTGCTTCATTTCGCATTCTGAGATTCTCGCTTCAACGAAATAACGTGATAACGAAATAACTGTCATTCAGATCCAATAAACTCATTTAGGTTTATTTAATAAGCTTTTTTAGTCTTACCATCAGTTGTTTCGTTCCAAGTTATCTCGTTAACACGTCGAGCAGCAGCGAGTTGTTGAAGCCCGGCATTTAGAAGAGGTTAAGTATATAGTTGGGGAGAAGGTGAGTATATACTACTGAAAAACTGATTTCACCAAGTCCCACTTTTGGTCAAGGTTCAAGCGGGCGAGCTCTGAATCGATAGGTTCAACTGACGATTGCCCCCGTTTGGGTCGTATGGCTTCATCCGCAGTGATGAGCCCGATATTCATTTGCTTTGTGATAAAATGAGGAGGGGTGCAGGCATGTAAAAAAGTTCCTATATCAAGAGGTTCTCCTTGATAATCTAATTTCGAAAATTGTCGATACTGTTCCGGACTAATGACTCTAAATTCATTGAAAGCCTCATTAAACCCCTTTTCTTTTACAGTATTTTCAAAGGCCTGACTCACTGGAATGTGTTCAACGCTCATGAAGGCTCGCTGCTTACCTTCATTTAAACGTTCAGCCCCCTCTTCAACCCAATGCTTAGATTTCGACATGATTTGGAAAAGCTCAATCACGGCTGTTTTGCGCATCGCATTGGATTCAACCCCACAAACCTGTCCTTCAACCGTACGCATGTCCATTTGCAGAATTCCATTTTGGATGCCTTGAGCCTGCATCACCTCTCCTGCTCGTTTCAAAATAGTTTTTGCCTGGTCAATCAATTCCTGTGGCAAATTGTTCTCAATCTTAGCCCCCATAAAACTCGTTCCCGCCTCATTCAAAACTTCTTGGGCCACGTATGGCACATAAAGATCCTTTCCATCTCGAATTTCAACCATGCCCGAAAGGGAAATACCCTCGCCAAAATAAGGGGCTACCATCATGCCCGGAGAGAGGCTGGTACGATAAAAGTCATTGACTAACCAATCTTTAAGCGCCGCTTTGCCTTCCAGTAGTAATTTCCCTCTCCCTGTTCGGTAGGAATGACCACCCACCTTATCAATGCGTGCATTTCCAATGCCGCCTGCCGCCATGGCCTGACGAATCATGACACTTGGATATCCCTTTTCAAAAATGGATTCAATGGCTTGAAAAATGTCATCACACTGATTTAAATAATCTCCATTTCGCCCTGCTGCAACCGAATTGGGGATCGTCGGAATGCTCGCCTTTTGGCAAAACTCATGAAAGATCACCTTATTTCGAATGCCCAAAAATAGAGGGTGAAAATCATCTTGATAATGGCAATTAAAGGCTTCTGCAAAAGCGCCAGCACGCTCACCATCGACGTACGGGTCTAAAATGGCTTGATTAAGGATGGCCTTCAAGGCCTGATCCTGCAAAGTAGGGGAGTCGATGTAGTCCTCTGTTGCAGCATCGCCCACAGGCAGGTCCACAGACATCAAGGCAGATTGCATGTGCTTAAATTGATCCTCTTTCTTAGCCGTAGGCAACAAGAACTCACCCACATGCACCATGTATTCATCAAGATGTGGAATGCGAGGAAAAATCACAACATTGCCTGGTCTAGCCAAAGAAATGCCGCGACAGGCAGCCATATTGATGATATTTTGGGAGCCTTTATCCGTCACCCGTTTTTCACTTTTATCCCATATGTCCCCAATATTTCGCAGAAGAATGTTTGTCATGGCGCGAGAGTGCAAGCAAATAAAATACCACTAAAAAATTAGAGCGAGTCTCTACTTCAAAATCAAAATGATTCCCTCATTTGCAAAAACAAGTGTGTCGTTGGATGAATCATTTGTCAAATGGAATCCTAATTTATATTGTTATAAATTAAAAAAAATGTTATAATAATAAAAATAGATAACAAATCAACCTAATATACTATGTGGAAAAAAATAAAGAACTGGTTAAATATGGAAGGCCAACCTGGAATGGATAAGGGGGGGCATGGATATCAGGCGATAATGGAAGCGGTTGAAACAGATGAGAAAACGCTGACTTTTCTCGAAAAGGAAGTGAAAGAAGCCTTTTGTGATATCCAAAAGTCAGTGGATGCTGACGGGCACCAGGTGGATCAGTTTTTAGGGAGATAATTCAGATTTAAGGCTAACTTAGGTTTGACGCTTATTGAGTATGTCTATAAAATTGCTCTGACGATATAAAAAACTGACATGCCGAGCAAAAAATACAAACGGGTCATGCTGAAGATTTCTGGAGAAGCCCTTGGAGATGAATCAGGGCATGACATCAATACCGACGCACTCAATAAAATAGCCAAAGAGATGGTTCGATTGAACCAAGAAGGCATCCAACTCGTGGTGGTGAATGGAGCGGGGAACATTTGGCGTTACCGAGATCAAAAGGAATCAGGCATCGAGAGGACCACTTCGGATTACATGGGGATGATGGCCACGATCATGAATTCAGTCGCCTTGCAATCAGCTGTTGAAAAACTAGGGGTGCACTGTCGCGTCGCGACTGCTCTGGATCTTCCTCAAATCGCAGAACCCTACATCCGTCGACGGGTGATGCGCCATTTAGAAAAAGACCGAATCGTCATCTGTAGTGGGGGAACGGGTAATCCCTACTTCACCACGGACACTGCTGCCGCGCTCAGAGCGGTTGAGCTCAACTGTGATGTGATTCTAAAAGCCACCAATGTTGATGGGATTTACACCGAAGACCCCCACAAGAATCCATCGGCCAAGCGTTACGACCAGTTGAGTTATGATGAAGCAATCGAGAAGAACCTGCAGGTCATGGACCAGACTGCTTTTTCACTCTGTCGTGATAGTCAGATGAAAATTGTGGTATTCGATATGAGCAAAAAAGATGCCATACTAAAAGCAGCAAAAGGAGAAAAAATAGGCACGCTTGTTTCTTAATCATTTAATTTTTTTAAATCATTATGTCTGATCAAATCCTCAATGAGGCCAAGCAAAAAATGGAGAATGCACTCAGCTATCTTCATGAAGAATACGGGAAATTTCAAACTGGGCGAGCCAATGCAGCGCTTGTAGAGTCCTTGGTGGTAGAATGTTTCGGTTCCACCATGCCTCTAAAAGGAATGGCCAGCATCAGCATTCCTGAATCTAATCAGATTGCCATTCAACCGTGGAACCGAGATCATCTGGCAAATATTGAAAAGGCCATCAGTGAAGCAGATCTGGGTTTGAATCCGAGCAATGATGGCAGCATGATTCGAATCATTCTCCCTCCGCTCACCGAAGAACGACGAAAAGAGATGGTCAAATTGTCTCATAAATATGCCGAAGAAAGCCGCGTATCTGTTCGTAATGCCCGCCATGAAGCGCAACACAAACTAAAGCAAGAAGACATGAGCGAGGACGAATTGAAAGGATGGGAAAAAAAGTTGCAAAATTTAGTCGATCAGTACAACAAGAATATTGAAGAAGATTCCAAGGCTAAGGAAAAAGATATTTTAACTGTGTAACAGCTTTAACCCTGCTCTCAATTTTATGATTGTTCTCACTATTCTCATTTTCATCCTTATTTTTTCAGTGCTCGTTTTGGTACACGAGTGGGGGCACTTCAAGATGGCCAGACGAGCCGGCATCAAAGTGGAAGAATTTGGAATTGGCCTCCCTCCTCGCGCTAAAAAAATTTACAAGGATAAAAAGGGAACCATTTATTCGCTCAACTGGATTCCTTTTGGAGGTTATGTCAGGCTTTACGGGGAAGATTCAAGCGACCCAAAAGCTCTAAAAGCGGGCGATAGTTTTGCTTCAAAAACCAAATGGCAACGTACTCAAGTGATCGTGGCAGGCGTGGTCATGAACTTTTTGCTCGCCTGGCTCTTGATCACGATTGGTTTTACCGTCGGAATGAAGCCGTTTTTAGTCACTCAAGAGGATGTCACCCGGGCTGAAGCAGCTGGATTGATTGAGTTAGACGAAGCAATTTACATTCAAGACATTGAGGATAACTCACCATTGCTCGAAGCCGGAGTCTTACCAGGAGACTTGATCATAGAAGTGGATGGTCAAGTTGCCCCAAAAACAGCGGCGTTCGTCGGCGAACTTAAGGCAAATCAAACCGTGGATTTAACTGTTCTTAGAGAGGAAGAGTCCTTAAATTTTGAAGTGCAAACCAATAATAGTGGAAAGCTCGGTTTCGTGATTTCGGATGCCCCTTACATTGTGGATCAAAAAACAGTTCGCTACCCCGTTCATGTCGCTGCGTGGGAGTCTGTAAAAGAGGTGGGGCGTTTGTCCTATTTGACATTGGACATGCTAGGCGATGTGGTGGTGAGCTTGGTAGCCAAATTTACGGTACCTGAAGGGGTAGCTGGTCCAGTTGGTATTTTCCAAATGACCCAAAAATTCACTCAAGAGGGGGTCATCGCCCTACTTCAGTTCACCGCTCTACTTTCCATCTCACTTGGCGTGATCAACATCATGCCCTTTCCAGCGCTGGATGGAGGACGCTTCTTATTCATTATTTTTGAAACCATCCTTCGCAAGCGGCCGAATGCAAAATGGGAAGCAGCGATTCATGGGATTGGATTCATCTTACTCATTCTGTTGATTTTAGTGATCACTTGGAATGACATCATGAATTTGATTACTTCATAAAAAGACCATATTTTTTTATTTCGTCTCGTATTTTTGTGAGGAATTTTTTTGAAGAAACTGACTTAGAATAAACCTCGAATATTTTTTTTCATTAGCCATTCCTAATAATGCAGGTCCGTCAACTCTGTTTGCTTTTCAAGGCATGAGGGTTTGTTTATTATGATGTTCCAAAGATAAAAATAAACAAATATGGATGAGGATGTCGGGCGGGTATTTTTTTAACTTTGCTGTTTTCCTATGGATTTGAAGTCGCTTTGGATCAACATCATCGAGGTGCTCGCCAAGGAGCTACCTCGCCCTCAAATCCTCACCTGGTTTAATAAAACAGCGCTTCTAAAAAATGACAACGGTACGCTCGAAGTGGGCTTGCCATTGCCTTACTTTTTGAATTGGCATCAAACCCACTTGGTTAAAAAAATTCTAGAAGCAGCCAGGCAAGTCGATACCTCAATCAACAAAATCAACTACCAGGTTGATGTCTCCTTAAACGAAGATCACTCTGCAGCAATTGATGTTAGCAAGCATTTTCCAAGTGGAAAAAGCCGGAAGCTACCGAAGCAAAATTTAACCCGCTCAAAAGAAGGGGTGGTCTCTAAGATTCTCAATCCTGATTACACGCTAGATAATTTTATCACTTCGCCCGAAAACCGACTGGCTCATGCGGCGTGTCAAAATGTAGCCATGTTCCCGGGTCAAAATTACAATCCTTTATTCATTTATGGAGGGGTTGGCTTGGGTAAAACCCACCTTTTGCAAGCGGCAGGAAATGAAGCGATCAAAAACAATCCGGATGCCTTTGTGGTTTACACCACGACCGAAAATTTCACAAATGAAGTCATCCAGGCCATGCGAAGTAAAAACATGGAATACATCCGCAAGAAATATCGTCGGGTGGATTTATTGATCATCGATGACATTCAATTCATTGCCAACAAAGAAAAAACAGAGGAAGAATTCTTTCACACCTTCAACACCCTTTACGAAGCAGGTAAGCAACTCATCATCAGTTCAGACAGACCGCCTCATGAACTAAAGTTGCTCAGTGAGCGCTTGATCTCGCGCTTTGAGTCAGGGATGATCATTGATGTACGCATGCCGGATTATGAAACTCGGCTGGCTATTTTAATGGAAAAATGTCGCAAGGCTCAGGTGTTCATCAACCAGGATGTGCTTGAATTCATGGCCTTTCATGTCAATCATTCGATCCGTGCCCTGGAGGGGGTTCTCAATCGAGCCATTGGGGACTATCACTTAACCATGACCGCTCCCACCGTTCAATCAGTGGCTGCCATGCTCCGCCAAACTCAAAAAAAAGAAATCAAGCCACTTGGAATCGTGGATCAAGCGCCTCAACGAAAAGGATCAGTCAGCATCGACCATCTCATCGATCTGGTGACGGATTATTTTGCCATCCAGCGCAGTGACATCGTAGGAAGTTCACGAGCCCGTGAATCTTTAATTCCTCGTCAGATGATCATGTATCTGGCCAACACCAAACTTAGAATGTCTTTGGTTAAAATTGGAAAGCATTTGGGCAACCGAAATCACACCACGGTCATGCACTCGGTCAGCAAAATCAAGGAAAAGCTTAAAACAGACCGTCAGCTACTTCGTGATCTCAATGCTATCCAAAAAGAAGCAGGGATGCACTAGGTTTAGTGGCGAGCAAAGGTTTCAATAAAGCTGCCATTAAATTGATTGAGTTCTTCCTGAATCATTTTCACATCCACAGACGAGACGGATTCTTCCACAATATTGTCGTGCATGATTTGAGACGACTTGTTGTAGGTCATTGCAGCTTGATTGGGGTTTTTTTCAACGTGAGCTGAAAGGGTCATTTCACTCTCACACTTGTTACAGCTGACATCAAAGAAACACTCATTATCCACAATGTTTGTGATTTGGATGTTGTGAGGCAAAATATTAGATTGGCAATCCACACAGTTGAGCGATTGAGAAATCTGTGAATAAATTTCGTGGATGTCATGATGGTTCAAGTCTTTCATGGTTTTGTTATTATTTTTTCTTTTCTGATTTTTTTAATAGAAAATCTTACCATTATATCAAAAAAAGACTTAAAAATCAAGGGTGTATTGTGATTTTTTGAGTCTAGCAGGACTTTCCTCTAAAAACAGTTTTGACAGGCCACCCCTTAAAACTCATCCTCTCAAATGGGCTATTTTTCCCCTTCGAAACAAACTGCATACGGTCCACGATTTTCTCCTGTTTCAAATCCACTAAAACCAAATCAGCGGGAGAGCCGGGGGTGAGTTGGCCTTGCTTCAGATTCATGAGTTGGGCAGGACGAAGACACATGAGTTCGACGATTTTCATCAAGGAAATTCCTTGCTTAAAATGAAGCTCGGTGATGATTGAGGCAAGGGAGGTTTCGAGTTGAGAAAAGCCAAAGGCAGACGTGAGTAAATCATCCGTTTTGTCCTGATCGCGGTGGGGCGCATGATCTGTGGCGATCAAATCAATAGTGCCATCCTTAATTGCCTCGATGAGAGCCTGTCGGTCCGCTTCCGTCCGGAGGGGGGGGTTCACCTTGGCCAAGCTACCCACTTCAAGCACTCGATCTTCGGTTAAAATCAGATGATGGGGGGTTACGTCACAAGTGATCAAGTCAGATTTCGCTTTTGCGTCTCGGATCAATTCAAGGGATTCCTTTGTGGTGATGTGTGTGAAATGAGCTCGAACCACTTTTTCTAGAGCCATCTCAATCCCGCGCTCCACTGCCTTCCACTCTTTTTTATTCGGCTGACCAGGAACTCCCAAATCCTCACTCACCTTACCCTGATTGATGACTCCCTTGGGGGCAATAGAATGCATTTCGGGGTGGGTAATGAGGAGGAGATCATTTTCTTTCGCCTTTTGATAAGCATTGGCAAGCAGGGATTTATTGTCCACATCGTGCCCATCGTCCGAAATACAATGAATTCCTAGCTCTGGATATTTCTCCAGTTCAGCCAGTTCGTTGCCCTCTAAATGTTTGGTGATGGATCCAATCAAATGAGTTTTCACATGCGCTTGCTCGGTCAACTTTTGATAACGATCAATCATCTCGACCGAATCGAGGGTGGGGGAGGTATTGGGCATGGCGAACACCGTCGTCACCCCTCCTTTCAACGCAGCCAAAGTGCCTGTTTCAACAGTTTCCTTGTCTGCCTGATCCATGTCTCGCAGATGAACATGAATGTCAATAAGGCCAGGCATCACCACCAGTCCCGCGGCATCCACCACCTCCATGTCAGGATTAACTTCAATGTTGCCAATGGCTTTAATTTGTTCCCCCTCAATCAAAATACTCGTGACCTCGTCACGCTTGGTGGCTGCATCAATGACCCGGCCATTTTGGATGAGGAGTTTATTCATTTTTTAAAGCTTACAGTGCTTACAGAGCTTACAGAGCCAATAAGCTTTGCAAGCTAGCGAAGCGAATAAGCTCCGTAAGCTTTAATTACAATAGTTACCCATCACATACTTCAAAAGCGCCATACGGATGTAAACGCCATTTTCAACCGCCCTAAAATAAGCCGCTTGAGGGAGTTCATCCACATCCGTTTCAATTTCATCAATTCGAGGGAGGGGATTGAGAATGATGGTTTTGGCAGGCTCTGCAAGCGACCGGGTGATTATAAATTCTTTTCGCAGCCGTTCAAATTCATCGTGATCGGCAAAGCGTTCTTCTTGAAGACGGTTCGCATAAAAAACATCAAATTTGCCATACTCACTCAGATCGTGAACGATGTTAAACGTGGCCCCTCGAGCTTCCAAATCTTTGAGTACGTCAGCTTCTGGCTGGAGTGAGGGGGGGCAGACAAAGGTAAATTCATTGCCCTCAAAGAGAGCCAATAAACGAGCCAAGCTACGAATCGTTCGAGAATGTTTAGGATCAAATCCAAAACCCACCTTCAAGTGATCGAGTCGGCCTACTTCCCGCTTGACCGAATAAATATCCAGCAGGGCTTGCGAAGGGTGCTCATTGCCACCATCCCCGGCATTAATAAAAGGCTTTTTAGTCTGAGCTGCTGCTATGGCAGCCGTTCCATTTTGAGGATGACGCATGAAAATCAAATCCGCAAAGGTCTCCACCATCCGAATCGTATCCTCCAAACTTTCCCCCTTTTTAAGCGAGGTCGTTTGGGCATCTGCAATGGTGATGACTGAACCTCCCAAACGATGGACTGCCGATTCAAAAGAAAGTCGGGTACGGGTGCTGGGCTCAAAAAACAAACTGGCGCAAATCTTTCCCTCAAAATCTTTTCCTCGATAGCCGCGCATTTTTTCAGCCCCATCGATTAAAAAAACGACTTCCTCTTTAGTGAGATCAGCCGCCGCAACAAGTTGAGTACGTTTCATAGGGCAAGATTAAATAGCCAACCTTATTTTATTGTTTTTCAGCCCGGGAGTAAAGATGGTTTACTCAACATGGTGCCTAATGTTGGTCCGATAGCTATTTTCAGATTCCTTAATCAACGTCCAATCACCATGGTCCGAAATCGCACCTGCCCACTCACTGTCATCCATCGCATTCAACACTTCTTCATGGGTGGGAATGCCATCAGCACCAGCCTCCTTAAGCTCGTTCAAGGCTTTTTCTAAATGAGGATTCATGCATCAAATTTTTAGAAGTATATACTAAGTATATACCTAGTATATACTTTTTGCCAACTTATTTTTATAAGGACCCAAATTTTTGTTCGTAAGCGTCCATGGACATCCGTAAATCAAGTTTTTTGTGTTCTATAGCCTTGATTAGTTCTTCCGATTCTTGGATTCTTTTGTTAATATACTCAGAATTAGCCTCAAGCGATTTAAGCTCATCTATAATCAAATACGTGTCCCTTAACTCATTCTCAAGCCTGATAATATCTAGTTCAATTTTTTCGATAAGAAGCAAGTAGGTACACAAATTTTCATAGCCAGAAGATCGACTGGCTTCAATCTTTCTAGATAAATCAGCACATGCCTTCTCAAAAGCCTCAAGGCCTGCTCGCATTCTTGCAAGATGTGTAGCAAACTCTAAGTGCAATTCCGCGTCCGGACTAAGTCGTTGATGGTGTTGATCATTTGCTTGTTCCATAATATTTTTTTGGAGCAAATTATAAAACATTCCCAATAAAAATCAATAAAATACTGTTATTATTCTTGGTTAACCTGTAAAATAAAGGAGTGGATTCAACCCGTTAGCTAATGGTAGTCAGGATGATCCCCCCAACCCCTTTGGCAAGGGGGAGTCAAATACAGAATTAAAAACTATTCGCAACCCATTCGTAAGCCATCCGTATAACTATCCGTAAACCCATCCGTAATGCACTTTGCCGATGAAGCTCACATCACCGTCAAGGCTGGAAAAGGAGGCAATGGCTCTTTCTCTTTCCGTCGTGAAAAATACGTGGCTAAGGGGGGTCCAGATGGAGGCAATGGAGGCGATGGAGGGAGTATCTTGATGGAGGCTGATGAAAACATGAACACGTTGGTAAACTTTATGAGCAAAAAACACTACAAGGCCCCCCATGGCGAACAAGGTTTGGGCCAAAATAAATATGGGGCGGCAGGTGAAGATATGATCCTCAAAGTCCCCGTGGGGACCCTGATTAAAGACAGTCAAACCGGGGAATTACTAGCCGACCTCACTCACCCTGGGGACCAAGTGGTCGTGGCTCGAGGAGGGCTGGGAGGAAAAGGGAATGCCAACTTTAAATCCTCAAAACGCCAAGCCCCCGACTTTGCCGAACTCGGTGAACCAGGAGAGGAGCGAGAATTGGATTTAGAACTCAAGCTCATCGCTGATGTGGCCATCATTGGTTATCCCAGCGTGGGTAAGTCGACCTTGATTTCACGCATCAGCAATGCCAAACCCAAAATTGCCGATTACCCTTTCACTACCCTTGTGCCCAATTTAGGCGTGGTTAAAGTGGATGATACCGATTTTGTTATCGCTGACATTCCTGGGCTCATTGAAGGAGCTCACGAAGGCAAGGGGTTGGGCATTGAGTTCCTCAAACACATCGAACGTGCCAATATTTTGGTCCATCTTTTAGACATCACTCATGACGATTGGGAAGATGAGCTTCAAAATATCAACAAAGAGCTCAGTTCCTTCAGTCCGAAATTAGCCAAGAAAGAGCAGATCATCGTTTTCAACAAAGTGGATTCGACCATTCCTGAAATCATCGAGGAAATCAAAAAGAAACTCAAAAAAAATGACCCTGTTTTTATCTCAGCCGTCACAGGGGAGGGGATTGATCCATTCCTTTATAAACTGAAAGACGAAGTCCTTTTGTTCCGAAAAAAGAAAAAGGAAGACGTGAAGAAAAATGATGAGAAGGAAACATTTAAAGTCTTCCGCCCTCACGAGAAAATATCCGACACTCGCAATTACACCGTCGAAAAATTAGAGGATGGATTCCGAGTCTCCGGCAAGCGCATTGAACAACTCGCCATCATGACCGACATGACCAAAAAAGGAGGAATTTACCGCATGCATGACATCCTAGCCAAAATTGGAGCTTACCGCGAGATGGCTAAATTAGGCGGAAAAGACGGCGATAAAATTCAAATTGGGGAGCGGGAATTTAGGTATATGGATATGGGCTAAGGGCAGGCATCTAGCCACCAGGAAGCCAACGTCGTAACCTCTCAAAAATTCCAGGAGTAGTAATAACTTCTCCATCAGCAATGGTGGTTTCACCTTCGTCAAGTCTTAGCTCTACAAGGCTGTCAGTCCTATTAAATGTTCTATTGTCCGTTACTAGGCGCGCTACAAACAATCCTCCATCAGGAGCTTCGATAAGAATTCTCTTGCCAAGGACGAAACCTCCATAGCCACCAGGCCAGAGGGATCGGTCTCCGAACAATGAGTGCCATTCATCCTCATTTGGCTTGAGCGGCATATTTGGGTTTTCAAGTGGTGGGCCCGATGAGAATGTATCCAGCTTTGTGTCTATTCCATGCACGTTAAAAAAATCATATAGCAAGTCGCGCTTACGTCCATATTCTGCCTCCTTGATGGCCTTCTTTGCTGATTCTAATATTTTCTTCATCACAGTAGAACTCGCATTTGGATCTTCAAAATACTCGCTCAGTAAATCAGTAATTTGAGTCCTTGCAGATTCCATCTCTTCCGACACACGCGCGTTATGCTGCTTCGCCAAGTCCTCCGCGGTCATAGCTGAAGGATCATAACGATAATGCCAAGGAATCTTCCTGCTATCTATTTTGTCAGCCGGGGAAATCTCAACACTTGCATCAAAATTAACCCTAAACTTAACACGATGAGCGTAAGCTAACAATTCTGGCATGGTTCGCTCCACTTCTGAGTCAGATAATTCTAAATGAACAATAGCTTCTCTGGCAGTCATCAAGCCCTCAGGAATCTGATCTAGCTTTCTTCTCCATTGAAGCCTTTCACTTTCATCCATGGTATTTAATTAGTCGATAATAAAGTTTGGCCGCCAGATTAGCCGCTAAACACCAATTTGTCAATGTTACTTTAAAAACAACAACTTATTTGCACTCAAGCTCAGCTAGAAAAATTCAAACATTCATTATACACTAAACGCATGAAACTCATCGTAGGACTTGGAAATCCCGGAACTCAATATGAAAAAACCCGACACAATGTGGGGTTCATGGCGGTAGATCATCTTCAGCAACATTATTTTTTTGAGGAATTTAGAAGTTTGGATAAAGGCAAGTCACTCATGACCAAAGGTGAAATTGACGGAGAAAAGGTCATCCTACTCAAGCCCACACAATTCATGAATCTGTCAGGCATCGCGACCGCAGCCGTGGCTCAATTTTTCAAAATCCCACGAAGCGATATCATCGTGATTTATGATGACGTCGACATCCCCACGGGACAGCTCCGCCTTCGTACGGACGGTTCTGCAGGAGGGCACAACGGCATCAAATCCCTCATCGAAAAGCTCGGGGGAGCAGACTTCATCAGGTTACGGATTGGCATCAAACCCGAAAAATCCTTCCCAGGTGAATTGTCCGATTATGTCCTCGGAAAGTTTACCGAAGATGAGCAAGCGGCAGCCAATCAAGTGATTGATCAGCTACCCTCTCTCATCGAATTTTTGTTAAAAGAAGGTGTGCAAAAGGCCATGAATCAATTCAATTAGATTGACGAGTCAGTTGTCGATCAATAAGAACAACCAACCAGATGCCGAGTAGGCTAAAAAATAAATCGATGAGACTAAAGGTTCGATTGACTGAAAGCATTTGGGCCAATTCCTCAATGATGGTGATCAGGCTCAATATACTCGGAGCCGTTATTTTTCGATCAAAGCCTCTGTAAGCCAGATAACTCCATGCGCCGTACAAGGTAAAATGGCCAATCAGATCGTAATGAGCAATGCTAGCGACAGCGGCAGGAATTCCCCTATTGTAGGCAAGGTATAAAACGATGAATATCCCTACTGTATAAAAGGTCAGCACCAATTTCCAGGATCGATTTTTTGCAAGTTGCTTCATTTGAGTAAGGCAATTTACCTAGTATTCTTCTGTACTTGAATAGTGATGAACGCAGGTAAATAATTTGGGGTGCAACCCTTCGAAACCTTTTCATCTTTATACAAGCCTGTCTTCTCACCAAGAGCAATACACCTAGAGCGATACTTTGAATCAAAAATACCAATCTGAGCCGCTGTAAAATTCATGGCCCACTGGACTTCAGGCGACTCCTTAACGATATTTTCTTCTATTGAAGAAAGCAATGTTTCAGTGTTACCAGGAGGGGTTTGCCCTGTCCACCTCAAGCGAGCTTGGTAGTACCAAAACAACCGCCTTTGAAGCACAGAAGGACTTTTTTCCCACCCCTCCATCAACGCAATGGTTTTTTCACTTTTCATTAACTGGTTAGCCATCAACCAGTCAGCCAGTTGAGTACGTTCTTTAAAATCATGAGTTTGCATGCCCGCATCAAGCTGGTCAATAAGCTCTTGAGTCAGCAGGTTCTTATCCAAGATCAAAACAGAGAGCTGACGAGGAAGGAATTTCTTAGTCGACCAAAGTTCCATGCCTAAATCATGGTCTTTTTTGATTTCTTTGGCCATTTTTTTCAAGTCACCCAGTTTCGTGTCAGGCTTAGTGATTTGATCATAAATACGTTTAGCCTTCGGCGACAATTTCATATAAATGGATTAAAATTCAAAGCCATTATACCATTTGTTTTCGCGCTGAAAAAAGCTGAATGCAAAAAAAGTTGTCTGTCAAAATGGAGGGAGAGAATTATAATCCTGGTAAAAATAGGCGAAGGGTATTTTGTGGGGAGAGAGCATGATATCCAGAAGTTGAAGAAGGAGGTTTGGGAGAGATACATACATAATTCTAAATACAAAAAAAAGGGTCCTCAAAAAATGGGAAGTGTACTCCGAACGAAGTTGAGGAGGAACGAATTTTTTGGGGAAAGAGCAAAATGATGCGTAAGCTGAAATAGGAGACTCAGAATGAGACTCATATGCAAGCTGAAGCATCATTTTGCGATGGCTCGGGAGGAGGGATTCGAACCCCCGAATGCCAGGACCAAAACCTGGTGCCTTACCACTTGGCGACTCCCGAACGTCAATAAATTGCACAGGTTAGTTTATATAGATGAAAGGTACTTGTCAATTCAATCCACCGATAAATCACTTGTAAAAAAGTATATACCAAGTATATACTAAGTATATACTTCAAAAATAAAACTCAATGAAAACAAAACTCAATTACAAACGGCTCGTTATTTCACTCATCACCCCCCAATTGGCAGGATTGTTTGGGGTCTTATTCACTAGCTCAGCCATTCCCACCTGGTATGAAACCTTAAATAAACCTATTTTCAGTCCACCCAACTGGCTCTTTGGGCCAGTGTGGACCACTCTGTACCTTTTGATGGGGATTAGTGTTTATTTGATTTGGCAGCAGCTTGAAAAAGATAAAGATCGATTTGTTGAAAGATCCCTCTATATTTTCTGGATCCATTTAGTTTTCAATGCTCTCTGGTCAGTGATTTTTTTTGGACTGAAAGATGTCGGAATGGCCTTTGTTTTTATCGCCATCATCTGGGCCATGATCCTGTGGATGATCATTCGCTTTTGGAATCTTGATAAACGCTCTAGCCTCCTCCTCACCCCTTATTTTTTATGGGTCAGTTTTGCCAGCGTGCTGAATTTTTCTATTCTAATCCTAAATTAGCTCTCATTTCTTTTCGTATTTATTCTTTGAATATCTTCAACTGTGATGAGGAGCCCCATCAGTTTTCTCATGTCCACAGCAAGCTGAGGTTTGGTGAGAGGTTGCCTTTTTTCAGCCCGTTTTGACTCAGCTAAATAGTGAATCAATAAGCGCAAACGACTCTTATCATTGGCCCAGGAAAGTACTTGCTCAGCAAAAACATTTGAATCAGGAGAATACGGGTTATATTTAAGTGGTTCAGAATTTACACCTGTAACCCCCGGGGCACCCATGCCAAGGGGGCTGGCCACGCTAGAAAAAGAAGTCTGCCAATCAAGGTGAGAAAAAGCTTCTTTCACTAGACAAGCTAACTCTGCTGGGATTGTCCTTGCTTCACTACCTTCTGCTGACTCATCATAAGCACTGTAATGAGCTAAATACTTCAAAAGTCGGGAGTGCTCAACGGCGCCGTCAGATAATAACTGAAGCAAGTTCGCTTGGCCATCATCTGTTTTAAGCATTCGCTCAGCATCACGTCTACCAGTAGTCGCTTTAAGATGTCTTCTGAATCTAGAAATGAAAAGCTGGTCGGGCATTTCTGCAGTTAAGGCTGGTTGCAAAACAAGGCGCTCTGGATCGTAAAGAACTGATTCCATAAAGTATTTAGTAGGCTTAATTCAAGAAACAATTATACTAATAAATAGAAGCAGATCATTAAAAGCCTCTAAAAAATCAGATGAATTGTGCTCTCAGTCAATTTGATCTAAAATAAGCAAGCTATCTACACCCATGCATGAAAATCATCCACAAGAACAAAAAGGCTTACTTTGACTACGAAATACTCCAGGAATTTAAAGCGGGGATCATGTTGTTTGGCCCAGAAATCAAGTCCATCCGGAAAGGGGATGTCAACTTGAAAGGAGCTTATGTATCCATCCAAAATGGAAAACCCATGCTCAAAGGGGCTAATGTTTCGAGATACGCCTACGACACCCAGGAAAGCTATGACCCGTTTCGAGATCGACCCCTCTTGCTTAAACAATCTGAAATTGATCGCATTGAAAATCATCTGAATACTCAGGGGGTCACACTGGTTCCACTATTCATCGGTTTAGATGGCAGGCTCGCTAAACTTCAAATCGCCTTAGCCCGGGGTAAAAAGAAGCATGACAAACGAAATGCCCTCAAAGAAAAAAGTATCAAACGACAGATTGACTGCACTCTAAAACACTTCTAAAATAAAAACATCATCGACCGAAATCGAACATGAAATACATCCCCAAAAACATTCAACGAGCTATTGAAGAGTTCAGCAAGCTTCCAGGAGTGGGGCCTAAAACAGCAGAGCGCTTGGTGTTTTATTTACTCAAAAAACCCTCTCAAGACATTCAGAAGCTCGGACAAGCCATCAACGAGCTCAAAGAAGGACTCGTTTATTGCGAAATATGCAAAAATTTAAGCAGTGAGATACGGTGCGACATTTGTAACAATGAGGCAAGAAGTGAAGAGGAGGTTTGTGTGGTAGAGGACGCACTGGATCTGATGGCTCTTGAAAAAACAGGGGCTTTCAAAGGTCGCTACCACGTGCTTCACGGAATCATTTCTCCGGTGGATGGTGTAGGACCTGATGAATTGACCATCCATGATCTGGTATTGCGAGCGAAAAATGGAACGCTTAAAGAAATGATATTTGCCCTCAACCCCTCCATGGAAGGGGAGGCGACCGCTGCCTATATCATGCGACAAATAGAACCCTACGACATCAAGGTTACCCGGATAGCCCGCGGTATTCCCATGGGAGGGCATGTTGAATATGCTGACAGCCAAACCCTCAAGCGGGCCATGGAAGGACGCATGAGCTACTGAAATACATTACCCATTAACCCAAAATAAATATGAAATTTCCATCTTTTAAAATGATTGGGGAGCGTTTTGTTGCCACTTTAAAACGCTTTCCGTTTGCATTGACATTTGCCTATGCGGGAGCCCTATCCGGCATCATTTTTATAGAAATTTCAGTCATGGGACGGGTGGAAAATACGCTACTCCCAAATTTAATCGCCACCTGCGTTCTTGGGTTTTTTCTATTCACAGCCCTGCGGCTTTTTAGTGAGCGCCAGTCGACTTATCGCTATACGGCAAGTGTTCTAGGAATTCTCTTTTTAATTCTCTTTTTCGTATTTCTGCCACGGGTCAACATGGATGATTACCCTACTTTTGAAGTTGTTCTGACCACAGTATTGTTAGGATTCTCTTTTATTTCAGGAGTCACTTTCACACCATTTCTCAAAAAATATGCAGACATTGGTTTCTGGCAACACGTCAAGGAACTTGTCGTTCGCCTATTTTTCACCTTTATTTTTGCAGGAGTGCTCTTCCTTGGCCTTACGCTGGCAATTACAGGAGCACAAGAACTGCTAGGCATTCAGTTTGAGTTTGAAATTTTCCCCGAACTCTTTATTTTTATTACAGGATTCATTGCAACCACCTTTTTCTTAGCAGGGATTCCTAGTTCAACCGCTGCTCTAGAAAAACGGAAGAAATTCCCAGAAGGTGTCCGCATTTTTACGCAATTCATCCTCTTGCCACTCTTTTTGATTTATGCAGTTATCTTATACGCTTATTCAGCGCGCATCATTTTTACCGATGAAGTATCCACAGGACTAATTTCCTGGCTAGTCATTGTGTTTGTGGCCACAGGCTTGATTGCCTATTTTCTTCTTTTTCCTACCTTGCTCGAACGAAAGCCGGTATGGACCAATCGCACCTCAAAATTAATTTTTATCCTCATCATTCCCATGATAGGAATGCTCTTTTGGGACATGGGTCAGCGCATTGCAGAACATGGACTGACTGAACCACGCTATTTTGGAATCTTATTTGGTTTATGGAGTCTAGGATTGTCCATTTACTATTTAGTCAGTGAGTTAAAAAGTCTTCGGATCATCAATGTCAGCATGACTCTACTGCTACTGCTATCCGCCTTTGGACCCTGGGGAGCCCTGGCTTTGAGTGAAAGCAATCAGCTTGCCCGCATCGAAACTGTTCTGGAAAAATACGACATTTTGCAAGACGGTAAAATTGTCAAAAATGACCAGGAGATTGCTCCCGAGGATGCTCAAATCGTCACGAGCGCCATGGATTATTTAATCTACACCCGACAAAGCAATGCCGTTAAGGCATGGTTTGAGGGTATGGAATTGCCTGAATATTGCGGTCATGACAGTTACTGCTTAGCAGAAGAAGGCCTGGGAATCACACCTGTCTTCGACCCGTATTTCTTTGAGCCTTCCGATTATAGCTACTATTATTATTCTGATGAAAACAATGAACCCATTTCAGTTGCAGGATATG
Source organism: bacterium (assembly GCA_030427295.1). GTDB lineage: Bacteria > Patescibacteriota > Gracilibacteria > UM-FILTER-43-11 > UM-FILTER-43-11 > JAUHWS01. The sequence goes on along the minus strand of JAUHWS010000016.1, from coordinate 6,033 downwards.
ACTACCTCTATAGATACATTTTTTATTATGATGACCCTTATTTCAACCCACCTGAACCCTCAAAGGTCAGGATTGAGAATGAAATTCTGACCATGAATAACACCCCTGTTGGAGTCATTCAAATTGACCTCAGTCAAAAGCTAGATGAGCTAGCTAACCAATCAACTGAAAGCCAAGGTTATCGAAGAGGGGATAATCAGCTCAGTGAAGAGCTCGCCACCATTGAGACCAGCCGACTAAAATTGGTCATCACGCACTTGGAACTGGTGGATGAAGATGATCCAACTAAACGAAAAATTCAGTCTCTCGATGCGATGTTGATGCTGAAGGCTAAATAAATTGATCAATTTCAGCTAGGGGTTCTTGAGTATCAAATGGGGCTGGTCCCAAGTGAAAAATTGAATCAATCCCTGAAGGCGACATTAACCAATGTCGCCTTCATTGAGAAATAAGATACCATTTGTCACTCTAGGACTTGATCCAAGAGTTGTCTTTATTTAGAGTGACTGAATTCAAAAAGACTCCCGAGTTCACCTTTCTGATAAACCACTCGCTAAGCTCGTGGACCATAAAGGCTCGGGAGTGACATTGGGGTGTAGGGTAGGTATATACTTTGGGTTGAGGTGAGTATATACTTCTTGCTTTATTTCGCATTCTGAGATTCTCGCTTCAACGAAATAACATGATCACGAAATAACTGTTATTCAGATCTAATAACTCATTTATAGTTTATTTAGTGAGGTTTTTTAGTCTTATCATCGGTTGCTTCGTTCCAAGTTATCTCGTTATCACGTCGAAAATCAGCGAGTTGCTGAACCTCAGCATTTTATGGAGGATGGGTATATAGTTGGGGAGAAGGCGAGTATATACCTCACTCCCCCTCAGTTTCCGGTGAAGCTTCCTCACCACCTTCTTCAGGAGCCCCCGGGCCGACTAGTGTATAATTGGGACGGGCTTGGTAATGGGAGCTGATGGGCTCGATGAAGGACATAGGCACCTCTTTTCCGGTTTCTTCGTCCATCATGGTCTGGTTGGAATAGGTCACCTGGCGCTCCCAAAAAACATCCACCCCATTCACGGCGTGACCCACGACTTGAGTTTGCCCAGGAGCGAGGGTGCTTGAAACTTCTGTCACCGGAGAGGGTGCCCCGCGCCAATTTGAATAGTAGGGGCCTGCCATCACCACATCGCGATGAGTTTTGGTTCCATACAACTTAACATGAGCCATGTACCCCTCAGTGAACGCTTGGATGACAATATTACTGTCTGTATCATTGTGAAAAACTAAGTTTTGCCCTCCTTCAAAGTAGGTCGCATCCAAACCCTTTGGCTCGTAATAACTGACCAAATAAGAATGGTTCCGGCGGTCAGTGATGTCATAACCCCCCGCCATGATGGCTCGATAAGTTGTGGTAGAAACTTGGCAAATGCCACCACCGTAATCTGGAACGGTCTTCTTACCCAAAATCACCAATTCTTTCGTATAGCCTGTACTTCCATTGACGGGGCCTAGTGCTTCAGCAAAGTTAAAATCCTTTCCAGGAGCAATCACTGTCCCTTGAATACTGGCAAAACCCGTGTCGATGTTATGAATGCGATTGTAAGACGATCCACTAAAATCAGTCTCACCATAAGAGACTTGTTCTACAATACCCATTTCTTTTAGCGTCTCATTGTTGATGGTGACCTCAGGGTCCACCTCAATCAAAGGCAAGGTGAGATGAGTGACTCCATTTTGGAGGGCGTAAGCCAGCATTCGGGCAGCAGGTTCAAGGTCTAGTTGTCGGCCAGTATGGCCAGTACCTTCAAAAAAAATTTGACCCGATTCATCCATATCAATCGACACTGGCGTAGCTTCCCGATAAATATCAGGGGCAATGGTGTCTTGAAGGTATTGCTTGATTTTTTCTAAATCAAATTTAGTTTGGGTGCTGACTTGAATAGAATCTCCCAACGAAACTGCCTGATCAGCGGGGAGTGAAATAGGTAATTCCAAAAAAACAGACTCCATCCCTTCGTCGGCAGAAAAATCATATTGGGTCGGCTTGAGAATCCACAAATCATTATAACTGGTTTTGAGCGTGATCGATTCAGGCACCTCAAAAGCATCCACTACAGGAGTGAATAAAAACAAAAAAGGAATGATTAAGAAAAATCTATTGGTGAACTTCATACTTCTTTTTCTTAGGCTTCAAGGCTTTGATTACCACTCGTTTAACAAAGCCTATTTCTTTATTCTTCCGTTTCTCCCGATTTTTTTTCAAAAAAAAATCCATGGATTTATCCTTAATAGCCTTTCGGGTCTCCTTGCCTTTTCGTGGAGCCAAAGTTAAGCCTAGGATGGAACCAACGGCGCCACCCACCACCATTCCGGTGAGAATCTTAAGGAGTCCGCCTTTCTTTTTCTTTTTTTCTTCCATTTTGAGTGCAGTTAAATGCTTGTAGTTCGATTCTACTATCATTAATGAAAAAGTTCAATGTATTCCAAATGACTTATTTATTCCAACTGATTTCAGGATAGCCCTTTAAATGACCTAGAATTTCATCCTTGATTTCATCAAGCTGATCCTGACTTTTAGCCTGCATGATGATGGAAAGGCGAGGGCTAGTGTTGCTCACTCTGATCCCACACCAGCCGCCATTACCAAAATCCATTCGAATCCCATCCAGAGTCACACTTGGATAGCGGTCCTTATAATGACCAACGACCGACTCCAAGATCTCGAATTTCTTTTCGTCAGGACAGTAGGGTCGCATTTCAGGAATTACAAATGAGTGAGGAAAATCTGAAAAAATAGCTGACGCAGTCCGATTCTCATCCCCGAAAATTTTCAAAAGGCGGCAAGCGGTGACCAAGGCATCATCGTAACTATAATAATCCTCAGGAAGGAAAAAGTGACCAGATTGCTCACCACCCAAAATAGCCTGATGTTCACACATGGCATCTTCCACAAACGAGTGGCCCACTTTGCACATAATCGGGTGGCCGCCAAAACCTTCAATTACATTGAACAAAGCTTGCGAATTTGAAACCGTCAACACAATATTGCCACCTGGCTTTCGAGTGAGAATGTCTTTCGAGAGTAACATTAGGAGCCGATCTGCATCGACAAATTCACCTGACTCGGTGATCAATCCCACACGGTCCCCATCTCCATCAAACCCCAACCCACAATCGGCATGCTCCTCGACGACTTTTTGCTTGAGATCCTCCAAGTTGGACTCCACAATCGGGTCCGCTTCGTGATTTGGAAAACGTCCATCAAGCTCGGTATAAAGTTCTACGACCTCATGCCCCAAGCTCCGAATCACTTCGGGATAAAGTTTCCCTGCCACCCCATTTCCCGTATCCACCACAACTTTTAAAGGCCTCATTTCTGGAAAAATCGAACGGATTTTTTTGAGGTAGAAATCGTGATAGTCCGCCGTTTTTTTACTTCCTTCACCCTCTACAAAATCACCCGACTGGATGAGCTGATAAATTTTTTGAAGCTCTTCCCCAAAAATCGCGTGAGCATTGTGATGCATGAGCTTGAACCCATTATACTCTTTGGAATTATGACTCGCTGTGATATTGCAACCGCCATCGAATTTCCCTTCGGTATTCACAAAATAAACATAAGGCGAGGGGGTGATGCCCACATTGGTCACTTCACAGCCGGTGCTGAGCAAGCCCTCCACAAACGCTTCAAAAAGTTCCATGCTGTGCGTGCGGCAATCCTGACCTACTACCACACGAGGTGACTTCAGATTTTTTGTATTGCGAAGATGGGTTCCAAATCCTTTTCCAATCAAAAGGGCAGCCTTTGCATTCAGCTGGTCCGGATAAGTCCCCCGAATGTCATAGGCTCGAAAGATGTTTTGTGAGATGGACATGTTTATTTTTGTTAAATCCAGTGATTATTGTAGCTGAATACGAATTAAATTGAAAATATTCTGGGATCGCCCAAGCTTCTAATTTCATTTCTGATACCTTCAGAAAGAGTTGTATCAAAAATAAATAAATGTGCTAACCGAACCTGTTCTGCATTTCCTTCTCTTAAAATACCTTCCAGGCCGTACCTCAATTCATCGATAGTAACCTTGTCGGCCCTTAATTTTCCTAAAAGCTTCTGCCTAAATGCTCTGTATTCCGAGCTGTCATGATCAATCGTACCTTCTGGTGGTGGACCGCTATATCCTTGTTTAGCCATGATATCCTGGGGTATTTAATCTTTGAAGTACAGCACTCATGCCTTTTGGAAGCCGAGGTTCATGAGTTAAAAGATAAATCATTTGAGCGTCTGATTCAGTGCCGCGAGCAAGGGCTGTTCTAACGCCGTGTACCAAGGTATCTCTATTAATCTCACGCCTTCTCCACATTTCCACAATCCGATTTCTAAATTCCAAATATGCTGGATCATTCCAATCCATTTCACAAGCTGGTTTTGGGGGCATGTTAGTGTGAATTAAGCAACTAAAGCTGGATTATAGTCATAATATAAACAATTTGTCAAATTTTTCAAGGCCTTGAGGAGAGGTGTAGGTGTAAGGTACTTTCACTAAATGGACCAGTTGTTCGTTCTGATTCTAGGACAACATCAGCTGGGGAAACAAGATCACCTTTGTCGCGCATTCCAAATAAAACAGCAGTGCTCGGGACATCATAGATCTTTTGTGGCATTCTAAGTCGACGGCCAGCATTTTCATTCTTAAGCACAATATCTAAGCCTTCCCTTGTCTGAACCACTTCTACTTCAAGACCAGCTTCAAGACCAACGTCAATTCCCGGCTTTCCAAGGGCAACGATTTTTCCTCGAAAAGTACAAACCTTCACATGCAAAGCTTTGAGTCCTGTTATTTCAACCTGAACAGTGTTTTCTTGGCCAATGGTGTCTCCGGGGGTTAATGATGGTGTGCTCACAAGAAATTCATTTAAGCAAGTAAGGTAAAGTATAATGCCATGGTTCTTTTGAATTGTCCATTATTTTTTGTCTATAAACGCGGGTAGTCATGATAAAATAGAACTCCAAAAAAATAAACAATAAACTACATAAAATAAGTAATAAAAAAATTCACCCTTTTAAAAAACAAAAAAATAGGCTATCATTTTTGCAAAAAATAACAAAATAAGTATGAAAGTAGCCGTACTGTGTGGGGGTCCCTCGCTCGAACGGGGCATATCTCTAAACTCCGCTCGCTCCGTTTGCGATCATTTGCAGTCTGATCAAATTGACGTCATTCCCATTTATTTTGATCAAAAACGAAACCCCTATCTCATTTCCCGGGCCCAGCTCTATTCCAACACTCCGTCTGATTTCGACTTTAAACTCAAGCAAACTGCCAAGCCACTTTCACAAACTGGTCTCAAAAAACAGCTCAAATCTGTCGACATCGCTTTTCCCGTCATGCATGGCAGCTTTGGGGAAGATGGTCAAATCCAAAGACGCCTCAATCGAATGGGAGTGCCATTTGTTGGCTCTCCAGAAAAGGCCTGCAAAAAGGCATTTGATAAATATCGAGCTAATCAAGAGGTAAAAAAAGCGGGATTTCACACCCTGTCCTCAACAGTACTTAAGATTCATCGAGATGATCATGTAAAGGTTATCAAATCATTTTTTAAAAAACATCAGATCAAACGGGCCATCGTCAAGCCTGCCACAGGGGGGTCGAGTATCTCAGTATTCTCCGTTACCACCGAAAAAGAAGCTCTAGAAAAGGCTGGAATCATCTTTTCAAAACGAATTGACACGCGGGTTGTCATTGAGCCGTTTTGCGAGGGGGTTGAATTTACCGTAATTATTTTACAAAACAAATTTGGGATGCCAGTCGCCATTCTGCCATCCGAGATAGAAATGTCCTACGATGCCAACCAAATTTTCGACTACCGAAAAAAATATCTCGCCACGAATCAAATCAAATACCATTGCCCGCCTCGATTCGACAATAAAACGGTAGAAAAAATTCAAATTCAAGCTGAGCAACTTTTTACCCACCTGGGAATGCAAGATTTCGCTCGATTCGACGGTTGGCTTCTAAAAGATGGGAGCCTCT
>JAUHWS010000015.1 GCA_030427295.1 bacterium | reverse complement strand
AAATAGATCTTAGAATAGAGCTAAACGCTATACGCTGACCGCTAAACGCTCAAAAAATAAACTCGTAATTAGTCACTCGTAATTCGTAACTAAGAATAAAGTATATACTAACCTCAACCCGAAGTATATACCTACCCCATACCTTAATGTCACTCCCGAGCCTTTATGGTCCACGAGCTTAGCGAGTGGTTTACCAAAAAGGTGAACTTGGGAGTCTTTTTGAATTCAGTCACTCTAAATTGAGACGACTCTTGAATGAAGTCCTAGAGTGAAAAATAGTTATTTATTACTCATTGAAGGTGAGGATATATATCCTCACCTTCAAAAAAACAATCTAACTATGCTACAATCATCACACAAGAACTAACAAAATCACTCCCATGAGCAGCAACCTCACCGAAATCCGAACCGGCTCCATCGTCAAAGTCAACGGAGACCCTTTTTTAGTCACCTGGAACCAATTCATGCGCAAAGATGCCTCCAAACCTGTCATGCGCACCAAACTCAAAAACCTCATCACCGGAAACGCCCTCGAAAAAACTTTCCTTGCCGGCGAATCCTTTGAATTTGCGGACGTCGAACGACGCAAATGCCAATTCCTCTACAAAGACCAAGGGCAAGCCCATTTTATGGATAACGAAAGCTACGAACAATTTGAACTGAGCACTGAAGACATCGAAGAAACCTTGAAATTCCTAAAAGACGACATCGAAGTCTACGTCACCTTTTACGAAGAAAAACCCATCGGCGTCCAAGCCCCCGTCAAAGTCACCCTAAAAGTCACCGAAACTGTCCCTGGAGTCAAAGGAGATACCGCTCAAGGGGGCAGCAAGCCCGCCACCGTCGAAACCGGCGCCACCCTCAATGTCCCCCTCTTCATTAAAGAAGGCGAAAACATCATCATCAACACTGAAACAAGCGAATACGTCAGTCGAGACAACGATTAAACGGAAAATCCACAATTAGATCCAAAAAGCGTCAATTTCACTCCTCTTGACAACAGTCAAAAAAATGGGGATAAACCTTGTCATTGAGCCCTTTTTTTGCTATAATGTAAGGATATTATTGAACTCATTGAGAACCAACTATACGTAAACAATTCGTAACACCATCCGTAAATCAATTCGTAATTTGTAACTAGTAACTAGTAATTAAGAGAACGTGCTCCAATACAAAATCCCTCAAAACGTTGGCATCGAAGACAAGATCGTAGGCCCTTTTAGCCTGAGGCAACTCATCATTCTTGCTGTGGGCGGAGGAACTAGCTACATCATTTATGTCATCAGCTCACGATTCTACGAGCTTAACATTCTGGAATACATCATCATTGCCATTCCAGCCCTACTCGCCCTTGCTGCTGCGCTGATCAAAATCCGACATGTCAGCTTCACTAAATACATGTTACTTTTGCTAGAATTCACCATCAAGCCTAAAAAACGCATGTGGGATCATCATGGCATCGCCTCCACCGTTGCTCCAACCCTAGGAAGCAAGGTCACACAAAAGAAAAAAAATAACGTGAACCCAAACGAAGTCAAAGAACGGAAAAACGTCAATTTAAAAGAGCTTTCTGCCACCCTGGACTCAGGAGGTTACTTAAGCGCAGACAGCACCACTCACCCTGACATAGACAACGTCAAAGATGAGGATTTAATCACCCAAGCCTATTTTGGACACAAACGCAAAGAAAGCAATGCCGAAAACATGTACTGGCGCACGCGAGACGTTCAAAAAGAAAAGCTCAATCTACTTGCTAAACTACCACGTAAAAAAGTCAATTTATCTTCCACAAAACCCGTCACGCAAAAAGCAGAGAACGAATTAAAGGCAGCAAGTAAGAAAAAAACGACAAAAGAAGTATCAACAAAAAAACTTGAGAGTAAGGTAAATCCAAAAGAAGAAAGTAGCATACAAGTGGCGCCTCAAAAAATAGAAAAAAAAGTAGTAGATAAAGCACCTCAAAAGGAAGCCAGTCCCACCGAAGTAGAACCCAAAAAAACAGAGGAAAAAAAGAGGCAAGAACTCATTCCAAAAAAACCCATCAATGAAAATAATCCTCCAGAAAAGAAGAAAAAACGAAGGCGTCGAAAAAAGAAAAGAACAGCCATTCCCATTCGAGAAAACACACAAATCAATACCGTTACTAAAACAAAACAAGAACGTCCCCAAAATGCAGAAAATGCCATCACTTCAAAAGAATTAGAGGCAGGCAAAACGATAGAATTTAAACTCGATTAATCATGGCTGACAAAAAGCAAACCGTCAAAAGCAGTGTTAAAAATAAAAAAACGAGTTCAACCCTCAGCACACAGCTCTACCTAGACATTGCCGAAATCAAAGACAATGTAGTCATCCTTAAAAATGGCGGCCTCAGAGCCGTGATACAAACCAACAGCATCAACTTCAATCTAAAATCAGAAGAAGAGCAAAACTCTATCATTTACGGATACCAAAGTTTTCTCAATTCACTCGATTTTCCCGTCCAAATTGTCATTCAAAGCCGGAAGCTCGACGTAGACAATTACATCGAGACCGTTCGAGAAATTGGTCAGTCTCATCAAAACGAACTCCTTCGAGAGCAAACTGGAAAATACTGCGACTATATCAAAAAACTCGTCGAGTATGCCGACATCATGGAAAAGAAATTTTATGTTATCGTCCCCTACGACCCCTACCGGGCTCGTAAACAAAGCATGCTCAAAAAATTCCTCAACAGCATTTCATCTGGTGACAGTATCGACAGCATCAAGCGCCGCCACAAAGAATTCGACGAAATGCACAAAAACTTACTCGAACGAGTCAGCTCCGTGATCGCTGGACTAGAAGGATGCAATTTAAGAGTGGCCCAACTTTCCACCTCAAATCTAATCGAACTGTTTTATCAAATTTACAATCCTTTTACCGCTCGAAACGAAAAGATTGAAGACCTCAATAAAGTGGATATTCAAGATTTATAGATTAGCAGATCAATCTTCCAATAGTTTCACCTGAATGTTGTCAGCAATGTGAGGAACTTTAGAGAGCCAAATGGGCCATAATTTGATCTTCGCCTCTTCCACCTCAGGCAAACTTAAAACATAACCCTCGGCATCCTCAGCCGTCATGCCGACAATACTCTCTTTCACCTTATTCGCAAAACGCACCCCAGCTTCCAGCGAAGAATCGATGACATACTCTTGAATCCCTCGAATACTAGCGGTGACCTTAATTTGGCCTGTTTCTTCATTATATTCAGCACTCAACGGTTCAAACGTAATGGATTCAGGTTTGATCGATGAATCTCGCAATTGCATGTCAGGATGAACTCGGTTCTTGAGGTGTTTTTTCAACAAATCAAACAATTGATCAAAATCATAAGCCACCCCCTTTGCTTCTACCTGGGCAAAGATTTCAAATTGATCCTGCAAACTTCCCTCTAAGTCTTCCGAGATACGGAGCTCTTGCAAGTTAACGGTCAAGTAAGGACCACTATCCAAAAGAACTAAATTAGTATCATTCAATTCATTCATTTCGGCCAAACGAGTATTCAAATCATCCTTGGCCATCAACACCAAATTATCTTCAATTTGACGCTTAGCCGCCTCGATGTCTTCCGCTTGAACTATTTTTTGATAATGTGACACCCCCCCAGTCATCGACTCACTGCTCTCGGCCCAAATGCGCTCTTGATTATAAGCCGACAAACCAGGGATGGTAAACTTACTGGGTCCAATATTCCCGCGATCTCCCACGGTTTTGTCATAAATATCAAAGGGATCGGCCATCACCTCAACCGTAAGGGTTCCTGGAACCTCTTCTTCGTTTTCATCAACTGTTTGAGGAGGAACATAAACGCCTTCCTGGATTCTAAAAACAATCCCCTCTTCAGTTTGAAAGCGCGTCTGATTTTTTAGAGGCCATCGATCAGCAGAGGTATTGATGATAGTGATCTGACCACGAGCATTCGTTCCATCAAATTGACTACTGGTGGTATTGAAGGTTTTTGTTTGTTTGGTCACCGTAACAATCTGCTCGCTGGCAATCACATTCGGTTCATTACGGCTGAGTAATTCTTCATTTTTCTCGCGGTCTGCCAGAGTGATATTAATGGCATGCTCTATGTTATCAAACTTTGGACGAACATAAACCGTCGCGCCAGGCAAGGCTACATAAGCAATCAAAAAGAAGAGACCCAAACTCAAAGCCAAAACAAAACCTAAAAAGCGACGATTGGGACGAATGTAATGATAGACTCCCGAAATCTGAGTTGAACCTTTTTTATTCTTATGATCGTCTCGAAAATCCCGAATCAGTTCACCAATAGTTGTTTTCTTTTGAATCACACGCTTAGGCAAGTCCTTAAGGACTTCATTTCGACGCGCTTGAATCGGTTCAATATTGGTCTTGGTTTGTTTAGACTTGGTCGTCTTCACCTCCTCAATCTTAAGATTCTCATAAACTGGAATACCAGCCTTTAAAGCCAAGTGACGACCCACCCGATCCGTCGTAACTAAGTGCAAGTTCTTTTTAGCTTTCTGAGCCTTACTTTTAAGGATGCGTAAATTGATCACACTTTGAAACAAGACCGACTTCCGTGGAATGACCAAAAAAATATCCTTCTGTTTCACTCGTCGGATTTGGTCATAAATGGACGTAACCTCCTCATCAATTTCAATGTATAGAACTTTTTTCATAATCAGAAAATTAAGCGGCATCAGCGCGTAAAAGATCTAAAGCAGGAAGGGCTTCCCCCTCAATCATTTTCAGGCTCGCCCCACCCCCCGTAGAAACCAAGGTCATTTGGTCTGCAAGGTCCAATTGTTTGACGGCATTCGCGCTATCCCCTCCTCCAATAATGGTCACCCCTTGACTGTCAGCAATCGATTGTCCCAAAATTCGTGTCCCCTCAGAGAAGGGAGTCAGTTCAAACACACCGATGGGGCCAAACCAGAGCACCGTTTGGGCCGATTCGATGTATTGCTTAAATTGATCCACCGACTGAGGACCAATATCAAGTGCCATCCATCCCGACTCAATGGCCTCAGCGGACACCTGCTTGATTTGAGCCGATTCTGAAAAAGCATCGGCCACCACAAAGTCTGTGGGCAGATGAACTTTATCACTTTCGTTGATTGCCGCCACCAAACTCAATCGCTCCTCCATTCCCTCATCATCTGATTTACTGTCGCCAATTTCATAACCCTTGGCTTTTAGGAGGTTACAAGCCAACGCACCTGCCACCAAAATATGATCAGCAATGGGAAGTAAATGATGAATCGCCGTGAGCTTATCAGCCTTAAGCCCTCCAATCACGGCCACCAAAGGCCGTTTTGGATTTTGAATAGCTTTAGAGATCGCTTCAACCTCTTTTTCAACTCCTAAGCCAGCAAAACCAGGCACAAATTTTGGAATTGAAGTCATGCTCGCATGAGATCGGTGTGAGTTAGAAAACGCTTCATTCACATAAACATCTACCAAGTCAGCCAATTGGCGACCAAAAGCATCTCGCTGAGATTCATCCTTTGATTTTTCACCCAAGTGAAAACGAAGGTTTTCAAGTAAAACCAAACGATCTGTCGGAAGTCCTTTCTCACCCCAATCATCAATTTTTTTTACCGGCTGGCCAATCAATTTTGTCAAACCGTCGGCCAAAATATCCGTCTTCAAATGAGATTCATGATCCTTTGGGCGGCCAAAATGGGTCCCTAAAATGATTTGGGAAACCCCCTGCTCTAACAAATAGCACAAAGTGGGTAAGGCATGAGCCATACGTTTATCATCTTGAACAACCCCCTCCTTAACAGGGACATTAAAATCAACACGAACAAATACTTTTTTCCCAGACCAATCCGGAAAATCACGGAGGTTTTTTAGTTTCATTTTTTTGTTTTCTATTTCCATCAAATTATAAAGAAAAGTAGAAAACTATTCAATGTTTTTCATAGTAAAAGCCTAAAAATGAAATTTTCTTAAAAAAGAAAGGGAAAAGATTTAACAATTGGTGATTTTTAAACTATGATGTACTTTGCTACTTCTAACCAATCCCATAAAGGCGAAAGCCTTTAACTGACTTTTAGGCATGTCCCTGGGAAGGGGTGACTCTTAATATGGACATGCTTTAATCGGGATTGGTTAATGCAAGTGGCCATAAGGGTTGCCCCTTTTAAGTTGCCGAGGCGGCAAACCCCGGGAATCATCACTGCCCTCCACCCCTCCCTAAAAACGTAAAAAAGAATATTGGCCAATGTGAAACATGTACACTTTACACTAAAGAGAAATACTTTTTAAGCGAGCGATTGATTTCAATGGAAGTATATACTCACCTTCTTCCCAACTATATACCTATCCTCTTCAGAATGCTGGGGGTCACCTCATCACCTTTTTTTAGCAAGCGATTAGCAAATAGCGAGTAGCGAATAGCTGAAATAGATCTTAGAATAGAGCTAAACGCTATACGCTGACCGCTAAACGCTCAAAAAATAAACTCGTAATTAGTCACTCGTAATTCGTAACTAAGAATAAGGTATATACTAACCCTCACACAAAGTATATACCTACCCCACACCTCAATGTCACTCCCGAGCCTTTATGGTCCACGAGCTTAGCGAGTGGTTTACCAGAAAGGTGAACTCGGGAGTCTTTTTGAATTCAGAGGTTCCAGATACAGACGACTCTTGGATCAAGCCCCTAAGGGGACCCTTTGGTTCCAAGAGTGACAAATGGTTTTCTTATTTTTCAATGAAGGCGAGGTTTGCAAACCTCGCCTTCAGGGATGAATCAAACACTTCATTCAGGACCTCCCCCTAAAAGTGATTCATCCATTAATCTCTTTCCCCTCCCTATGGAGGGGGACAATAAGATGGGTTTGATGGAGTAAAGGGGGAGGTCCTGATGGAATGAGTGGAGTGATTCTGAATACCGACTAGTCTAGCAGCCACCAGCTACAAGCTAACAGCTCTCAACGAACCACAATCGACTGCCTCAATTGCTTAAGTAAATCCAAAGCGTCTCGCTTCAATTGAGCCATAGTCGCGCCCACCATTTGGAATTTTAAAATATAACTCTTCCCACAAATCGCTCGCCCCACCTCATCACCAACGTGCTTATTTTGAGTCAGATGAAAAATATCCTCTCGCTTCTCAAGTAGCTGAGTATCAATGAATTCCAAAACCCCCTCCTTATCGGCAAAAACTTCCACCACAGCCACCAATTGATCAAAAGATTTGGGAATGACAGGGGTAATCCCCAACGCCGCCTCAACCGCCATCAAATCATAATCAATTCCCAACGATAAACCATACATTTCCGCTCGAAAACCTCCGCCACGAGCAGCCACCTCAAGCAAGCGACAGTCATTGGTAAAGGGGTCAAAAAATACCTCCGCATGAATGGTACAAAAGTCAGCCCCAAGAGCATGCAAAGCTTTCTCAACCACCTCATAAATCAAAGCTTCTTGAGGCTGCTCTAGTTTGTAGGGTAAATAGCGAACGGGTAATTGATGATCCTCAATGCCCAACTCCTTGGCCAAAACATAACGACAAAGGGGCAAAAAATAAACCTGACCTCTTAAAACAAAGGCATCCACAGAGAGCTCTTGGCCCTGAAGCATTTCCTCCAACAGCAAATGCTCGTGAGGATGGGGTACATCGATTTTTAAGCCCGAGTGAGATAAACGTTGCCTCAAAGGATCAGCTTCATTTTGCAATGCCTGAAGATAGTGGGTCATCATTTTTTCAAGTTCTTCTTCAGTCTCCACCTTTGTCACATATTTTGAATGAATGCCAGAGAGTTGCTTTAATATCAAAGGAAATGAATGCTTTTTAACAAAATCTGTCGCCTCTTCAGGTTGAGAAAGCAATTTAAAAGCTGCAGAAGGGACATGTTGAGAATGCAATACCTTGCGCATTAAATACTTATTTCTAAAATTCAAGACCTGCTCCAGGGCAATACCAGGCAACTCAAAATAATCCGCAATCGCAGAAACCTGAACCACAAACTCCTCATAACGAGTAAGCACCGCATGGAACAACTGACCCTCTAAGACTAAATGAATACATTTCCAGTCAAAGATATCCTCCACCACAAAAACACGCTCAAATTCACTTTCATAGTCAGCGTGATAATCCCCTTTTTCTATGAGTAAAAAAAGACGATACTTTTTCCGAGCAGACTGAACATGAGATCGCTTCCCCTTATACCCTACAAATAAAACAGACTTCATGCCCTCATGATACCTGAAAAATCAGAAGAATCCTAAAAGAACAAAGCCAAAGGGGAATTTCACAGAGCAGGATTCATATGGCTGTGCAAATTTCTGTGTCTGTTTGAGCATACTGAAAAACACCGTCCCCAATATGCAGAAACTTACACTCACATAGTTGCAATAACAGGGGTCCCCAAAAACCCGACGCATGTCGGAGAGTGAATTTTTTGGGGAGGGACCCAAAAGTACACGTATGCTGAAGAAGGAGGCTCGAAAGAGACTCATTCGTAGGCAGAAGTACTAAAAAAACAGGGGGCCCCAAAAAATGGGAAGTGGAGTGAAACGGAACGAATTTTTTGGGGAGGGACCCAAAAGTACACGTATGCTGAAGAAGGAGGCTCGAAAGAGACTCATTCGTAGGCAGAAGTGTGCTTTTGGGTGGTGGCCCGGGGCGGAATTGAACCACCGACGCAGGGATTTTCAGTCCCTCGCTCTACCACTGAGCTACCAGGCCATCCTAATTTCAACAAAAGCCATTCTATAGAACTTTGGGCTGCTAGGCAAGCCTTTCACTCATCAATTGAGCTGCTCAAAAAATTGCCACATCGCCTCACCCGTAACGGAAGGCCACGTATGCGGATAATAACTACCATCCGGAGAATAATCAATCGTGTGAGGACACCAGACCAACGGGGCGCCACTATTACAATCCTGATAGGCCACACAATTCCCTTCGTAAGGCTCTACAAGAACCGTCTCATTAGAACAACTATTCTGCTGAATCAGTTGATCGCGAGCTTGCTCTCCCGATTCAAAGGGTGAAAGCTGATCATTTGGATTATGCCAAAGCATCGCCGCCACCGGCCCCTGACAATCCCCTAAGGACGTGCCACCGCCCAAACTAGCCACCCCCCGAATCTTGTCAGCTCTAAAGCAAGCCAAACTGTTGGTGAACCAGGCTCCAAGAGAGTGTCCCATCACATAAACACGTTCCATATCAATGCAATACTGAGCAGAGAGCATTTCAAGCATCCGATCAAAAAAAGCATAGTCCCTTAAATCTGAAGCGGGGTCATCAAAATCCTTCCAATGACGAGGGCCTGAATCATTAGGAAGTCCAGACGGATAAACAATGATGGCTTTCCCACCAGCCGCTTTTTCAATGCCATAATATTGACGAACTTGTTCATTTGAATTCGTCCTCCCATGAAAAGCAAAAACAAGCTTGATCGGCGTATTGTAATCATAGGTCTCAGGAACCACAGTAATGAATTCTCGATATTGCCCATCAATCTTCATCTCACTCGGCGGCAGCTCGGGAGGAAGAACACCACAACCACTGGAAGGTTGTGAAAAATTTGTGTAGTACAAACCATTGTTAGCATCAGGATACCTAATCTCCTCTTTTGAATGACTCATTTCACCGCTCTTAATCACTTCCTCATCCACCACTTCCTCATCCTCACCCCCCTCTTCCTGTAAAATAAGCTGATGGACCAAATAACTCATTTCTCCCCGTGTCATGGAACCATTAGGCAGATAACTGTATTTAGAAAAAAAGTCATGTTCGTCAGCGTAATTAACGTATTTTTCATACCACTCCCCTCTTTCATAAGCACTCAAATCTAAATCAAAATCCTCAAGAGCCATCTTCAATCCCTCTGCCATTCTAATACGTTGTCCTGGTCTAAAAAACCCATCTGCATAGCCCTGTACAATCCCCTCCTCCTTTGCCCGACACACATACTTAGCAAACCATTCAGTCGTCACATCTTTAAAACAATTGGTTTGATTGCCAACGGATTCCCCAAAACGACGCTCCATCAAAATCTTAAGCATTTCCACTCGATTGATGATTTTATCGGGCTGAAACGTAAAGTCTTCATAACCTTCAACAATCCCTCGATCCGCTAAAAAAAGTATGCTTTCTTCATACGGATGCCCAGCGATATCACTAAAGGTATCCTGAGCTTCCACGTGATCCAAAGGAATGAGCGCTGCCAAGAAGGCAAACATCAAGCTCAGTGCTGTAAAAAACTTAAATCTCATAAAAAAAATTAAGACTGTTGCTTTCGGATTCCAAAAATAGCCAAGGCAAAAAAGATGATCCCCACAATATTCTCCGCAATCTTTTCCATGATACCTAAACGTAGGGCTTCATTGGTCCAAAACTCATAAAAAAAAGCGACCGTCACAAGGGTGACGGATCCCACAAAAAGAAAAGACAGGATATCAAGAATCATCTTGCGACGACCATATTCGTGATTCTTTTGCAGCTGAGACAACTCTAAATCACTGTAAACTCTTTTTTTTTCGTTAAGCAAATTCAATATAAGGGACGTAATATTTAAGATGCCTGAGTCTAAGGGTGGCAACGAGCTTTGAAACCTTAAACTTTTCAGAGAGCTTAGCAATTAGCCCGTGTTTGATCACTTGAGTAGAATCGACATCCATTTGATTCATGTAATCACGGACAATCTCGTCTGGCATTAGAATTTCAGCAGCTAATTTATCGGCCTGATGCTCTTCATTGGCATCTCCACCGTTTTGACGATTCATCGCTCCTTTAGCTTTTATTTTATCATGATCTCTAACATAATGAGCCAACTCATGAGCAATAGAAAAACGCTGACGCGTGTGAGGATGATTTTTATTCACCAAAATATAGAATTGGTCATTCTTTTTAGAATACTTGATTTGAGCCACAAAATCGTCACTTTCCTCAACGGCGTAGACTTCGATTCCAAGTTGGGAGGCCAAGCTGACGACATCGACATTGCCCGTATGATTATAAGAGCTTTTGGCTAAATTGATGATGTCGTTTCGTGAAACTTTCATTTTTTACTTGTATTCGTTAACTCATCCTAACATTTTTTTGAGTCTTTTTTCAAGGTGTTTTTAAAGCGCTTTAATGGCATTGAGGACATTCTGAACATGACCTTTGACTTTCACCTTCTTCCAAATGTGACGAATAAAGCCCTCTTTATCAATGAGGAATGTATTCCTCACGATACCCATGTATTTCTTGCCAAACATCGTTTTTTCCTTCCAACTATCATACATTTGAAGTACCATTTTTGTTTCATCAGACAAAAGAGGAAAAGAAAGCTGATGCTTTTGAATGAATTTATCATGGGAAGCCAAACTATCTTTGCTAACGCCTAAAACCACCGTATCTTTATTCCGAAGTGAAGTTAAGGCATCCCTAAAATCGCATGCCTCAACCGTGCAACCGGGAGTGTTGTCTTTGGGATAAAAGTACAAAACAATATTCTTTCCTCTAAAATCGCTCAAGTTCAATGGGCTACCATCAGAGCTAGGCAGAGTAAAATCTGGAGCTTTATCTCCAATTTTTAAGTCAGACATTTTTACTCAGTTATTTATTTTCATGGCTTAAGTTTAGCATAAATTAGAATAAAGGAATTTCATTTTTAGAAAAAATATTCTATAGTCAAACCAAACCTGTAAAAAAATAAAACGCCAACCCATGTACAACCGACACCGAAATCTTGCCGTCATCCTACTCATTCTCTCTTTGGGGGTGATTGCTTTTGAGGTCTCGACTCATCAGCCCAACAATGAATCAAACCTACAAACACCACCCACGGAACTGAAAATTGAAAGCAGTGATACAAATGAGGAGGTAAACATTGAGCCAATCGCCAACACTGAAACAGAAGAAGACGCTCAAAATTGTTCACAAAACTTTGCCCCGGTGTGCGGCATCACCGAAAACGAAAAGCAAACCTTCAACAATTCATGCGAAGCTGAAAAAGTTGGAGCTAGCCAAATCACAGAGGGGCTATGCGACATCTTAGAATCCTGCCCCACAGAGTATCAGCCAGTTTGTGCGTACTTAAACAACGAAGCTCAAACCTTTTTCAATCAATGTGAGGCAGCTAATGCTGGAGCTATCCATGCCATGAATGGGGCCTGCGAATCCATGGCCTGCAATAAAGAATTGAAACCAGTGTGCGCCAAAATTGAAGAGGTACAAACCAGGTTCAACAATGAATGCTTTGCCAATGAAGCAGGAGCCACCGAGATAGTATCCGGTGAATGCCCAGAAATCATCCCCACAGAAACCGAAGCACCTACAACATTGGATGAATAAATCCGAAGTAAGCAAACACCATCCCAATAAGAAAAACCATCCAGCCATAATAGAAAAAATGGCGCTCAGTTTTAAACATACTCTCAAATTGACGCAAAAATCGTGTCGGAAATAAAAGGAGTAACAATCCCTTTAAAAGTAAAAACCATCCTAAAATCGTAATGATGATTTCCCAGTTGGGCGTCCAAATATTGTGCCAACGGACAATAAAAAAACCAACCGTAATGATCAAAACAGCCCCCACATAAACCAATGCGTGGTTCTTAAAGAAATCCGTGTGCAAACGATGATAATGCTTGCTGTCAATTAGCATTCCTAAACCCAAGGCAAGATAGATGATTCCCAAAACCTGAGATAAAACAACGGCATTTTCCATAGAATAAATAAATTAAAAGTCCCACAAAATAATGAATAAATGGAGGGAAACTTCTTTTAGGAAGATGATGCACGTTTTTTACGAGGCCTGGAGGACCTTTTTTTAGCAACCGGTTTTCGCTTGCGTTTTTTGTAAAGCAAGAACTCATATTCAACCCCCTCATCCATCCCTTCCCCAATTTTTTCAGGATAGTAAGCGTTAGGAATTTTTGGAAAAAAACGATCACACTGAAAGGCTTTTTTGATACGCGTCAAATAAATTCCATCGACTTTAGAACGCTTCATCGCTTCCTCAAAAACCTTACTTCCCCCAATAATAAAAATGTCAGCCACGCGCTCATCCGCAGCCTTTAAAGCCTGCGGCAATGAGTGAGCAATCACCACACCCTCATCCACTTTATAATCCTTATTGCGAGTGATGACCACATTCTTCCGACCAGCCATAGGACGATGTTTTTCTGGAATTGATTCCCAAGTCACCCGGCCCATCACCACCATATTACGATACTGAATATCATCGGTGTGGATGGTCATTTTTTTAAAAAAGGCCATGTCTCCTGGCAAATGCCAAGGCAGTTTCCCCTTCAATCCAATCCCCCTTTTTAAATCGGTCGCGACGATGAGATAAATTTTTGGACTCATGGGATGAATGATAATGATTTGTAACAAATGACTCTCGAATGGTGGAGCGAATAGTAGCCCGAGCAGTGAATCGAATCGTTGTTCTAAACGGAAATATTATCCACAACCTTCAATAGACCCTCAACTGAAACTACACCGCAATAGGAAAGCGGATGAAGGCATCATGCTCATAATTCTTAAGCTCAAAATCTTCATGAGAGAGTTCCCAAAATGGCTTTTTGGCCACCAACAATTCGGGAAGCATATGAGGAGTTCGGGTCAATTGCTCCCTCATTCCTTCCACGTGATTGGAATAAATGTGACAATCCCCAATGGTGTGAACAAAAATACCCGGAGTCAGCCCCACTTCTTGAGCAAACATGGTGAGGAGCAAGCTGTATGAAGCAATATTATAGGGGACACCCAAAGCCACATCCGCACTGCGCTGATAAAGCTGCAAGTCCAGTCGATCCCCCATCACATTAAATTGAAACAAGGTATGACAAGGCGGGGGTGCATGATGTTCATGATGAATCAGCTCCTGAAGCTCCGCCACATTCCATCCATTCACCAAGATACGCCGAGACGTGGGATTGTTTTTCAGTTGATCCAAGCAATATTGAATCTGATCATAGGTTTTGCCATCCGCCCCGCCCCAGGCCCGCCACTGCTTTCCGTAAACAGGCCCCAAGTCTCCCCATTGCTGTGCAAACGATTCATCGTCGGCAATCTGCTGGACAAACTCTTTCATATGGGCCTTCCATTCCTCAGAATAACGAGGGTATTTTTCAAGCAAGTCATTCTCCTCCAAATAAATCTGATAGGCCCACTCATTCCAAATATTGACCTTATTTTGAACCAAATAACGAATATGCGTCTCGCCACTCAAAAACCATAAAAGCTCATGAAGAATATTATCAAACTTAACCTTCTTGGTCGTCACCAAAGGAAACCCCTCGCGTAGGTCATACTTTTTTTGAGTCCCAAACACCGAAAGCGTGCCCACACCCGTACGATCTTCCTTCTGGAGACCATTGTCTAGTACGTCTTGAACCAGTTCGAGATATTGCTTCACAGCGTTTTTTTACGTGATAGAAAATTCATCTCAAGTATAACAACCCTCTGCATGAAAATAAATAGGGAATCTTTTGAGCTTTTAGCTGTTAGCTATTAGCTGGTAGACTAGCCGGTACTTAGAACAACTTTAATTATCTCATCAGGACCTCCCCCTTCATCTTATTAAACTCATCTTATTGTCCCCCTCCACAGGGAGGGGGAAAGGGATTGGTGGATGAATCAATCCCTGAAGGCGAGGTGCCGGAACCTCGCCTTCATTGTGGAATGAGAAACCATTTGTCACCGTAGGGCGTTAGACCCTAGAGTCGTCTGTATCTGGACCACCCCGCCCTCCGAGCACCCCTTCGAAGAAGGGGAATTGTTCTGGGTCTAGCTCAGAATCAATTCCCCTCTCTAAGAGGGGTGCAGGGGTGTTCATAATAGATGACTTAGGTATATACTTCGGGCTGAGGTTAGTATATACTTTTTCTCAATGACCAATTTCCAATGTCGCAATTTCCAAATAAAACTGAATTCCGAATTTCTAATTTTTAAACCTTATTCAGACTTTAAATAGCTTAAATAAAACAAATTCTAAACCATTTGGACATTAAAAATTAGACCTTAAGATTTGTTTGGAAAGTATTGGAATGAATTGGTGTGAATTGGAATGAATTAAGACATAGGCATATAGATGGAGAGAGGGTGGGTATATACTCCTAAATTCACATTCGTTCAACTGGTTCCATGCCCAACAGCGCAAACCCATCCTCCATCACACGAATCACCGCGGCCGTGAGCAAAAGACGAGAGCGCTTAACGGATTCCGAATCGGCCTTCAAAATTGGGTTGCCATTGTAAAAGGAGTTGAAAGTTGAGGCCAACTCATACAAATAATTCGCCACCAAATTAGGCTTAAATTCATCCGCCGCACGCTGAATGACCTCGGGATAAAGCATGAGTTGAATCACGAGCTCTTTTTCAAGGTCGAGGGTTAAGTTCAATTCAAAAGTAGCAAGTTCAGAATCACTCAATCCTGCTTTCCGAAGCACTGACTTGGCTCGCGCCACAGTGTACATCAAATACGGAGCACTATTGCCGTCAAAATTGAGCACCTTGTCCCAGGTAAAAATGATATTGGTACTTCGATTGGGCGAAAGAACCGCATATTTCACACTATTAATTCCCATGATCGTTGCAAGCGATTTTTTTTCATTATCAGACAAAGTATCTCCACCTCGCCCCTCAATTCGAGCCAACGCTTGAGCCACCGCCTCATCCAACACCTCATTGAGGAGAATAATATTCCCTTTTCGCGTACTCATTTTTACATCCTTAAACTGCATTCGACCCGTATTCACATTCACGTTTTTGGCAGAGGTTAATCCTAACTTTTCTGCGGCATAAAAAACCTGTTCAAAATGGAACTTCTGAGCAATGTCAGTCACAATCACCATCAAATCAGGATGCCAGGTGTCCTCCCAATATTTGGTTCGGGCCAAGTCACGAGTACTGTAAAGCGTCGCCCCGTCAGACTTCTGCACCAAAACAGGTGTCGCCTCTGGATCGTCCACGGGGATGATGAGTGCCCCTTTTTCTCCCTCAACAATAACACCATCTTTCTGCCCTTGGTCCAAAATGGGCTGCATCATGTCTTCGTAGAAACTCTCCCCGTTCATCACATCAAAGGTCACCCCCAAACGATCATAAATCGGTTGAATTTCTTGGAGACTCCACGCTTTGATTTTAGCGTGCATTTTTCGTGCTTCTTCATCTCCCTCTTCAAAACGTTTGTATTCAGCCCGACCCGCAGATTCCAAGGCTTCTTTCTTATCAGGATCCTCCGCCTCATCATGAAAACGAACGTAGAGCTTTTGAAGCTCCGTGATCGGATCTTTTTCAATCGCTTCCACGTCACCCCACAATTTGATCGCATGCATCAATTTACCAAACTGAGTTCCCATGTCCCCCAAAAAATTATCCCCAACCACTGTCCAACCCAATTTCCGGTAAATATTTTTAATGGAATCACCAATAATCGTTGAAAGCAAATGATGCACCCCCATGGGCTTGGCAATATTAGGGTGAGAGGTGTCGATGACCATGGTTTTTGATGCATTCAAAGAAATCGATTCTTCAAAATAGGAATCCAAATTTTGAGTCATTTGACTCAATTCTTTTGTATAAAATTTTTGTTCAATAAAGAGGTTAATAAAACCCGGGCCCGCAATTTCAAGCTTCTCAAGCCACTCCGCCTCCAGCTTCTCAATGACTTTTTGAGCCACTTCACGCGGATTCTGTTTGTGTTGACCGGCCAGCACCATGGCCGCGTTGGTTGAAAAATGCCCATGTTCTAAGGTTTTCGTTTTTTCCAAATGAAGCTGATCTGCCTCAAACTCAAACCCAGCCGTCTGAACCGCCTTTAAAATTTCCGCCTTAATAAAGTTGAGATGTTGTGGTTTCATCAGGTAAAAAATACCTTAAAAAAGGAGTCTAAACAAGATCTGAAAACCCTCATAGGTCAGCTATCTTGAGTCAACTCCAAATAGCGCTCGTAAACAACTGGCAGGACTCTGACCCGTTGCAAAATCTTGTCGATAAGAAATTCCTTGTAAGACTCAGTGCCAATAAAATCAGCAAAAATAAGCTCTAATGACTCGCGGTTAATTGTATTCAAAGAATCAAAAAACTGCTGCCTGGCCAATTCAACACCTTCATCTTCAACAGGAATCACACCATAATAATTTTCATGATCAGCATCCTTTTCAAAAAGCATTTGAGCCAAGACATCAATCAACTCACCGTCCGAAAACTCAGCAACAGAACGATCATTAAAATGCTGAAAATAATATGCAAGGGCATATTCAAAGTCTTGAGCATAATAACGATTGGTATTATGATCAACAATACCTTGAACAGCTGTTTCACCAGTCGCCTCAGTTAATAGGTTGAACCAAACACGATTCCATAAATCTTTTTCATTATTTACAGCATGTGTACCCGCTTGATAATTCTGTGCAAGATCAAAGTATTCATAAGCCACATAAATAGATCCTTCAAATTGAGCCAAACAAGTTTTGGGAACTGAGTATCCCAACAAATGAGCCAATCGAAAGACAAGAACCTCATTTTGATGACGCTCAATGGCTTCCAGAAGAACTTCAGGATAGGCTTCAGTGGGAGAAGTGTAGTGAGGCTTCAACAAAGTAAAGGCACCATTTGAGCTCTTCAAAACTTTAAAGGGGGGAACTTCAATTCGATTATCCAAAGGATCATCTTGCATTTTTTTTCTAAAAGTTCTTGTTCCTTCTTCATCGAGCACACCTTCAATTTCAGAAATTCCCATTGCAAGATAAGTTTGTACATCAAGCAAGGAAATTCCATTCATATCAATGTCTTGAGGATTCAATGGGGAGGGTGTTTCATCCTGAGAATGAGACTCAAAAACACCAGACAACCTCTCTCTCAATTCCAAAATCCTAGGTTTCATTTCAGCGTTTAGCTTTAACCAATCCGTTAAAAAAAGTTCAGGATGGGCTTGCCTAGTATTTTCATTTAGAGTAAAGATGCTCATTTAAGATAATTTTAGACCAAAATTATAACACAAAAGAATCAATTAAACAAGATACTGATAACTGCTTTGAGCTAAGAAAAACCACCTCTTGCCAAACTCCCCCGGTCTGATACAATAGAGCCTACTTAACACTGACATAACACAACGTGAACGCGGATTTAATTCTGCTCATCATCCTGATCATCTTATCAGGAACCTTCTCGGGAGCAGAAATAGCCTTAACCAGCCTTTCTCCAGCCAAAGTAAAAACCTTAAAAGACGATCATCGCTTTGGAGCCAAAGCCGTTTATAAGCTCAAACAAGCGCCTGAACGCCTTCTGATCACCATCTTGATCGGGAACAATTTAGTGAACATCCTTGCGACGGTCGTTGCCACCTTGTGGGGCGAAGAGCAATTTGGAGGTGCAGCCATCGGAATCATCACAGGAGGCCTCACCTTCCTTGTCCTCATCTTTGGAGAAATCACTCCTAAAACCTTCGCTCAAAAACACGCCGAAGGCTTTGCCAGAACTATGGCCTATCCCCTTCTCTGGCTCACCTACCTCATTTTTCCCGTCGTCTGGCTCCTAGAAAAATTCATCCACGGACTCATGCGCATCATGAAAGCCAAAAGTCCCATCAAATCCATGAGCGAAGAGGAAATTCTAGCCATGGTCGACATTGGAACCAAAGAAGGGGTCATTGAGGAACACGAGCAAGAATTGATCGAAAACGTACTCGAATTCACCGAAACCACCGCGGAAGAAGTGATGACCATCAAACCTGACATTGAATCCTTGAGTGCCGAAAGTAGCATCAAAGAAGCCGCTCTGTTTTTCACCACGCATTCACACTCTCGTATTCCCATTTACAAAGACAATTTAGACAATGTCATTGGCATTCTAACCGTTCATGACATTCTCAAGATCACTCATGACGAAAATTCCATCGCTGAAAAAGTGAAAGACCTGAAATTCACCCCCCCTATTGTTATCCCCAAAACCAAATCCATTTCAAAACTCTTTCATGAATTTCAAAAACGCCGACAACACATCGCCATCGTAGTCGATGAACGGGGACACACCGTTGGACTGGTCACCCTTGAAGATATTTTAGAAGAAATTGTAGGAGACATTGTGGATGAACAAGACTTAGAAGAATCTAAAATTCATAAAATCGGAAACAGCGAGTGGCTCGCTAAAGGCGAAGCCACCATCGAAGAAGTCAACGAAGCTTTGGACATTGAACTCAACTACCCTGAACATCAAACCATCAGCCTCCTGATCCTTGAAAAACTTCAAGGTTTCCCTAATTTAGGGCAACGCATCGAATATGAAAATTTGGAACTCCAAGTGAAAAAAATGAGCAAAAAGCGAATTGAAGAAGTACACATCGTCAAACACTAACCTGTTGCCATCGTGATCGATTGGATAAAAACCATAGCAGAGGGCTTTATACTCGAGCATGGTTATCTAGGAGTCTTTCTGTCCACCACCTTTGAACAATTCATCCTTCCCATCCCTGCTGATTTTTATCTAGGCTTTGCTGTTGACAGTGGCTTGAACTTTTTAAGCGTCATGCTCTTGGTCTTTTTGGGAACCACCATTGGCTCAAGTATCGGCTATTTGCTTGGCAAACACCTCGGCCACCCCGCCTTAAAGTGGCTCGCCGGTCAACGAAAAATCAACAAGGGGGAGCAATTCATCAAAAAATGGGGCATGTGGGGGGTCATTGGAGCAGGAATCACCCCCTTCCCCTTCATTATCATCACCTGGACAGCGGGGATTTTCGAGATGAAATACTGGCGCTTCATTCTGGCTGTCATCATTGGACGAATCCCTCGTTATTTTTTGACCGCCTACGCGGGCATGCGCTTTTTCGAAAGCCAGTTCTACAGCAGCTCCGAAATGAGCGCTATGATTCTTGGTTTAATTCAAGGAATCACTGAATTTCTACCCATCTCAAGCTCAGGCCATCTCGTCATCAGTGAACATTTCCTGAAAATCCCCATGGAAACCAGCCAGCTCTTTACCTTCGACATCTTCTTACATGGCGCCTCACTCTTGGCCATCGTCCTGTATTTCTGGAGAGACTGGTGGGAGGTACTAAAAGAGCTATTTGGGATGCTTAAGAAGCGCAACCTAGATACCGATTCGATGGCCTTTAAATTGGCCATTGCAACCATCCCTGCCATCATCGCTGCCCTGCTTCTTGAAGACCTGATCAGTAATTATCTTCGAAATCTAAAATCAATCGCCATTTTCTTTATTCTAGTAGGACTTCTATTTTTCTATACTAGTCAAAGGGGACATTGGAATTTTAGAAAAAAGGTAAGCCTCAAAAAAGCCATCATCATCGGATGTGCTCAAGCGTTAGCCCTCATTCCAGGTGTCTCACGGGCGGGAAGCACGATTGCCACCGGAACACTACTGGGTTTAAAAAGAGAACACGCCGCCCGCTTCTCTTTTATGCTAGGGGGGATTGCGATCCTAGCGGCCAACGTCTATGCCCTCATCTCGCTGAGTACCGGTGAAGCAGAGTGGCCAAAATTGAGCTTCCTTCTGGCCGGCAGCATCACCACCTTCATCAGCAGCCTACTGGCCATCTCCTTCCTACTTCGCTTTTTAAAGAAGAACACTCTACGTCCTTTTGGAATTTATTTAGTCCTTGCCGGGATCACCATTTTGAGTTTCTTTTAAAGTAATTGGCTGGTAGCTATTAGCTTTTAGATTAGGAATCACATTAACTGATTTTTACTACCAACTACAAGCTCCGAGCTCCCAGTTTTTTGAGGAGGGTAGGTATATACTTTGGGTTGAGGTGGGTATATACTTTATTCTTAGTGACGAATTACGAGTTCATTTTTTGAGTGTTTAGCGGTCAGCGTATAGCGTTTAGCTCTATTCTAAGATCTATTTTAGCTAATCGCTAGTCGCTAATCGCTTGCTGAAAAAAGTACTGAGATGATGGTTGGTATTTTGATGAGGGTGAGTATATAGTTGGGAAGAAGGTCAATATATACTTCCGTCAAATCACAAACCAAGCCAATAAAAATCCAACCACATCAGCGACAATGTCCCCAATATAACGATTCAACCACCCTTCCTTTTCTTTAAAGAAAATCTTATGATTATTATGATCATAATCCTCCAAAATACGCTCGATGAGTTCCCACAAATATCCCAAACCAATCAAAATCAAAATCGCCCGTTCAAAGGCAAGGTTCATCAAAAAAAGCTTGGTGATCATATAGTAGGTAAAAATATGTCCCACTGACCACCAATCAAATAGTGCCTCTGTCTTACGACCAAAAAAAACGATTTTCATTGTTTTTATTTTTTTATTTACCTGAAAGCATCATAGCAAATAAGCTAAGAAAAAGAAAAGGGCTGTCATCCAAAACAAAGGCTAACCCATGAATTATTAGCGGAAGCTTACGAAAAAAAATAATATGGAATAAAATACCTGGTAAGCCATACCGAAACAATAGTTCTGCCCCATAAAAAAGCCCTGGAATCGACATTCAACGGATAAAGGTTAGACGACATCAACTACGCGGAATCATTGAAAACGCCTACAAAAAAATGTCAGAGGAAATTGGAAAGAAGTTCCAAGTGAAGAAGTTACTGAGCTAAATATAGTAATCTGCAAATCATTCAACACCCCCTTTTACTAATTCAGACTAAAACGACAAAATAAATTGCTCTAAAGCCAAAGCCAGTTCATCTTGATCATCCGCTAAAATTTTAATTCGACTGGTTTTTAACCCTTCATCAATATTCAAAAGCTGCTGGTAAGCCAATTTGAGCTCCTCAAAGGAAAACCGCTTGGCCTGAGCAAGGGTATTTTTTGCCACAAAAGGATGCAACTTTAACCGAGCTGCAAAAGCCGCCTGACTAGGATTTGCGGATTTCAAAAAAGCCACCCCCTGCAAAAGAAGGCGAAACTGACGAATGATCATATAAAAAACGGGCTGCAATTTTTCACCTGCTGCCATACTACGATGCAAACAATGAATGGCCTTTTTAGAGTCTCGAGCCCCCAAAGCATCGGTCAAATGGAAAATATTAGCTTCGACAGTTGGCACCACCAAATGATCAATCGTCGTCCGGTCGATGGGTTGACCAGAAGCATACGCGATCAACTTATCAATCTCTGTCGACAGGCGCCACAAATTTTGAGCCGTGAGAGATGCCAAATACTCCGCTTCAGACGAAGCAATGCTGGCTCCACCTTGTCTAACCTGGTTCTCAATCCATTGAGTGAGCACATAACCTGTCAAAGGTTTAAATTCTTTCACTTCAGCCAATTTAATTAGCTGCTTATAAAAAGATTTTCGTTTATCTGGATGAGGCTGAACAAAAACCACTACACTGGTTTCAGGGATATCCTTCAAATCCTCCACCATTTTTTTAAGGAGAGTGTCTTGCTTTTCACCTTTTTTAGAAGCAGAACTAGAAGAGCGCTTACTGGGAGCCTTTGGAAGAGCATGAATGAA
The DNA here is from genome assembly GCA_030427295.1 of bacterium. Taxonomy (GTDB): domain Bacteria; phylum Patescibacteriota; class Gracilibacteria; order UM-FILTER-43-11; family UM-FILTER-43-11; genus JAUHWS01. Next base: position 8,461 of record JAUHWS010000015.1, on the reverse strand, counting down.
CACCAGGCGTTTGTCTCCCAAAAAAGGCATCGCATTCACCGCGGCCATCACCTCATTGATCGGGGTTTCAGCAGCATCCAGTTCCTCTAAATTGATATCGCCATGCTTTTCCACAAAAGCGGTTTTCCAACGCTTGAGCTGCTCTTGGAGCAGAAAGGTTTCCTGACCTGTGAAAAGAAAAAGATTATTCAATGACGAATGATAAATTTAAAATTACAAATTAATTCAAAAAGAATGCAGCAGTCAAAAGCATTATTTCAGATAGCCTGACAAACTTTCAAAGTAAGCCTTTTGTAAAACCTCAAGAGCTTGATGAATCACCTCAATTCCCCCATCCTTCACTTTCACTTGTTTTTCATCCATCACCTGACCTAGAAGTTCAGGGGTCACAGAATACTGTTCACAGATTTTTTTGAAGGTCTCCACATGTTTCTCGGGAACCTCAACCACAAATCCACCCGTTTCAGAAAAGAGTTTTTGATACATTTTAAGGTTCGGAGCGACTGAGGAAAGGTCCACCTCCACCCCCAAATTTCCAGCCTCAAATCGAGGATGCGGCATGGTCATCTCGGCCAAAGCCACCAAAAGACCCCCCTCAGAAATGTCATGCGCCGAAACAATCACACCTTGATCAATACCATCAATCACCGCATACATGTCTTGCTGAGCCTGTTTAAAGTCAACCGTAGGCACATTCTCTCCCAAATGACCGAGGAGATGATAAAACTCAGACGCACCCAATTCATTCCGTCGTTCTCCGATCAAGAAGAGTTGATTTCCAGTTTGTTTGAGTTGAGGCGTGATCGCCTTATTAAAATCACTGATGACCCCTGCACAACCAATCGTCGCGGTGGCATCCACTGAATTGTAAAGACTCACATTGCCCGAAATCACCGGAGTCGCATGGCCTGGATGAGCTTTAAGTTCAATCCCCTCACAGACATCCGCAATCCCTTGTACCCCTTGTTCAAATTCCCACAAAAGCTCCGGATCTTCAGGGTTGTTGTAGTTCAAACAATCCGTGATGGCAATCGGAGACGCACCCACGCAAGCCACATTTCGCATGGCCTCGGCCACGGCATTCGCCGCTTGCCAATAGGGACTGATTTTGGAATAACGAGACACCCCATCGGTCGACACCGCCACCCCTGTTTTTTGAGCCACCACACCGACCCCCTCCATCTCAAGCAAAGGAGCCGTGAGGCCAGCATCCGCCTCACCCGCTTCAATCACAGTATTTCCTTGGACATCTTTATCATACTTGTTGTAAACCGGTTTTCGAGAGCAAATATTTTTGGCCCCCATCAAATCCACAAAAAGTCGATTCAAATCCAAAGAAGATTCATCAATATCAGGCTCTTTCAAGTGATCATAATTTTTCGCTTGAGTGGGGCGTTTGTACTGGAGCCCTTCCACAATATCTTTACACTTGGCGTCGATCACCACTTCTCCTTTGTATTTGAGAATGTATTGCCCCCCTTTGGTTACTTTTCCAACTAAAGATGCCTTGGCATTGTGAGTCACCTTGCCCAAATCCCATTTTTGATTGTAGTGATCTAAAATCATCTGCGTGAGCTCAGGGTGACACGTCCAAGCAAAACGCTCTTGAGTCTCACTCGCTGCAATCACGCTGGGTGGCAAATTTTTCATAGAGGTGTGAATCTTTTCCAAATCGATTTCAGCCCCAAAGCCCTGATCGGCTACCTGCTCAACGGTAGAACACACATTCCCTCCAGCCCCCATGTCTTTAAAGCCAACTTTATCGAGTTTACCCAACTCTTTGAGTCGCTTGAACAAATCGTACGTACTGGCCAAGAGATGCCGTTTCAAAAAAGGATTCGGCTCTTGAACCGCTCCCTTATTCGCCTCTTTGTCTGCCTCATCCAACTCGAAGCTCGCAAAGGCAGCCCCACCCATCCCACTATTATCCGTCGGTTTACCCACTAAAATGATGTCGTAACCCACCTCAGCCGCCTCTGCCGGAGCAAAGGAGTGAATGATTTCTGATTCTTTGACCAAACCAAGCGTCAACACATTGACCAAACAATTCTCATTGAAAGCTTCTCCAAAATTGATATCCCCGCCTAAATTTGGCACACCAATCGGATTACCATAACCCGCAATCCCCAAAACCACACCATTAGCAATCACGCGCGCTTGATTATTCTCAGGATCCCCGAAGCGAAGCGGGTCGAGTACGCCAATCACTTTAGCTCCCATACAAGCCACATCACGCACATTCCCTCCAATACCCGTGGCAGCCCCTTCGTAAGGCACCACTTGGGAAGGATGATTGTGAGATTCATGACTCATCACCAGTCCCCATCGATCATCTCCATCCCGGCATATTTCAACAATCCCTGCATCCTCCTTGGGACCCAAAATCACATTGGGACCCTCTGTCGGCAAAGCCGACAAAAAACGTCGGGAACTTTTATAGCTACAATGTTCTGATCCTTGAATCCCCCAAACCACCGCTTCTGTCATGGTGGGCGGACGTCCTAAAATCGATTCAATTTTTCGAGCCTCCTCCACCGTGAGTCCAATTTTATTGGCCTTAAGAACGTCTGAAACCTCCTCATCAGACATGGAAGAAAATGCTAAGCAATCGGACATAAAAACAAATTAATGACAGCCCCATTATACGGTTTTTTAAGCATTTAAAAAAGCCTGAAAATCACTCACTAAAATCACATCGCTCTTCTTCCATCACACCCTTGTAAAGGAGACCAAGCAAGGGGGGTAAGTCACTTTTAGAAAGACCCTTAAAATCATCCTGTCCTGCTCGCCTCAATGAATCACAAATCGCCTGAGTATCTCCTGGAAGAGTCTTTATTCCCTCAAGTAAAGCCAAAAAATATGGATGTAAATCTTCAGGTATACTTTCTAAGTGGCTTTGCATCTCTTTATCTAAAACCATTGGCTGAATCAAAGGAAGAATAGCTTTAAGACCTCCTTCTTCATAAATTGATTGAGCTTTCTCATAAAGTCGACCCAAATCAATGGTCTGATCAATACAAACTTCATAATCTTCAGGCGGAAAAATAGTAGCCTCTGCATGATCAGAATCAAATTCAACTCGACAACCTAGGTCCTCATAGGTTTTAAAAGGATCATCCTCATTCAAAACACTTTGAATGCGTTTTTGGTAAATTAAAATGCAAGCCTCCAAGAAAGATAGCTCTTCACTGTCATAACCTGAAAAGTCAAAAGAAACAGGAGGTAAATCAGAAGCATCCATACTATAAACACCCTCACACTGATCAAAGGGTGGAGGAGCATCAAACCAACGCTGCCCATAGGCTTGACCGAGATAAAAACAACCATCACCGAGCGTGTCAAGGTCAGCTGGATCATGAGTAGGTAAATCACGGTTTTCTAAGGCATCATCAATAGCATGTTGAGCATAAATACTCCGGCATTCTTCCAATAAATCCGCTGGTTCCATTTGTTCTGGATCAGGCAAAGCTTCAGCTTCGCCCAAACCATCTGGAGCATAATAAGAGGATTGCAACGATAAAGCCGCATCAACAAAGGTTCTAAAATCATACACTCGGCGATCCACAGAGGAGCGATCTATCATTAAATCAGACGCATGATCAACGGTTTCGTGAAGCGCATCGCTCGAATCAGCCCCAGCCAAACCAGAAATTGTCAAAGCACCCGCAAAACCTGCAGCTAAAAGGTAAGGTAAAGGGTGACCTTGATCTGTAGAGGGGTTTGATCTCATGAACGCGAACTAATTCTAATCTAAATAGATTATGCTTTAAAAAATTAATAATGTCAAAAAAGACCTCCTACCCAAAGGCAAAAGGTCTTTTTTATTGAGTGAAGAGAAAAACTAGTAAGCACCAGTTTCAGTATCAGCATCAGCTGACTCGTCTTCCATAGAGTCCATAGCTGAATCTTCGTCAGCATCTTCTTCCTCCATAGAATCCGTAGCATCAGTATCTTCAGCATCAGCTGACTCGTCTTCCATAGAGTCCATAGCTGAATCTTCGTCAGCATCTTCTTCCTCCATAGAATCCGTAGCATCAGCATCTTCAGCATCAGCTGACTCGTCTTCCATAGAGTCCATAGCTGAATCTTCGTCAGCATCTTCTTCAAGAGAATCTTCAAGAAGATCTTCAGCGTCTTCAACAGTGGTAGTCTCATCATCAATGATCTCTTCACTAGTTTGATCACAACCACCAAGACCAACACCTGCAAGAACAAGGGCTAACATAAGAGCTTTTACAGATTTCATATAAATAGAATTAAAAAATAAAAATGAATAAATTTAGCGACGGCCTATTCAGAAGGAGTCACATCAACCCCTTCTTCAGAAGCTTCCGTTGAATTATCCTCTAATCCCACTTCAGAGTCAAGATTAGTTTCATCAGGTGCAGCAAGGGCATTGGAAGCCCCCAAACTCAACATCAAATTAAGAGGATTAAAAGGAGTGGAAGATGCTGGCGCCTCAATTTGAACCTCATCATTGATCAACTCAGCAGTCAGGGTCAAATCCAAATTGAGCTGGCCATCACCCTCTCCGTTAGCCATCATTTGAATATCCACTCGATAAACATAGTAATTCTCGACATCGATATAAACCTCAAAACGATTGATATAAGCTAGAGATTCCAAAAAAGAGTCAATCTCTTCTGGGGCAAAGGCCTCGCCATTCATCGAAGCCACCTGAGTAAAATAGGTTCTAAATCCCTCTGCATTTGGTGCCAAAGCCAAATGATAAGCATTCCGCTCATTCACCTTTTTCATCCCCAGAACCTCTTGAATCGTGAACAAATCCGTCGAAACCAAAAGCTGTTTCATTTGCTCCACAATCAATGCCGAAGCCTCATCTTCAGACTGGAAGGCTTGAAGATTTTCGGGAATAAAATCTTCAGCAATTTGAAGCCAACCTCCTTTATAGGGATTGACCAAAGGAATCAACACTTGCAGATTTGGATCATTCGAAGCCAGTTCATTCACCCGCACATAATAGTCTGAAGCCAAACGGATGAACTCAGCATCAAGGTTTAAATTCAAAGATTGAGCTTCGGTTTCCATGTCTCCCAAAAAATCCAAATGAAGCTCAGTAGAATCGGCACCAACCACCTCACGCCCATCAAAGGCAAAGGCCAAAGAGCCATCTAAATTAAGCGTTCCTTCACTCATTGAATCAAGAGAAACATCCACTTGAAAACGACCTGAGTTGATCGATGTCATGGCCTCCTTGGCCTTCATCAAGACATCATCAGGCACCACCACCTCTTGACCACAAGCAGACAAAGCAAGCAAGGCAAAGCCAAACAAAAAAGTAATTTTAAAACGTCTCATAAAAACGGAAAATAAAAACTAGTTAAAACAGACCAAGCATAGCAAATAATCTCACTGGGAACAAACCCATTCAGACTAAAACAAGTCACGGGGATAAACAGATTCAGACAATGCTTCTTCAATGCGAAGGAGCTGATTGTATTTAGCTATTCGATCAGTACGAGAAAGGGAACCCGTTTTAATTTGACCTGTTTCCAATCCGACAGCCAAATCAGCAATCGTGGTATCCTCCGTTTCCCCACTCCTATGAGAAACCACAGCCGTAAATCCAGCCTGATGAGCCATTTGAATCGCTTGAATCGTCTCAGTAAGCGATCCAATTTGATTCAATTTGATTAAAATTGAGTTGCACGCCTTTTCATCAATGGCTCGCTGCAAAAATTCGGTGTTGGTCACCAAAAGATCATCTCCCACAATTTGCAAACGGTCACCCATCTTTTCCGTCATCAACTTGAAACTGGACCAATCATTTTCATCCAAAGGGTCTTCAATCGAAACAATCGGATAACGATCCACCAAATCCTGATAAAAGGCAATCATTTCCTCACTGGAAAGTTTGCGCCCTTCGCAAGCCAAATGATACACCCCATCCTTATAAAATTCACTCGCCGCCGCATCCATCGCAATGGCCACATCCTTTTCGGGAGCATAACCCGCTTTTTGGACGGCCTCCAAAATCAACTCAATCGCCTCTTCATTGGAAGATAAGCTAGGAGCAAACCCCCCCTCATCCCCCACAGTGGAGGAAAAACCTTTAGCTTCGACGATTTTTTTAAGCGCATGAAAGATTTCAGCCCCCATTCGCAAGGCCTCTAAAAAAGAAGGTGCGCCCACCGGCATGATCATGAATTCTTGGATATCAGTCGATTTGATCGCATGCCTCCCTCCATTGAGCACATTCATCATAGGAACTGGCATTTTTTTAGGATCCGAAACACCACCTAGCTGACCCAAGTAATGATAATAAGACAAGCCAGCCTCCATGGCGGCTACCTTACTAACTGCCAAAGAAACACCCAGAATCGCATTGGCTCCGAGCCCACTTTTATTGGCCGTCCCATCCAGTTCAATCATTTTCTGATCCAAAACCGCCTGATCCATCACATCATCCCCCATCAAAGCATCAGCCAAAACCGCATTCACACTTTCCACCGCCTTTAAGACCCCCCTTCCTCCATAACGAGCGGCATCACCATCTCGCAGCTCAACCGCTTCGTGTTCACCGGTCGACGCCCCACTGGGAACAATCGCAGAGGCAAAATGATCATCCGTTGACACCTCCACTTCAACGGTTGGATTCCCACGTGAATCGAGCACTTCCCGGGCATGAATATGAATGAGTTTAGACATAACAAAAAAATTTTAAATCTCAAAATAACACCTCCAGGTTAAGGCAAAGCCAAAAAGAAGTCCATATAAAATAAGAGATTAGCGATTAGCGATTAGCGATTAGCGATTAGAAAACCATTCGTGAGCAATTCGTAAAACAATCCGTGAAACGATTCGTAAACCATTCGCATTCTATTCGTAAACCATTCGAAAACTATTCGTAAACCATCCGAACTAAATGTCCAAATCGGCATCCAAATCGATCTCGCCCTTCTTCTTTGACACACCTGATTCAGCAGCAGTTGCATCATCAAACTTTGGAAGAACAGCCTCAATAGCACCCCACTTCGCGCCTTCATCCATTGGAATGATCAAGGTCACTTCATCACCCACTGCGGCTCTAAAATAAGTCACTGAAGCCAAAAGCACATTGTAAGCTTTTCCATCCGCCAAAACTTGGTACTGACCGTTGTTACTAACCAAAGGTCCAATCACGGTACGACGCTGAACAGGGCCAATTTGCTTATAGAGAAACTTACCTTCTTCCGTCACGGTCAATTTGAGCACATCTCCAGGAACCAATTTTGATTTACTCGCATAATTCGCTGGAACAGGATGCACCGCACCTTTTTTATCGATCATATTCTGGCCGTCAAACACCCCTTCAATCACCCGACCTTCCGAAGAAGAGGTCAAACTAGCTGCCTTTTCAGAATAACTCTTGGCAGCAGATTCTATTTCTACCCCTCCATCAGCCAAATAACTTTTAGCCAAATTAAGAGCTGCTTCAGCCGCCTCAATAGATTCAAGGACTTTTTTTAATTGATTATCGCTCATTTTTTATTTCTTGTAGTTAGAGAAATTTAGTTTATGTGGAGGTTCAACGTGGCATCAACATCTGTTTGACTCGATTGTTCACTTTTTTTAAAGTTTTTTCAATCTCTTTTTTCGTCATGACGCCATTTTGCGCCCCTGGCTGATTCACCACACCACCAGCATTAATTGTACCATATAATAAGGCAGTTTTCAATGGCAAACCTTGTATCAAAGCTGAAGTGAATCCACTGGCATATGCATCCCCCGCTCCCAAGGTGTCCACCCGCTTGCGAGAAAGAACAGGACAGAAATACCAATTTTTCCCATCAAAAGCCTGAGCCCCATTGCGCCCATCAGTCACCACAGCCAGCGTCGCACCAGCCTTCACCATCGCTTTCAAAGGGCCAGAACAGTCATCCGCATAAGGAGGCAGCAGGCAATCGTAACACTCTCTTTTTTGAGGGTCGTCTTGTTTACTGGCCGCCAATTCATAAGGAACTCCTGTAAATACAGACGCCTCCTCCTTATTCAAAAAAATAACCTCAGTGTGTTTGAGGAGTGTTTTCCACTTTTTAATCCCCTCCTCAATTTGTTCATGACCCGGATTCCAGGCCAATTTGATGCGGGAGTTAGACGCAAGAAGTGAGCGCAAGCGTTGAGGAATACGGCTTTTAGGTTGAGCCAAATGACTCAAGAAAATCCAATCAGCCTGCTTCAAAGCCTCCATAGGCAATTCTTTTTCAGAAAAAAACCGGTTGGCCCCAGCGTAGTACAAAAGGGTTCGATCCCCATCAAAGGTGTTGATGATATTCGAAAAACCCGTCCGGTCTTGATCGGTTTGAGAGGCATACGTACAATCCACCCCTCTGACATGTAAATTGTCAAAAACTTTCTCACCATACTTTTCCCCCACCATTCCCACAAAACAAACCTCAAACCCCATTCCTGCAAAGGTCACTGCCGTATTGGTCGCCCCACCACCAAAGGTCTCATGAAC
>JAUHWS010000014.1 GCA_030427295.1 bacterium | reverse complement strand
ATTACGAGTTTATTTTTTGAGCGTTTAGCGGTCAGCGTATAGCGTTTAGCTCTATTCTAAGATCTATTTTAGCTAGTCGCTATTCGCTACTCGCTTATCGCTTGTTGAAAAAGGTATTGAGATGGTGTTCAGCATTTTGTGGAGGGTGGGTATATAGATGAGGCGAGGATAGGTATATACTTCTAAGAAGCTTCTGCAAAATTCACAAGAGGCGGCTCATCAGTTTTACCCTCCATGTATGGAATAGATCGATTTAAGAGTTTAATAGCAGCCCGTCGAGTTGCATTGGCTTGGAGGTCTATTTCAGGCATGATGCCAAAGCGTTTTAAAATTCCCCATAAAATAGCATCTTGGCTATCTTGAAATAAGCGCATCACCCTCAAAACTGACCTTCCTTTAATTCCTTTTTGAGGAGTGAAATCATACAAACGAGTGTCACAGAGTAAAGCCTCTTTAGGCTTAGCGAAAACATCACCCGACTTCACACCACACTGATCCCAATCCCTTCGAGCCACACGTTCTCGATCTGAAACCAAAAGGTTAGCAATCTTGAAGTCCTCAGGAGCTTTTGGATGGATTAAATTACCAATGATTTGACCTCCTAATAGGTCCAAACCATAACCCTCTTTCTGCAACTCAATACCCATTCGGGCAAATTTTAAAAGCTCACGCCGAATCTCAAAAATATCAGCAACATCCTGATAGGTCATTTGCCTCCCCTCAGAATCATAATGTTGATCAATACGATAGGCAACCTCCCTTCGAACACCATTGACAAAAATATCAGGAGACGCCACGACTTCCGTCGGAATCACCGGAATTCCTCGTTCTACAATTTTAGACAAATCACGATTGGCAGCAGAAAGACTCATATTTTGCCAAAAAATCCCAAACCAATTGGGCACCTTGTGAACTACTTCATTCAACCAAACCAAATGCTCTGCCCCATATTTTTTTTCACCTTCTAGCTCAATAATATTGTCCCAACCCCCATTATCAGAATCAATGATTTCTGAAAGAGCCATGACCTGAGCCAAAGACGGCCCCTCTTGATCCAATTGGCCAGAAAAAAACAGCCGCTTAAGGCCAGACAATTTATCATCCAAAAAAGAAGTTTCTAGAGGCCGCATACATTTTTAATAAAGGCGCCCCATCATACCCTTAATTTTTACATAACGCAAAAGAAAAGATGAAAAAATTACGTCAAGAAAGCGCTTACTCCACACAACGCACACACCCCTTTTTAAGCTCTCGATTGACCAAATACATCCCCAAGGCCAACAGAAGAAAACTCGCCACTTTGAAGTAAATTTCGTAATCCGTAAAAACCGCCAAAGGAACGCTCAAGCCGAACAAGGTGAGTACCGGCAAACTACACAGGGTACAAAAACTGGTCAAGGTCCCCAAAGTCACCCCAATCGCGGAAGCTGAGCCCATTTTAAAACGAGACCTCATGGAACGTTTTTTTTGATTTTCCAAAAAGCCCACCACCACCAAACTCGCCATTCCACTAATAATCAGCGCAAAGGTGATATTGAAAGGGGTCAGCCCCCCACCCATCACACACATCAAATCCTGCTCCCCCAACATGTTCGCCATCAAGTAATAATTCAAGTAGAAAAATCCCGCAAACACCATCGCCGCAATCACCCCATACCGGGGGTTTTTCAGAAGGCCGACAAGGGGAATGGCTTGATTCATTTTAAGAGGATTTCTTGCTGTTTATTATAACATTTTCAAGCATGATTTTCAACAATTCATGTTGTCTAGATCACCCCTCATTTTCAAAAAAGAATATGCTACAATTCAAGCAATAGAAATAAATATCATCCCATGAAAAAACTGCTCACCCTCATCGGTATCGCCATCGCCCTAGGTCTGGCCTGGTACCTCCTCTCTCCGCTCCTTTTAGACGAAGTCGTGGACGAAGCATTTCCCACAAGCACAAACGAAGCCAATGAAATGGTCATCGATACCCCAGAGCATCAAATGACCCAAGCCGACATCGATGCCATGACTGAGGAAGAAAAAGCAAAAATGGAGCAGAAAATTCTGGAAGAAATGGCGGATGAACCCGACAAAGTGATGAACGAAAGTCTGCCTGACCAAGTCATCGACACCACCCCTGAGCCTCTTAAGAATGATCCCGGACTAATAAAAAGTGGAAACTTTGTTGATGCCGACAACGTTCATAAGGGCAGCGGAACCGCTAGTATTTACGGATGGGGAGAGGGATCAGAATTGCTTAGATTAGAAGACTTTATGGTAACCAACGGCCCCGATTTGAGAGTGTATTTGACCAAGGAGGCCAATCCTACTAAAGAACAGGTTAAAAATGGATTGGAAATTGCCAAGCTCAAAGGTAATATTGGAAATCAAAATTACGAATTACCTTTTGAAGTAAGGCCAGAAGATTACAAGGCAGTCGTCATCTACTGCAAACCTTTCAACGTCATCTTCAGCACCGCAACCCTTCAATAATCATGGTGGACGAACAAACAAAGCACAGTCCACTATCCGGACCACCATCCGATCCACAATCGGCTCCACAAATGGGTCCACAAATGGGTCCACGATCCGGTCCACAATCGGCTCCACAAAAGGCTCCACCATCCGGAAGGATTTGGATAACCGACTTCATCCGCGGCATTGCCATCGTGATGGTGGTCGTGTTTCATTTGATTTTCATCCTGAGTTTTTTTCACAGCGTGGACATTGATTATCGATCTGGCTTTTGGTTTTACGAAGGCCGCATTGCCGCCATCTTGTTCATGGGGATGGTGGGCGTAGTCACCGCCATCATTGCAAAGCAAAAGGGATGGGCTGGTATTTTAAGAATCAATGTGAAACGCGGCCTTCGATTGATTGGCATCGGCATGCTCATCACTGTTGCCACCTTGATCACCTTTCCTGCCGCACCCATCTGGTTTGGGATTTTGCATTTGATGGGCGTCAGCCTCTTACTCGGACTTCCTCTAGCCAAATCCAAATGGCTCAATTTAATCGTGGGAGCCTTGCTGATTTATTTGGGTCAATTCGTGGGAGGAAATGAGGGAACCTTTTTAACCCTCCCCTTCGGCATCAAACCCCCCGGCTTCGCCTCCCTCGACTATTATCCATTGATTCCCTGGATGGGCGTGATTGTGATCGGCAATGGGCTGGGTAATATTTTGTACAAATATTTTGTTCAATTAAAAGCCCCCAGCCCATGGCAAAAAGGCGTGGCTTACTTGGGCAAGCAATCTCTATGGATCTATTTGATCCATCCCCCGCTTTTCATGGGGATTTTATGGATGATTTTTAGATAAAATTAGATACCGGCCCGGGACAACGAGGTCCCGGGCCGGCGTGCTCTGCTCAGGGCGAGTTCGGCAGCTTCGGCAACCTTGGCTTGGGGCGTGGCCCCGCGGCAAGACGTGTTGCGAGAGCTTTCCTCTCGGATGGTGTTTTGCTGCGCTTGCACGCAGCATCCAGTGCAGCCCAATCTGTCACGATCACTACTCCTCCCCCCACTGTCGGTACACCGTGTACCTCCAGATGGGGAAATTAAACCTAAAAAATCAGATTCAATTTTTCCATCTGGAGAATAGTAGGCAGAACATCTGTATTCAAGTAAACCAAAACACACAGCACTAGTGGGAAGGCTAGACCAATGCGTTAACCATAGCTTATTCAAACACAGATTAGAACCTACTAATATCGAATTTTTAAGGAGCAACTTTATGCCCTAATCCTAGCAGAAAAACTCGAAATGTCAATATTTTTAGACCTCAAAAAGGATGTTTTAGGGTGGTTTATAGCCCCCTCTTAATTATAGGGAGAGAATGATTTGAAGGAGTTGATGGTAAGAAGATGATCACAAAGTGGGGGGGTGAAATAATTCCTGAAGGCAACGTCTCGAGACGTCGCCTTCATTGAGAGATAGAAAAAATGGTTGTCACTCCAAGGCTTGACCTTGGAGTCTTTGAATATTGAAGCTTAGAATTCAAAAAGACTCCCAAGTTCACCTTTCTGGTAAACCACTCGCTAAGCTCGTGGACCATAAAGGCTCGGGAGTGACATTGAGGTGTGGGGTAGGTATATACTTTGTGTGAGGGTGAGTATATACTTTATTCTTAGTTACGAATTACAAGTTACTAATTACGAGTTTGTTTTTTGAGCGTTTAGCGGTCAGCGTGTAGCGTTTAGCTCTATTCTAAGATCTATTTCAGCTATTCGCTACTCGCTATTTGCTAATCGCTTGTTGAAAAAGGTAGTGAGATGGTGTTCAGCATTTTGTGGAGGGTGGGTATATAGTTGAGGAAAAGATGAGTATATACTTACCCCTCCAACCGCTCAATCGCCCACCGAGCATGCTCCTGAATCATCAGGTCCTCCTCGCATTCCATCACCTGCTTCAGCAATGGAATCAAAGATACATCGCCAGAATTCCCAGCCACCACACAAGCATTACGAAGCAAACCTCGACGCTTCGCCCGCATCAACGGAGTCCCCGCAAAGCGCTCCAAAAACTGCTCATCGGTTTCAATCCTCAACACCTCTTTTAAGTCCAAAGATTCCCCCACCCCAGCCTCCACCTTCAGCGGACCAATCATCACCTTTTGCTGGCTCGCTCGCCCCTCATTAAAAGGACAGACCTCCTGACAAATATCACATCCAAACAAACGATCCCCTAGCTTAGAACGCAGTTCAATTGGAATCCCCCCTTTATTTTCAATCGTCAAATAAGAAATACAGCGCCGAGCATCAATCACCCCAGGCGCCCGAATCGCATCCGTCGGACAAGCAGATAGACACTTTCGACAATCCCCACAGTTGGGCATCTGTTTTTTAGGCGTAGGCGTGAGTACTTTATTGACCATCAAACTCGCAATGAAAAAGTAACTCCCCTTCCGTGGATCGATCAACATCGAATTTTTGCCAAAAAAACCCAGCCCCGCCGTCTCCGCCAGCACCCGATCCACCGTCGGCCCACTGTCCACCGACAAATACGTTTCCACCGAATCATCCTGAGCCTTCAGCCACTTAGAAAGCGAAATCAATTTCTTCTTCAGAACCTTATGATAATCCCTCCCCCGCGCATAACGCGCCACAATACCCGATCGTTGAGCCAATTGTGGGTCCAATTGTAGAGCTCCACCATCCGTCCCACCACTCGAACCACCATCCGCATCCGAACTATAAACCGCCAAAAGCACCACCACCGACTTCACCTGAGGGAGCTTATTTTCAGGATGAAATCGATCCGTCTGCATGCGCTCCAAATAATCCATGTCCGCTTGATACCCTGACGCCAACCATTGTTCAAAAACCCCCTCATGTTTTTGAAGAGCCTGCTTGACCTCCTCAATCGAAACCACGCCAAAGTCAGACCAGCCTTCACAGCGAATAAAGTCCTCCAATTGAGACTCGGTCATCACCATGAATAAAAATCTTTAAAGTGAGTGAGGCGCTCCTATTTCTTTTCCAAGCTGTAAACCGCACGACCCACCCGGACAAAATTAGGATTCTTTTGAAGGTTCAGAGAAATGGTTCCAATTTTCACATTACGACATTCGAGAACCTCTTTGATGATTTCCTTTTTAGTCATAGGACCATTCTTGGCTAAGAGACGCTCAATCACGTCCGAAACCGTTCCGGGTTGATATCCCCACTTCCCCAAAGCATAAAGCCCACGACCCACAAGAACAAATTGGTCATAACGGATCAATTCGTTGTGCACCGCTTGGACCGTCACCACTTTTTTATCGAATCCAATTTCGGCAATACGATTGGCAATCTCCACAAAGTGAAGCGGCTCTTTTGCCTTAGTCAGAACAATTTCAGCTTTATCGCGAATCGAACGAGGATTCACATGGCGCCATTCCATCAACCCCCACTTCCCATCCAAACGACGAACTCGCTTGTCAGTCGACAAGCAAGAAATGATCAACTTGCTGGAAATCGTCTTGTTTTTGAAGGTGCTTAGATTTTGAACCGCAGAAATCAATTGATCCTCAGTCATCACATCACCGTGCTTTTTAAGGGCTGAAAGACCGGCTTCTGTGATCTTACGAACATCAGCCAAGCTGAGGGCTTTGAGCATCCAAAAAGACTCCGACGTATTGGTGCGAGGTACTTTTCGGAGTTCTGCATCACAATTGAGAGAAAGAACGATGATCTTTCCATCCACCTGGTTGGTCGTGTAAATATTTTGAAGAATGCGATTGATGACTTCAGATTCAAGAATCACCCCACCTTCTTGCATAATGATCTCTTTCGCCAACTTGTTGATCAAACGAAGCTTGGTGTTACTAACCGTTCGTCGGAGTTTACCAAGGGCGATATTTTCAATTTGCCGAATACGCTCACGTGTCACATCATAATGTTTTCCAATCTTATCCAGCGTTTGACGGGGCTTGTTGTTCAAACTAAAACGCTTGGTGATCACATCTTTTTCTTTATCCGTCAGCACCAAAAACATGTCTTCAATCACCTCTTTAAGATTGAAGTTTTCTTCTTTTAGAACGGCTAAACCATTAGCTGCTTTTCCGGTCGATTGTACTGATGGAGTCATGTTTGAGTAAGGGTTAGTCTTTGTATAAAGCGGAAGTGGCAACAATCATCGAGAGGTTTTTGAGTATTGAGGCAACAAGCTTCAACACTTATTATATTACTACTAGTTTTCAAAACGTCAAGCTCCCGCTTCAATCTACATTTAGATAGATACAAAGGAGGCTATTTTACACTAAAAAAACAATATGTCAACAAAAAACTTTACTGGGCTAAAGCGGCACGACGAGCTTCACGGCGGACAGCCGCTTTTGCCTTATTGCGTCGCTTGCGAAGTTTAGATTTTGGCTGCATGGTTTTTACATTTGCAAGCCCATGTTGCTTACTAGAACTACGATTAGTCATAACAAATCAGGATAATAAAAAGAACCGAAGGAAAGTCTACTGAGGGTTTTACAGAGTGTCAAGAAAATTCTATAGTCTGATTCTTATGGACTAAGGACTATGGACTAAGAACTGAGCAAATTTAAATTTAATGTAGCGATTAGCGATTAACCATACGTAAACCATTCGTAAAACCATCCGTGAAGCCATCCGTGAAGCCATCCGTGAAGCCATCCGTAAACAATTCGTTAACTATCCGCAACCCATTCGTAAACCATTCGCGGCTATTCGTAAACCATTCGCGGCTATTCGTAAACTATTCGTAATTAGCAACTAAGCTCAATCCCCACCGGACAATGATCTGACCCCATTACCTCAGGCAAGATAAAGGCATCTTTCACGTTTTTCTTCAACTCGGGTTGGACAAAGAAATAATCAATTCTCCAGCCCACATTCCTGGCCCGAGCACCCGAGCGCATCGACCACCAGGTGTAAAGTTCCGGTTCGGAGTGAAATTCGCGCAAGGTATCCACATATCCTTTTTCAATGACGCGATCCATCCAATCTCGCTCGATGGGCAAAAAACCCGAAATCTTCTCATTATCTTTCGGCCGCGCCAAATCAATGGCCTTGTGAGCCGTGTTCACATCCCCACAAAAGATCACCTTCTTACCCTCCTTTCGAAGCGATTCGATATGATCCAAAAACGCTTCATAAAATTCCATCTTATACTGGAGGCGCTCATCACTCGCCTTCCCATTCGGGAAATAAACATTCAACAAAATAAAATCCTCAAACTCAGTCGTGATAATGCGACCCTCCTGATCAAATTTCTCAATCCCCATCCCCTCTTGTACTGAAATCGGCTTTTTTTTGGAGTACGTCACCACCCCACTATAACCCTTTTTGACCTGTGACGAACTAAAATGAGCTTGATAGCCATGGGGATGCGTCAGCTCAAATCCCAACTGATCAGGATGGGCTTTGGTCTCCTGTAAACACAGAATATCCGGCGATGCTTGCTCAAACCATTCTAAAAAACCCTTTCGTGCCACCGCCCGGATCCCATTTACATTCCAACTGAGAAGTTTCATATTGATTCCAATTTATGAGGTATAATTTATTAGCGATTAGTGATTAACCATGCGTAAACCATTCGTAAAACTATCCGTGAACTATACGTGAAGCCATCCGCAAAACAATTAAACTTTACCTTCAATCCCTTTAAAATTCAATGATCCACTCAATCATTTACTACATTTCGTACCTATCATTCCCCTTCCTCACCCTCCTCATTTATTTAAACTGGAGACATTGGAGTGCGCTCAAAACTAGAAAATGGAAGCTCATTCTATTGGCATTTTTTTACCTACTGACCCTAACGTTCATCTACGCCCGTTTTGTGGAACGCTACCGCATCACCGTCCATCACACAGAAATTGAAATTGGATTTGAATCCAAGCTCATTGTGATCGCCGATCCCCATTTGGGGGTCTACAAAAATAGCAACTTCTTAAAACAAGTGGTAAAAAAAATCAATCAGGAAGAGGGGGTCGATGCCGTTCTCATTGCCGGAGATTTTACCTACGAACCCCATCAAAATTTGGTGGAGCTTTTTAAGCCTCTCAGTGAAATCAAATTTCCAACCTATGCCGTCCTGGGGAACCATGACGTTGAAAAGCCAGGCCCACCCCTTCGGCTAGAACTCAAAGCCGCCTTAAAAACGCTTGGAATAGACGTGCTTCAAAATCAAAGCACTCAAATTCCACAGCGTCCCATTTATCTCATCGGCTTGGGAGCTCACATGGCCAATGAAGACGACGTCAGCCTCATCAACTCCTTTCAAAAAGAAGAGAATGTAATTGTTCTCACTCATAATCCCGACACCACCCTGAGCTATCAAAATGACGTCGCCGATCTAACCATCACCGGCCACACCCACGGCGGCCAAATCCGGCTTCCATGGATCTACAAGTACGCCATCCCCACCCAAGGCGATTTTGATCAAGGAGTGTATAAAATGAAGTCAGGAGGAAAACTCTTCATCACCTCCGGCTTGGGAGAAGTCCTCCTCCCCATGCGCCTCGGCATCCCACCCGTGATTGATATCTTGGAGTTGAAGTAGACATGGGTATATACTTTGGGTTGACTTTAGTATATACTTTTTGTTTCATTCCGACTTCTGGAGCTCTTGCTTCAACGAAACAACACAACAACGAAATAACTGTGATTCAGATTTGAACAACTCATTTTTGCTTATATTATGAGCTTTTTAGTCTTACCATCGATTGTTTCGTTCCAAGTTCTTTCGTTACCACGTCGAGCGTCAGTGAGTCGCTGAACCTCAGCGTTTTGTGGAAGATAGGTATATAGATGAGGAGAGGGTAGGTATATACTTAATGTCTGATGTCTAATGAGCTAATGTCTAATTTTTATCAGACCATGCATACTACGTAATCCGTAATGCATAATTCTTCAGCAAAAACCATTCGGTCCACAATTCGGTCCACTATCCGCTCCACGATTCGTAAACAATCCGTAAGACAATTCGTTAACCACTCGAAATTCATTCATGCTAAAATAAATCCATGAAACCATTTTTCATCCTGCTAAAAGACAACTTGGCACAAGCGCTCAAAAGCAAGAAATCCATCCTTTTTCTCATCCTTTATTTTGTGGTCTTCACTTTAGTCGTTTATGCCATCAAAGAAACCCAAAAAGAAGTCTTCGAACAACTGGCAGCGCAAGGAGGACTGGATCCCGAACTCTATCGGCTAGCCTTCAATTTCATGATTGAGTTCCTACAAATCAATAGCAACGAAATTTTAAAAACCTTCTTATCGATTCCTTTATATAGTGTCGAACTATTTGGCGTGATGCTACTAGGCACCCCTCTACTAATCTTAATGGTCCATTACGACAAACTCGCCCAAGAAACCAGTGACGGCACCACTCGCTATCTCCTCTTCCGTGCCAGCCGGGGATCGATTTATTGGGCCAAATTCTTCAGCATGGTCGTCGAAATCGCCCTCATCACCTTAATCGCAACTGTACTAGCCGTCATTTACGGACACTACACCCTCAACTTCTTCAACACCGGAGATATCTTTGCAGCCAGCTTAAAATATTGGGCGGCCGGCTTGATGCCACTCATCACTTTTTCGAGCATGGTCTACCTGTTTTCAGCCTGGGTCAAACGTCCCTTTCTGGCCTTGCTTTTTTCATCCCTCGCCACCATTGCCGCCTTGGTGATGCTGATTTGGGTCCCCGAACTCTCCCCTTTCAATCTACACTACTGGAAAGGCTTCTTCATTCCCGGCACCAGCATCATGCTTCATTCCCTCCTAATTTACCTTGGCTTCACCACTGTTTTCTTGGGAGCAGGATTTTTTATTTTCAAGAAGCGAGATCTTTGAGCAAGTGCGAGGTGCGAGGTGTGAAGTGCGAAGCGTAATGCGTACTACGTAATCCATAATCCCTACAGGAACCATTCGTAAACAATTCGCATCCTATCCGCAACCCATTCGTAATTAATTAGCGATTAGCGAATAGCAAATTCCTAAAGTAGTACTAAACGCTACACGCTCAAAAAATCAACTCGTAATTCGTAACTCGTAACTAGTAATTAAGCCATGCAGCACGCCCTAACCATCACCGGACTGAAAAAACGCTTTGGCAAAAAAGTAGCCTTGGATGGCCTAAACATGAACGTGCCTAAAAAATCTGTCTACGGCTTTCTGGGTGAAAATGGAGCAGGAAAAACCACCACCTTCAGTATTCTGGGGGGATTCTTATCCACCAATGCCGGTCACTTCAACATCGAAGGAAAAATGGGGATGCTCCCTCAAGATGCCCGTTTTAGCCCCGGACGAAAAATCGGTTCACAACTCAAACTCCTAGCCAGACTATCGGGCGTACCCACATCAGAACTCAATGAAGAAATCAACCGCGTGCTCAAAGCCGTTAATATGGAGAAAAATGTCAACTTACCCATCGAAAAGTGCAGCCACGGCATGTACAAACGGGTGGGAATTGCCCAAGCCCTACTGGGCAGCCCCAATGTGATTCTACTGGATGAGCCCACCGCGGGACTGGACCCTAAAACTGCCTACGAAATCAGGCGACTCATCGAAACCCTCAACCATCAAAAAACAGTCGTCGTCAGTTCGCACAATTTGTCTGAAATCGAGCAAATGTGTGACACTGTCGGCATCATCAATAATGGAAAAATGGCCTTTGAGGGGCCTGTCGCTGAACTCGTGGGAAAAAGCTCCCTGCTTCAAATTGAACTGGATCGAAAGCCAGACCTCACCTCACTTCAAGCTATCGAGGGGGTGGTCGAAGCCGAATGGTCCGAAAAGCAAAACCGCTGCAACATTCAATTTGACCGAAAACATCATCCACTCGAAACTATAAACACACAACTCTTAAGCTATTTTTTAAAAAATGGAATCGGTGTCCGATGTATCAAGTTGGGGCAAAGTCTAGAGCATGAATATCTCAAAAAACTGGCTGTCAATTGACTTTGACAACATCAAGTGATTAAAATAAGTCGATGCCTTCCATTGACTCTAAACATTTTCAAAATGCTAATTTACTACGTCATTGGCCTGTTAGTTTACTTTGGAGCGCTTTCTATGCTGACCAGAAAGAGCAAGTTTCAACCTCGGTACTTAAAAGGCGGCGTGATTGCCATGCTACTATGGCCAATCGTCTACCTGATTGTAAGCAAATCAATCATCGATGAATCCGTTCTCAGAGGACCAATATCTGGAGGCATCGACCCACGTGACATTCTAGCTGAGCAACGACAAACCGTTCTTATCATTATCATTATAGCTGGCGCTCTACTGTTTATAGGACTCCCACTACTATTAAAATGGAAAGCCAGTCGCCAAAAGAAATAATAAAGGTGCAATAAAACAATACCGATAAGTAATAAATAATAAACGATATGCCCCCAATAAAAATTTTCATCACCGGCGGGACCCTCGACAAAGAATACGACCCAGTCAAACAAGTACTTTACATCAAAGACACCCACTTGCCCGAAATGCTCGAAAAAAGTCGTTGTCGATTAAAGGTAGATGTCGAGAAACTAATTTTCATGGACAGCCTAGACATGACCATGGACGATCGACTTTATATCTCAAACAATTGTAAAAAAGCTAAAGAAAAACACATCGTAATCACCCACGGCACCGACACCATCGTCGAAACCGCCAAGGTACTGCAAGAAAATGTTCCCGACAAAACCATAGTCCTGACCGGAGCCATGATCCCCTACACCATCGACAGCTCATGCAGCCTGTTCAATGTCGGAAGCGCCCTAGCCTTCGTGCAAACTTTGCCAGTGGGCGTTTATGTGTCCATGGACGGCCGTTACTTCAAACCCGATGAGGTAAGAAAAAGTAAAGAAACCGGTGAATTCGAACGGATTTAAGATGACTTGTTCTTTTTAACCCAATTCATGATTTCTGGAATGAAGTCTTGAGGAACGCTGATTTCAAGGACATCTGCATTTTCAGGAATGTAAACCTCAGGGACCAAAGGCGATTCAATTTTCAAAATACGACCCTCCTGTTGTTTTGCCCCAGGAATCTTAGAAAAACGACCCGCCACACCCGTGTCAGTGATTTTAGGCAAATGATCTTTATCGAATTTAATAGGATCCTGACCCACTTGGCAAATGATAAATCGATTTTGATCCGTCAAAACCAACTCCACCACTCGAAATGTTTTTAAAGGAGTGCCCAAAGCCGTTTTAACCGCCGTCTTTTTAAGAGACACATGAGAATTGGGGTCAATGTGCCCTGAGGCCTGCTTGACCACCACCTCACCTGGATTGAGCTTAAAAACTTTTTCATAAGCCTTATTCGGCTGACCCAAACCCCCCATCTTCATGTCACCTGCGTATCGTCGAATAAAATAATAAGCCGCCGCCACAAGCACAATGGCAATAATGAGTCGTTCCATAGATATTTTTTTAAGTCATAAACTCCAAGGGCTCAATTTGATTCAAGCTTAGCAACAATAGACAAAATTTCAAGTATATACCTATCCGCTCCTAATCTATATACCCATCCTCTGCCCATCTATATACTCATGTATTAATTCATTCCAATTCACACCAATTCATTCCAATACTTTCCAAACAAATCTTAAGGTCTAATTTTTAATGTCCAAATGGTTTAGAATTTGTTTTATTTAAGCTATTTAAAGTCTGAATAAAGTTTGAAAATTAGAAATTCGGAATTCAGTTTTATTTGGAAATTGCGACATTGGAAATTGGTCATTGAAAAAAAGTATATACTAAAGTCAACCCAAAGTATATACCCATCCTACACCCCAATGTCACTCCCGAGCCTTTGAGTCTGTTCGCCTTAGGTGGAGCCCACGAGCTTGACGAGTGGTTTGCCAGAACGATGAACTCGGGAGTCTTTTTGAATTCTGAGCTTCGAGATACTGACGACTCTTGGATCAAGCCTGCCTACCGGCAGGCAGGTCCAAGAGTGATAAACGGTTTCTTATTTTTCAATGAAGGCGAGAAAACGTTTTCTCGCCTTCAGAATTTAAAGATTTTTAAAACCTATTGCTGCAGTGCCAACATCAAAACCAAGAAATCTACTGGTATGATGAGCTGATGGAAGCTCTGACGGCTTACTAGCGGGTCCTTCCACATTTATACCTCTAAGCAAAGCTCTTGCCCTACACCTAAGATCATTAAGAGCTCGCTCCTGATCCTCAGTTAACTCTGGTTCAAAATCAGTTGGAATTAAGTATGTCAAACCTTCAAGCTGAATCGAATCAAGAGCCTTAAGATCCAAAGCATCACCAAGAATATGACCACGAAACAAATGCGCAGCTACTTTATAGCGGTCAGCAACATCAGGTCTAACCTTAATGCCAACTTCCTCAGAAGCTAAATCACTTTCCAAATCTTCACTACTCATTTCAATAAAATTTAAATAATAAAAATCCCCGCCTTAAGCGAGGTGGATAGCGTTATGATTTTCTCATAGCCTAGCGACCTCGCTGGGAAGCGAAGAAGAAAAAGAATTGGCTGAAGAAAAATTGATTTTGAATCATAACAGCCACACTGTATAGTAGAAACCGTTGTCTGTCAAACCCATTCAGGTCAACAAAAAATAACTACCTATACATAGGTAATCATCCCAAAGATTATATTTTGTAAAAAATTTAATTGATTTTTTGTTAAAAGTATGTTATTCAGAAGTCAGGATAAAAATAATTCAAAACCATTTATTATGCGTAGAATAGATCAGGATAGAGAAAGTACTAATAAAGAAGAGGGTCTTCAGAATGACTTCAGCCCAATCTTCGATGCAAGAGGGCAAATCATCGACTTAACAGAATTAAATCATTACAGAAGAATACTACCACCGGATGCAACAGACATAATATCTACACTTGATGGAAAACAGAGGCGAGGAAAGCTAAATGGGCATACAATAGAAGCAAGCTGGGTTAATGTGTCAATCGATTCTGGTGAATCTCAAAAATTCGTTAGAATAAAATGTGGTGAAAAAATTGTACTTGTAGGAGCAAACGATCTTGCTGTATATGTAAATAGTGGGCGCGACCGAGTAAGAAGTTGCACTTCAGGAATCGGAGAAGCAATTTCACACATGATTTCTGATGCCGCCTAAAACAAACCATCAAAAAAACCACCCTGGATGAGGTGGCGGCTTTTATTTTGGGGTGGTTCGTAGCACTAGAGGCACGTTATCTACGGTTAGAGAGAAGAGGTCCAGCTCGTAACGTACATATGTGCTATCTACGACCATCCACATAATAGCACAGCTTAATCTTTCGTGCAAGTTTTTTTAACAAATCAAAGAAAAAGGCCAGCGACGGAAATCGACACCAGCCTTTTCCACGGACTCCTTGAAACTATCACCCCTGAATCAAGGCCAAAAATGAATCCGTCGTTTGAGCCCCCACAATACGACTCTTTTCATCCGAAGCCCCCTCAAAAATCAAATACGTCGACTGCGTCGTCACCCCATGAGCCGATTTGAACGCTTGGTTCGTGTCATAATCCACCCGAAAGGCCACCACCCCAGAACTTGAAATCGCTGATTGAAGGGCTTCCTCGTTCCCTCGACACGTTGGACACCAGGGCGCATAAACATCCACAAACACCTTCTCACCATTCGCAATCGCCTCCTCAAACAAGACTTGATCATAAGCTTGCAAGGTACCTGATTGATAATTAGCTACCGCCGGCTCAACCGTCTCCTCAACGGATACCTCCTCCATTTCGGGTTCGTCAGAACTCTCCACTTGCTCCTCAATATACGATTCATCTAAATCATCCATAGATGAATCCATCATCTCACCTTCAGCCTCCATCGAATCATCATGGGACTCCATCATTTGAGCCTCCTCCTGATCATCCATCATCTCCTCCCCCATTTCAGTCGACTCATTCGTCGTAACAGCAGTGGAATCAAGCGTATCGGATTCCATCTGACCGGTCGTGTCACATCCCGAAAGCGCCAACATCATCAAAATCACCCCCACCATAAAAACTAAAGAAAGATCACGCGGTTTAAATTGTGTGTTTTCCATAAGCAAAATTTAAAGATTAAATTAGATCAATCCTATCATAACGGATCACCCAAAAATGTCAGTAGCCCGGACTACGAAAAAAAGAAAAGCCCATCCACACAATATGATATGATAAAGGCTAGCACTAAAATTGAAAACGATGACACAGCAAAACGATCCTAAAATGTGGTTTCTAAAAGATGTCAATATTTATGAAGGCATCTCCGAAAAAGTCCATTGCAAACTCGCTCCCAATTCCTACGAAGAAGGCATGACGCGAGCCACCCAAATTTACACCCCCCACGAAGCCAACCAAAATATTTACGTCATCAAATATGGTGAAGTGATTTTATACCATGCCAAAAATGGAAAGCGATCCATCTTTGACACCCTCGGACCCGGCAGTGTCTTTGGCACCTTCGATCCCAAACAAGAAAAACCCACTCACTTTGCCGAAACCACTAAACGCAGCATGATCTGCGTGACCCCTTTGGATGAATTCCAGAAAATCATCCACCACCACCCCGAAATGATGCTCAATCTGATGCAGAACATGGCACACCGTCTTCAAGACTACGAGACCAAAATGCGTAGCAACATCGAAACCGCCTCGGAGCGCGTGTACTCAGAACTCGAACGACTGCAAAAGAAAAAACAATTCAGTTTGATTGGAAAATTCATGCCCATCCCCCTTCAAATCACCCACGAAAAACTAGCCCAGCACACCAACCTCAACCGAGTAACCGTCACCCGCTCGCTCAAAAAACTCAAAGAGAATGGACTGATCAGCATCGATAAAAAAGGCATTATCGAGCTCAAACGATAAAGAGGTTTTCATCATTCAGTGAATACGATAAAATGAAGCAGAAACCCTCCACTCATTTAGACCTTAATTTCAGAAAAACATGGCCAACGTAACGGTAAACGGAAAAAGCTACACCGTCGATCCCAACTCAGACGCTTCTATGATGGACCAATTGAAAGCGCAAGGCGTCGAAATCGTAGCGGCCTGCAACGGAGCCGGGATCTGTCAAACCTGTGCGGTGAAAGTAAACGAAGGTGAACTCACCGAAAAAACGGAAACCGAAGAAATGATGGATCTCCCCGACGGACAACGCCTCAGTTGCCAGTGTCATCCCAAATCAGAGGAGGTGGATATTGAGTTGGTTTACTAATTTTTGTGAACTAAGGACTATCAACTAAGGACTATGGCACCGAATTTCTTAGTCCCTAGTTCTTAGTTTTTAGTCCTATGAAAAAGCCCAAAGCCATTCTCGTCGACATCATCACGCCTGACACCGCGCCTGAAGAAAGTTTGGCGCGTTTGAACGAACTCGAATCTTTACTGGTCACTTACGGAGGATTCGTGATTGTCCGAAAAATTCAACGCAAGCAAGTGCCCGACTACCGGACTTACATTGGCAAAGGAAAAGTTCAAGAAATCCTCGAAGACACAGAGCAATCCAAAGCAGAATATTTAATCATCAACAACCTACTGAAACCTGGACAGCTCTACAACCTGACCGAACAATTTGAAAAACACGCGGTGACCGTGTGGGACAAAGTGGATCTCATCCTCAAAATCTTTGAAAAACACGCCAGCACCAAAGAAGCGAAACTTCAAATTGAACTCGCCCAACTCCGGCACCTAGGACCGCGCATTTTTAAGATGGGAGGTGAACTGATGCGACAAGGAGGAGGGATTGGAACCCGTGGACAAGGAGAAACGAATATCGAAATCATGAAGCGGCACATTCGCACCCGAGAACAGAAGATAAAAACAGATCTAAAGAAAATCGAAAAAAACCAAGCCGGACAACGCCGTCAACGAAAGAAGCATGGCTTTAAGACCGTGGCTATTGTGGGATACACCAACGCCGGCAAGTCCGCCCTGCTCACGTCGCTCACCAAGAAAAATGTGAAAGTGAAAAATGAACTCTTTGCCACCTTGGACAGCCGCATCGGAAAAGTTTATTTGAATGACATCGGTCAAAGCGTTCTGATTTCTGACACCATCGGTTTCATCCGTGATCTGCCCCCCGAACTCATCGAAGCCTTCAAATCCACCCTCGCTGAAACGATCTACGCCGACCTACTCTTGCATGTGGTAGACTGCAACGATTTTGAGTTGGAGTGGAAAATCGACGTCGTCCAAAAGATATTAGAAGAACTGGAATGCAGCGATAAAAGAACAATTTTTGTGTTCAATAAAATCGACCTCCTCAGCCCCCGACAACGCAAAAATTTGGAGCAAAAATACGCCCACCTCAATCCCCTCTTCATTTCGGCCGTGCAAAAAGTGGGGTTGGAAGAGTTGAAATTAAAAATCGGAACGCTGATCTATTAAAAATAATCAGGAATCTGCCAAAATAGCCTCATCCAAATTATCTTTAATATACTGGAAAAAACCGTCACTCGAATCTATTTGCTCCTGAATTTTCCAAAACCATCTTTTACGTAAATCAGCATATTCAGCCTTATAACGTTCCAATGCTTGCTCATCAAACTGGCTCAGTTCAATAGAATCACCATGAACATTCTCAGGACCCAAAACTCGTCTAGCGGCCAGGTATTTTAGGTGGCTCATATTCCCCGCATCATAATGATCATCGTTCGAGACTAAATAATTTTGCATCGTCGCAATATCATCAACCTCAATACCTTCATCCCGAAAACACATCATCATCGCATACAAACTAGTCTGATTACAAACCTGAGAAATTTCCCACTTCCTTTTTTGAGTCGAAGACAAACTTGCTGAATGCCCCTCCTTTAACAAACTGTAAGCATGCCGTGCCGTTCGGCCATTTCCGTCTTCGAACATATGGCTAAAAATAATAGCCATGTAGAGCTTAACCGCAAAAAGGTCAATATTTTCAGCTGTGATTTTTTCTTGCATTTCATGAAAAAATTGTTCAAAACTTATTTCAGCATCATCAGGCGGTTCAATGGTAAGCATCCCTGAATAAGCAACGGAAACAACGCTTTTGACAGCTTTTCCAGACCAACGCCTGAAACAAGCTCGGTTAGTCAAAACACCATTAGCAACTGATAGCAAATTCATAAATTCTCCAAAACTCATTTGCTTTAATTTCTCCACTCTTTCTTTTGGGTCTGATTCATCTAACCTAACATGATTTAAAAAAGCTAAAAATCTTTCGTGTGCCCGTTTTCTTATCTCAGGGTCCTCAGCAGATATTCGGTCAATAAGTTTCATTTTTTTATTAGTTTCATCTCCCTATTATATCATTTTTCAGGCTTTGAATAAAGAAAAACATTTACAAGGCGAGAGAATATAATTACTATAATAAACGATTTTATTAAAATAGTAAAGTTTATGCTGAAAAAACCTGAAGCATGGCAAGAAGAAGGCGAAGATGCTTTTTCACTGAAAAATGCAAAGACATGTTCCGAAAAAGGAAGTAATGAAGTGGTTTCCTTAATACCATCCATTAGCATTCACGCCAATCAAGTCCGATACAGCGGCAAAACAAGATTCCCGTGGGTCGAAGCAAATGGAACAAAAGGAGTCATGGCAAAAATAAGAGTCATCCAAATGGAGGATGGTGAATGGAAATTCTTTGCGCCCAATGGAAGTATCATAAAAGGCACAAAGCAGGAAATCATTGCAGCCTATCCCTATATAGATTCCGGAGCAGAATTTCATCATACGAGAGAACTATAATCTTCAAAATTAATCCACTCAAAAAATACGGAGTAGGAATTACGTAATTAATTACGTAATTCGAATCAAGCCGCCAAAGCACTTTGTCCATGTCGGCTCAAATAGGCCTGCCAAGCCTCATCATAAATTTGCTGTGACGCATTCAATTCCCATGCCACTGCTTGCTCCAGCGCCTTGATTTTTTCGGTGTTTTCAGGCTCTTGCTCTTTATAATAATCCAATTTTGGGAGCAGCTCACGACGCTTAATATAATGAGGATATTCTAAACGTTTGGCCGCAAAAAGCTCATTAAGGTGAAACTGGATTTCAGAAATATGCACTTTACCGGTCTTAGGATCTCTTAAGCGAATATTAAACAAAATATCTCGATAACCCGAGTCATGCGGACGAACAAAATGATCCTTCACTCGAACAATTTCAGCCGATTCATGAAGCACCTTCACCGCGGCATACAGTTGGTCCAACGTATCAAAATGAATACGACTACGCACCACATCCACAATCATGTTTTGATCACCCCCCTCCTGCACATATTCCCCAAACTTCTCCCACATGCGCCCCTCATCTTTCAAGTGACGCGCCTGAAAAAATCTGCCACCCGATTGTCTCGCCACCTTTCTGGTAATTTCGTTATGCCCCTCCTTCACTCGACTAGCAATGGCTCGAAGCTCATTCATATCCTCCGACTCTTGTAA
The DNA here is from genome assembly GCA_030427295.1 of bacterium. GTDB lineage: Bacteria > Patescibacteriota > Gracilibacteria > UM-FILTER-43-11 > UM-FILTER-43-11 > JAUHWS01. Next base: position 11,727 of record JAUHWS010000014.1, on the reverse strand, counting down.
GGGGCGATCCACCAAACGACGCTCCAAATCCGTGGTCAAGTGAGGACCCTGATGAGTGGGGTCATCAAAATGACTCAATAAATTTTGCAAACGCTCTCGCCCTTCAGGAGGAAGTGGCTGTTCAAGCGGTTGGTCATTTGCCGATCGTGGAACCCTAGCATAAGGCATAGAAAATGATATTTATCCCCTAATTATATCATAAATCACAAAAAATATCGAATTTTTTACTCAACAAATAGTGACAAAGCCTATTTGAGAAAAAAAAGAGTCAGGAGTATAATCAAAACAGAAACTAAAAATAAAAAATCATGAAACTTTTTTTAGACACCGCCAACCTCAAAGACATCCAAAAATATGCCGAATGGGGCCTTGTCGATGGTGTCACCACCAACCCCTCCCTGATTGCCAAAGAAGGCGTGAGTTTTGAAAAACGCATCAAAGACATCACCAAAGCCGTCAAAGGACCCGTCAGCACTGAAGTCATCAGCACCGAGTGGAAAGGCATGGTGAGCGAAGGGAAAAAATACGCCAAGTGGGCCAAGAACATTTATGTCAAATGCCCCATGACCCCCGACGGGCTCATCGCCACCCAAAAACTGAGCAAAGCCGGGATAAGAGTTAACGTAACCTTAGTCTTCTCCGCCGCCCAAGCCTTACTCGCCGCCAAAGCCGGCGCTGCCTTTGTGAGCCCCTTCATTGGACGCATCGACGACATGGGACAAGATGGCATGGAACTCATCGAAGAAATCACCGCCATCTACGCCAATTACAACTTCAAAACCGAAATCCTCGTCGCCAGCGTGCGCGTGCCCCGACAAGTCAGCGAAGCCGCCATGCTCGGTGCCGACATTTGCACCGTCCCCCCAGCCATCTACGAAAAGCTCGTCAAACATCCCCTGACTGATCAAGGTCTGGAGAAGTTTTTGAAAGATTGGAAAAAAGCAAAACAGTAGAGACGCAAAATCTTGCGTCTCTAGCAAACGTTTTGCTTTTACAACTAAATTACTCATCACTCAAACATGAACCACGACATTGCCCTCATCGGCCTCGGCGTCATGGGCCAAAATCTAGCCCGCAATTTGGCCAATAAACAAATTAAAGTCATTGGCTGGGATCGCCACGAGGAAAAATCTCAAGCCTTTATTAAAAAATATGGGAATGAGAACCTGACCTACTGTGAGGACTTCAGCTGCCTCGCCCAAAAACTAAAAGCGCCTCGCATCTATCTGATGATGGTCCCTGCAGGCGAACCTGTTGATGAAGTCATTGCCAAACTGGAACCCTTTCTAGAAAAAGGAGACATCCTCATTGATGGAGGAAATTCTAATTTTGACGACAGTATTCGGCGAGAAAAAGAACTCAGCGAAAGAGGTATCCATTTTGTCGGCATGGGTGTCTCAGGTGGAGAAGAAGGAGCCCTCAACGGCCCCAGTCTGATGCCGGGAGGTTCCACAGAAAGTTGGACCACCCTTCAACCTATTTTAGAAAAAATCGCCGCTCGTGATTTCTCAGGTCAGCCATGCGTCACTCACATTGGAGAAAATGGAGCCGGACACTACGTGAAAATGGTGCACAACGGCATTGAATACGGCGTGATGCAGTTAATGGCAGAAGCCTATCTCTTGCTCAAAACCCTTTACCAACTAAACCCACCCGAAATTGCGGACATCTTTGAACAATTTGGACAAGGAAAACTCAATTCTTTTTTATTTGATATTGCCGTTCCGATTCTAAGGAAAAAAGATAGGCTGAGTGAAGGATACTTGATCGACCATATCCTTGATCAAGCCGGCCAAAAAGGAACTGGACGATGGACTGCCATCGACGCTCTGAAGCGAGGCGTGAGTTTACCCAGCATCACCGCCGCCGTCTTTGCCCGCAATATTTCGGCTGAAAAGGAAGCTAGAAAAAGTCTGAGTGAGTCCTACCAAAAATCAAAAAAAACCCCACAGATCGAATTAAAAAAACTCCTGCCTCATCTTGAAAATGCCCTGCATGCGGGAATGATCAGCTGCTATGCCCAAGGCTTTGAGCTCATGAAAAAAGCCGCCGAAGAACAAGGATGGGAGCTAAATTTTGACGAAATCAGCCGGATTTGGGAAGGGGGCTGCATCATTCGAGCCAAACTATTGGGCGAATTACATCAGGCCTTCAGCTCTGCAAAAGATCACTCCCCTCACCTATTCAGCATCCAAACCATTCAAGAATCATTGAAAAAAAATCTTGAAAGCTGGCAAAAAGTCGTTTGTTTAGGGATTGAAAATAGCATCCCCATGCCAAGCCTAGTCAGTTCCCTGACTTATTTCGAAGAAAGCACCACCGATCCATGTTCAGCCAACTTCATTCAAGGGCTACGGGATTACTTTGGCGCCCACACTTACCAGCGAACTGATCGAGAGGGCGTGTTCCACACCACGTGGTAAAAATATCAAAGCTTATAAAGCTTATTTTGGGCTTCGCCCAGCTTACAAAAAGCAAAAAGTAAGCTCCATAAGCTATGTAAGCTCCATAAGCTATGTAAGCTATGATACTAGAAAAAATCAAAACACCGTTCAATTTCATCATCTTCGGCGCCTCGGGTGATTTGGCCAAACTCAAAATTTTTCCCTCCATTTATGAACTCGCCCTTCAAAAGCGTTTTCCTAAACAGTATCGAATCTACGGATACGCCCGCACTCCAATGAGCAACAAGCAATTTCGAGCCCATTTCAAGCGAAACGTAAAAGCCAACGTCGACAAGCTCATTTATAACGAGGTGATTTTAAATGAGCTGCTTGATCATGTGTTTTATCAGCAAGGCCAATACGATCAAAAAAAAGATTTTGAGGCTTTCTCTCAAAAACTCAGGGAAGAAAAATGGAGCCAAAAAGCAACCCATTTAGCCTTCTTCGCCATTCCCCCCATCGCCTTCAAACCCATTGTCAAACACTTAGCAGGCATCCAAAAAGAGATTGGGGGCGACCTGAAACTCATGCTTGAAAAGCCCTTTGGAAACGATTTAAAATCAGCCAAAGCACTCTTTAAATTTGTACGAACCTATTTTGAGAAAGAAGACTTATTCCTAATCGATCACTACCTCGGCAAAGCGGCGGTTCGGAGTATCTTCCCGCTTCGCTACAACAACGCCATTTTGAATCTCTTATTAAAAGGAGAAGTCATTTCCAACATTCAAATCACCGCCATGGAGAAAGCAGGGGTTGACGAACGCATCGGTTTCTTTGAAGAAGTAGGCATCATCAAAGACATGGTTCAATCCCACCTCCTTCAAATCCTCGCCTTACTGACCATGTCACTTCCCGTTCATCAAGCCCCTCACAGCATCCAACGTGAAAAAGTGGATGTGATTGCCTCACTCCGATTAGACAATCAAAAAGATATTGTCCTGGGACAATACAAGAGCTACAAAGCCCAAAAGGGAGTGAAGAAATCATCCAGAACACCCACCTTTGCCGCCATGCGGTGCTTCATCGACTCGAGCGAATGGTATGATGTTCCCATTTACATTCGAGCCGGCAAAAAGCTCTCTCACAAACACACGTATGTGGTCGTCGAATTTAAAAAACCCCCCTATATCGACAAAAATCTTGAGTCCAACAAATTAATCATTGAGCTCTATCCCAAAGAAAAAATTCAAATCAAGCTCATCAATGATATCGGAAAAGAAGTGCCTCAGTATTCTGAGCTCATCAGTGAAGAGTCTCTGGCTTGCCACGGAGATGATTGTCTTCCACCCTATGCCAGTTTGATCTTGGATGCTTTATTAGAAAGGCGAAACAGCTTCCTAACCATCGACGAAATTCTAGCCTCATGGCACTTCATTGATGAAGTCAACACTTGCATTAAGAAAAAAAAAGTACAGATGAATCAGTACAAAAAAGACTCCGAAGGCCCTTTGCAACAAAGCCAATTAACCGAAATGGACCATAACACCTGGTACGATGCCAAACATTTATAAATACCAAAAGATCACCGACTACGCTCAAGATGCCAGTGATGCCATCGAAGATTTTATCGTCTGGCACTTGGAAGAAAATGAATCTGTTTCCATTGGCCTCAGCGGAGGAAAAAGTCCCATCCCTGTTTACCAAAAATTAGCCAAAAGTCAGCAAATTGAATGGTCAAAGGTTGAGCTTTTCATGGTGGATGAACGTTATGTCTCCTCCCATTCAGAACAATCCAATTTTAAAATGATCGAATCCACCCTCCTCTCAAAAATCTCTCCCATCAAATTTTTTCATGGATTCAACACCGAACTTCCTCTCGAAAAAGCCGCTGAAGAATACGACGAAGTTCTTGAATCCAGAAAGCAAAAAGGCTTTGATTTAGTGATTTTAGGCATGGGCGAAGATGGCCACACCGCTTCTCTATTTCCTGACACCAAGGCACTAAAAGAGACCGTTAAGTTAGCCAGCAGCTCTATCTCGCCAGATGGGCTGGACCGGCTCACCATCACCCTGCCGACCCTACTGGCTTCAAAACGAGTGATGTTTTTAGTTCAAGGCAAACAAAAGAAAAAAATGTTGGACAAACTACAAGACCCCACTAGCCCCTCGGCCAACTTTCCTGCTAAAATAGTCACCGAAAGCCACGAACACGTTGATCTATTTTTCTTAGAAAACTAAATTAGCGATTAGCGATTAGCGATTAGCGATTAGCCATGCGCAAACCATTCGTAAAACCATTCGTAAACCATCCGTGAAGCCATTCGTAAACCATCCGAAATGAAAAAAGACCACCTCATCATCGCAGCGCTCGCCCTCACACTAATCGGAGTAGGCATTTCAACCGCTTACTTAGCTAGATCCAACAGCAAGCTTCAAGCCAATTTATTAGAGATGCAAAGCGACTCTGAAGAACGCATCCAAGCGTTAGAGGAAGAAATTGAACGCAGCTCAAAAGAGGTAGAAGGCGCGTCCAGTTTAAGCCTACAGGAATTAATGGCCGCGGTAGACAATCAGGATCAAGAAATTGAAAACCCAGAAACACAAACAGCTCCACAGATCATCAGCGAAACCGACTTGCTTCAAAACTATTTTGCTGACACGCCGTTGGTAGCCACAACCGAAACAGAAGATCAGAATCCAGAAAATGAAGTAGTCGACGGCCCAGTTTTAAAAGTTGAACCTGAGGTATTCGAATTAGGGGAAATCAGCAAACAAGATGGAATTGCCACCGCCACCTTTGATCTAAAAAATGAAGGCACTTCCGATTTGACCATCACCTACGCCTTCACCTCCTGTGGCTGCACCCTAGCTCCCCTTGACGAAGAAGTCACCTTAAAACCCGGTGAATCTTACCCCCTCCAAGTCACTTACGATCCCAACTTTTACGGACCAAATTACGAACTGGGAGAAATTGAAAAAAACGTGACCATTTTATCGAATTATTCTCGTGACTCGTTTAAAAAGGTTAGTATTAAAGCGAATGTTATTCCTTAGGTGGATTAAGGATTAAGGATTAAGGATTAAGAAAAATTAGTAATAGATAATAAATAATAGATAATAAGTAACATGGAATGCACCCATCAAGACCAAATCAACCCTAACGTAAAACCTCAAGCCAACGGCTGCGTAGACTGCCTAAAAACAGGTGACAGTTGTTGGGTGGCGGTCCGAAAATGCATGACCTGCGGCTACACAGGCTGCTGCGACTCCTCCAAAAACAGACATGCCCGAGCTCATTTTAAGCAAACCAAACACCCCATCATCAGTGCCAATACAGGAAGTGATGAAGATTGGCTATGGTGCTACATCGATGATGAGTACATATAAAATGAGTAACAAAAAAACCTGCCATATTTGGCAGGTTTTTTTTAATCGAGACAAGCTCTAATTACATGCAAGCCTTTTTACCAGCAAGCATCATTACGATAACCTTGAGGGCCGCAAGACCAACAAGAAGATAAACAATCGCCTCTACCGTTGGCCAAGAACCAAGAAGTAGATTAACAACGTTCCAATTACCGCCAAAGAGCATACCGAGACCAGCAAGACCCCAGTTAAGTCCCCCTACAAGCAGGAGAAACAAAGATACGTGGCATAGTGCGCCTTTTTTTTCTTCCATTTTATTTTTGTTAATGGATAAAGATAAACCAGAAGGCAAATCTAACTCATTATTAACACAAACTTAAATCAAATGCAAACATTTCTTAAATTAAAGAAAGAAAAGCACGATCGCCAATGAATAAGCTTACTGAGCTTTAAAGGAGCACTTGTAAGATAATAGACAAAACCACAATCACCATCCCGCGGCCAAAGATCTCCTCATCCTCTGACTTAAAATTAAATTTTTGCAGCCAACCAAGGTGTCTTTTAAACTTATTCATAACTTGATAAATTTTGATTTTATTGTATTATATTATAATTATACAATAATTCAAAAAATAAATCAAGTATCCAGCTCCTCAATTAAGCGGACATTAGCGGCCGGGAAAGGATAATTTTTGAGCTCTGAGGGCTTCACCCAACGTCCATCAACCGCTGAATTAAGCCTAAAATCAGCAGATTCACACTGCGCCTCAAAACAATGTAGGTCTACCTTAAAAGAGGTATAAGCGTGCTTAATTTGCTTAATTTTTTTAATATCACGGATCTGAATCCCCAATTCTTCAGCTACTTCTCGTTTTAAGGCCTGCCTTTTAGTCTCTCCTTTTTCCACTTTCCCACCCGGAAATTCCCATAAACCAGCCATCAAACCTTTCTCGGGGCGTTTTTGGATAAAAACCTTCCCTTCTTTTTTAATCACCCCCAACGCCACCGTAATCCGCTGAAGCTCCTTTTTAGGGCCACGATTCGGAATTTGATTCAATTTCCCCTTTTCCCTTGCCTTACAAACAGCCTGCAAAGGACAAATTTCACAATTTGGAGCTTTAGGACTGCATATCAAAGCACCCAATTCCATCATCGCCTGGTTAAAGTAGCGCGCTTCACCAGAGGGTAAAATACCCCTAGCCCACTCCCACATTTGTCGCTCAGCCTCAGGAAGACGCGTGTTTTTTTGGTAGAAAAAGAGTCGAGACAAGACTCGAATCACATTTCCATCCACCAAAGCCTCATCTTGATTAAAGGCAATACTCATGATCGCCCCCGCTGTGTATTTGCCAATGCCCGGCAAAGCCAAAACGGACGCATAGTCAGAAGGAAAGACACCTTCATGCTCAGCCATGATCACTTTCGCCGCCTTTTGAAGATTGCGAGCACGAGAGTAATAACCCAGCCCTTCCCACAATTTCAGAATTTGATCTTCTGGAGCCTGAGCCACATCTGCAACCGTCGGCAACGTTTTCATCCAACGCTCAAAATAAGGCAAAACGGTCTTCACTTGCGTTTGCTGGAGCATGATCTCCGAAATCCACACTTGATAAGGCTCGTAAGCCTTTCTCCAAGGCAAATCCCGTTGATGCTGCTTAAACCAACTCAGTAGCTGCCCTTGAATGAATTGAATGTCCTTTTGACTTGGCATGATTAATAGATTGGACCTCCATATTAACACAGCGATCTTAATTTTAAGTTTAAATTTAAATTTAAGAGTACAAATAACAAATAATATAATTTTAAATTTAATTTTAAGTTTAAGAATATAAACAATAAATAACAAGTAATAACAAATAAAGTGAAAGAAAATTAAGAAAATTAGTGTATATATAGGTACAGCCCTCAAATAAAAGTCAAAGCATCCAAAGCGATGTCACTCCTTCATGGCAAAAAAACCCCAAACACACACCGATCAAGCGCTGGTCCAACTCAGTTTAGAGAACGCTGACCACTTTGCCGCTCTCGTCGATCGCTATGAAAAAAAACTCTTTCGTTATATCAGACGCCTGTCTGGGTTGGATGAGCAAAGCATCGAGGACATCCTACAAGAGAGTTTTATCAAGATTTATACCCATCTAAATAACTTTGATACCGACTTAAAATTCTCCACCTGGGCCTATCGCATCACCCACAACGAAACCGTCAACTATCTGAGAAAAAATAAACGCGTGATCACCCTTCCTCTAGAAACTGATGACGAAGAAACCGGCCGATTGATTGACGTCCTAAAAAGTGAAATCGACCTCGAAGAAGAGGCAAAACACAAAGAACTTGTAGATCGGATCCATAAAGCCATTCACATGCTACCCAAAAACTACCGAGAAGTGCTAATCCTTCGCTACATAGAAGATTTAGACTACCAAGAAATCAGTGATATCCTCAAAATGCCCATGGGAACCGTCGCCACCACCCTCAATCGAGCCAAAAAGAAATTCAAGCAAATCGCCGAAAAGAATCATTTTTTTAGCGAGTAGCGATTAGCGAGTAGCAATTAACAATTAATCATTCACAATCATTCGGTCCACAATTCGTTCCACCATGCACTCCACGATTCAAAAACCATTCGCAACCCATTCGTAATTTACAAGCGATTAGCGGCTAGCGACCAGCGAATAGCCAGAATAAATCTTAAAAATAAGACTAAACGCTACACGACCCAAAGGGTCCCCTTCGGGACTGACCACTAAACACTAAAAAGAAAATTCGTAATTAAAAATTTACAATTAAATCAATGAAACTCAGCGATAAAATCCTCGAGAAGATTAAGAAAGAAAACGTGACCCCCAAGCCACGATGGTATTTCGTACTCATGCATTTTCTCTTAGGAATGGCCGTTTTTATCTCTATGGTTGTAGGGAGTTTGGCTGTAGCTATTGTCATCAGAAATTTCAACTTAACAGATTGGGAACTCGCCCACCAAATCACCGGAGGAAGGATCAAATCAGTCGTGGTCGTACTCCCCTATCTTTGGTTAGCATTCATCGGATTGGTCATTTTAATTGCCGACCGCTTGTTCATACACACCAAAAAAGGACATCGAGTCAAACCATGGATCATTGCCATGGGAACCATCCTTGGCTCAATTGTTCTAGGAACTGGCTTTTACTACAGTAAATTAGATCAACCCATTGAAAACATCTTGCGTGAACATGTCCAGATATACAAAGAATGGGAAATAAAAAAACATGAAATTTTTGCATCCCCAGATCACGGCGTATTAGCAGGTAAAATCATCAAAATTGACCCAAAAAATGAGTGGCTGATTGTTGACTTTAAGGGTAAGGAATGGTTCATCAATATTCAAAACGCTGAACTAAAATTCAAAGGTGAACCCGAGCTATACATGATGGTAGGAATCATGGGGGAAAAAATAGACGACAGTCATTTTGAAGCCCACCACATTAGACTTTGGAAAAAAACTTTTCTACTTCCTCCGATGCCTTTAAATGGAGAGCTAATGCCACCCCCTCCAGCCTTTTAACAGGCACGTAGTACGGATTATGTAGTATGCATTACGTAATTAGCAATGAGTGGTGAGTAATAAAAAATAAAAAAATGAAAGAAAATCAAACGAAGAAACGTAGTAATGTATGAAGCCCAGTTCGGGACGCCGAAAGGGGTGCGATCGCAAAAAACATTTAGTCATTAATTACTATTAAAATGGAAAAAGCAACGAAAAAAGCCAACGTGAGCATGCTCATTGCAGCGCTACTGGTTGTGGCAGGAGGCGTAGGAGTCTTTGGAGCATCCGCCCAAGACAACGAAGCCCAAACCGACACCACCAGCGAAACAACATCGGCATTCACACAGGAGTTATCTGAAAAAGAACAGGCAACCTTTCAAATCATTCATGAAGATGTAATGACAGGTAACCTTAGCCATAAAGAAGCCATGGCCCAACTGGAAGCAGAGGGCTTTGAACCACCTCAAGGACCAGAGAAACACATGGGATATATGATGAAAAACTTAACCAAAGAGGAGAAAGAATTCACCAAAAGCATCCACGAACAAGTGATGGCCGGTGAACTCACTCATGAGGAAGCCATGACCCAATTAAAAGCCACAGGGATTGAAACTCCATTGAAGCCTGGCATGAGTGGGCACAAGGGGCAATTGATGCAAGATTTGACTGAAGAACAGCAGGCCATTGCCAAAGAAACCCACCAAGCTATCATGAGTGGTGAATTGAATCCAAAAGAAGGCATGGAACAACTCGAAGCCGCTGGGATTGAAGTGCCTGAAGAAATGAAGACCTTTGTAGAAGGGTTAACCGAAGAACAATTAAATTTAATGCAAGAATTAAGACAACAAAAGGAAGCAGGTGAAATAACCCACCAAGAAGTTCATGAGCGATTGAGTGAGGCTGGCATTGACATGCCAAAAGGCCCCAAGGGGCATCATAAAGGTGGTTTCATGTCTAATCTAACTGAAGAAGAACGCAGTGAAATGATGAAACTAAAAGAATCTGGAAACATGGAAGCCTTTAAAGAATACATGAATACACTTCGAAGTGAGCATCATGCTGAAGCAAATGAAGAAACGGAAGGGAAAACTTTGTAAGGAATTGAAATTAGGGTTTAGGTGTCGTGTCTTACCGAAGGTGGAGGAAACTCCGCCTTCGGAAGGCAATTTTTTAGTTTCAAAAAATACCTCAAAAAGAAATAAGCAATGACTAATCAGCAATAAATAGTCGAACATCAACCCTCTTCATTCACCCCATCATCGACGACAGAGTCAATGCGAGAAGAAGGCCGCTTAAACGTAATCCGCATGATTCTAGGAGTTTTTAAACGATTTGCCCCCACAGCAAACTCAGGCGACACGACATCTCCATCTTTAAGCGAAACATCCGACTCAACCACCTGACCATTGATGCGAATCAATTTCAACTGTTTAAAACGATTGGGGAAAGCATGGGAAACAAAGTCAATGGCTGTCGTCGGGCGCTTGACATGATACAAGTTGTCCTCTCCATCAAAAATGGCCATATGACCATTGTCAAAATAACGTCGCAACACTCGCTCAAACTGCTGAGGGGTTTCCGCCAATTGATGCAGTTGGGCTAGATTACGGAAGAGATTCACGCGGGTATGATTGGTCGCCATCGCGTACTTTTGCTTCTTATAATCCGCATGAGCCGCCGGACCATATTCACAAACCTCATCCATCAAACCCGTTCGAATTTGAATTTCAATCGGCTGCTTGTTGACTCCAGTCAAAGGAAAAACCACCGTATGGATCGACTGATAACCATTTTCTTTGGGAGCTCCAATGTAATCTTTAAGTTTGCCAGGAATGGGATGCATGAAGGCATGGACCACTCCCAAAGCCTTGTAACAATCCATATAATTTTTCACCACAATCCGGATCGCCAAACGGTCGGTCAACGCCTCAAAACGCCTTCGCTTGAGACGCATCTTTTGGTAGGTTGAATAGAGGCCTTTAATACGACCTTCTATGCGACATTCTACCTCTTGATCCTTCAACTTAGCCTCTAAAAATTTTTTAGTCTCTTCCAAGCAGGACTCATCTGCCAACCGAAGTTTTTCAAAGCGAACCGCTAAACGTTTTGCAATGGCGGGATGGACCACTGAAAAACACAAATCTTCCATTTCTTGAGCCCAGGCATGCATCCCCAAACGCCTAGCAATAGCGGTGTACATGTGCAAGGTTTCGTGAGCAATCTGCTTCCGGAGATCCGGTTGGAATCGATCTAAACGACGCACATCACTCAAACGATGGGCCATACGCAAAGGTAGCAGACGCTCATCTTTGATAAACGAGTGGATGAATTTATCCAGATCCTGAGTGCGACTATCGATAAACAATCGCCTGAGCTGATGCATTTGCCGAGCTAAAACCCGCTCATCTTCATTCAGAGGTGAGCTGTCCAAAAGAACCTCAGCCTGTGGAT